>JBLHKL010000078.1:0-9978 GCA_047618295.1 Gammaproteobacteria bacterium | reverse complement strand
AGAAAGGATGCTCGATGGCTATAAGGAAATAACACCACTCAAATTCAGCGTAGATGAACATGCGCAAAGAAGCGTAGCGAATTAGTTTTTAAAGAATTCTTTGTCTCCGGAAATGGCTGGAGAGACCCCCCGTCGGCAGACCAAGGAAGGTCTGCACAATCGATCCACTATTACTTATTTTGCTAACGCCTGCTTAATACGCAAACCAACATTCTGTTTTACCAAGACATCACTCACGCCAGCAGGCCGTTTATAAATCACCTTTTTATCTTTACCAACTACATAAACAGCGGGCGTACCTTTAGCGCCGTATTGAGTTGCGACCTCATCGCCATCCATTAACATCGTGTAAGAAAATCCCTTCTTATCAAAATATTCTATCGGGTCGATAACACCATCTTCATAGACATCAATCGCATAAAACTTAATGCCTTTATTACGGTACTTACGATAAACAACTTCCAGATGTGGCATCAACGTCGCGCAATACGGACACCAGGTCGCCCAAAAGAGTATCACCGAAACCTTGTCTTCACTATCGGCATAATATTGTATCGAACTGCCATCCTTTGCTTGCAGTTCCCAGTCAGCAGCCGTCCCACCGACGTTAAGCGGCGCAGCATTTACCGAAGAAAATGGAAGCAACATAAAACTCATAAAAGAAAACAACAGAATAAAAGTAATGCGCATAACGATGCCTATAGTGTTATTGATTTAGAATAAATAAAGTGTACCCTAAAAATACGATAAAAAAGGAGAATAATAGTTCATGTAACTTATGATTTATTTAATAAAAAAGCTGCCGGACGCCACCATTATTACTATACTAATGGTAAATCATAAGGTGTTAGTCTTCCCACAAACCCCTGCCTATGCTCGATAAACTATTTAAAAAACCACTAGAACTAAAAATCGGTGATCAGACACTGCAATTTAGTTCGGTAACCGATGTCGCGTTTTGTCTGGAAGGCAGAACCTCACTATCGTCTGCAAAGCTAGCCGAGTTGTTTGCGTTATCGGGAGAAGAATTAGAAACGCAAGCGGAGAAACTCGCTGGTCTTAATAAAACCATGTTTAAAATACTAAACAGTGTTGTCGATGAACCTGAGAACATTGATCGTTCCATGCGCGAATTGGATACACAGATGTTTTCACAAGATCAGAATTGGCGCGACATCATCCAGTCCTTGAATAAAGAGCAGGGTGATATAGATACGATACGCGTCACTGTCATCATGAAATACATGAAGTATCTCTCAGCCGTGGAAGACACCATCGGCTACATCCGCGCGGGAATGAAACAGAATGAAGGCGCAGTAGCAAATGGCGATGTAAATAAACCAAGCGAATTCGAAACGACATGGAACCTTGGTCATTTACCCGAAGAGCTTAAGTCCTCGACCCAGGCGGAAAACCGAGCAGAAAACCCGGCAGAAACAGAGTTTAAACGTCTACCAAAAGACACAGCAGTATCTGTGAAATTATCGCCGGGCGAGAAGATGGCCGTTCGACTCGCATCCTATCCGGGACAGCTTGTTGCTACGAATGACAGCGTACAATACGTAGACGAAAGCGGTACAACGGTGCTCAATAAAGGCCCCAATATGGTCGGTAGAAGTGTTAAAGGCACAGTCAAGATAGATGCAGCGCAAAAACATGTGTCGCGAACGCACCTCTCTATACTCATCACCGATGGCAACGCACTGCAGTTGACAGACCATTCATCAGAAGGCACATTCATTAGCTCTGCCTTTATAAAATAGAATTAAGGATAAAATAGAATACGCTTTGAGAGTTAGAAACAGAAACACCCAGATGCTTCTGCTTGTCATTGCTTGCGGAAGCGGTTCGATAAGTAGCAGCCATGCGGCAACGGGTGATCAACTCATCATCACCGGGAATATAGTAAACCTTAGAGCAGCGCCATCAACGGATGCTGCCTCTCCAATCAAACTATTAAAAGACCGAAAAGTCATCGAGATCCAACGGCAGGGTGATTGGGTAGAGGTCAAAACTAATCGAGAAGATATCAAGAGCGGCTGGATCTATAAAACCTTAATTACCAAGCTAAAGAAAAAAGAAAGTGCAGAAGAAAAACGTTTTAGAATCTTTAAGCAAAGATTCACTGCCTATAAAGAAAACGTAAGGAACCAAAACGGCATACCCCAGTTCAAAGAGGTAATAGATAAAGGCGAAGGGACGCTCCATGTCATTGCAACAGAATCCTGGTTAGCCACCACACATGAAACCCGTGGCGTGTCGTTAACTGAAGTATTCAAACTATGGAGTGCTGTTGTACCCGTGGGAAGTTCACTGACAGTGATTGTCTTGGATGAACAAGGTGAGCAACATACGATGATGATGCGATAGTTTTCTAATCTTGATCGATGTGAATCGATTAATCCTCTAACAAAAATCGACCAAGCCGTTGCCGTAACGTTTTGTTTTCAGCACGGAGTTTTTCCATCTCCTCGATCATGTCGAGATATAATGGAATCCCGATCCATTCGATATCAAAATCACGGTGTAGACGTGCTGCGCGTTTGGCGATGCTAAGCATAGTAAAATCGAAGCACCATTCCTCCGGCGAAGAACCTTTCGGTTCGAGCACACCTTCTTCAACAATGGTGATTAGAACTTCGGTTGGCAGCTCTGCAATTTCGCAAACCTCATTGAGCGAGAGCTCAACAGTTATACTGGTTTCCATCATGCCTTACTCCATTCGCTGCGTGGATTGAATTTAATCTTTGCCGACAAGGTTTCCCATAGCTGTTTCGCTTCCTCATCAGTTTTTTCCGGGATTACTATTTTTATAACCGCATATAAATCACCCCTGCCGGTTTTGCTCACTAAACCTTTACCTTTAACACGCAGACGTTTTCCGGTCTGGGTATCCGGCGGCAATGTTAAATTAATACTGCCCGCGAGCGTTGGCACCTCAACCTTGGTGCCGAGTATGGCTTCCCACGGCGCGATAGGTACGGTAATGATCAGGTTATGTCCTTCAACGTCAAACATAGGATGTGGTACCAGACGAATATGCAAATACAGGTCGCCATTAATGCCATCGCCAATACCCGGTCCACCCTGAGCTTTTAAACGAATACGTTCGCCTTCGGTAACACCCTTGGGGATTTTAATATTCAATGATTTCTTAACATCGGCCAGTCGTCGCCCTTCGGCATCGTAATGCGGAAGATGATAGGAAATTGATTTTTGTTTATCTGAAAGTGTTTCTTCAAGAAAGATTGGTAACTCGGTTTCGATATCCTGCCCGCGAATACTAAACCGAGTATCGCGATGTTGTTGTGGTCCGCCCGGACTCGCTTGTGCTCTACCGCCGCCAAAAATGGAATCAAAGAAATCGGAAAAATCACCACCATGATCACCAGAAGGTTGCCAACCTGGTGGTGGTGTAAAGTCTTGCCCATGCTGACCATATTTTCTTAGCTCATCATACTCTGCTCTTTTTTCAGGGGTTTTCAGGGCAGCATAGGCTTCGGCCACATCCTTGAATTTGGCTTCGGCATCTTTTGCTTCGCTAACGTCAGGATGATACTTACGCGCCAGTTTTCTGTAGGCGGTTTTAATCGCCTTCAGATCGGCTTCGGGTGCGACACCTAGAATCTTATAATAATCTTTGAAATCCATTCATAACCTCTTATGAAATCAGTAGTGTAATAATAGAACAACAAACAGTGTTTTTCTCAAATGATCGCGTTAAAGATAAATCAGTTGCCCACTCAAAAATTCATAAATCTCATCTTCCGGAGCTTTTACATCTAATTCATCTTTACCTACCCGAGTCACGTCATAGCCAAAGCTTCTGAGTTTGTCGGCATAAAACTCAATAGAAGGATTTTCGCCCAGCTTGTGATCTGCAGTGCGGTGAAAGTTTTGTGCGTCTGCAAGACTCAAGGTCAGAATGCCCTTTTCCCGCTTATACTCGCTCATGCTGTTTTATCTCCTTTATTCTTAGTATCTTGAGTCAGTAGATTGATATTACAAGATCAAGTCCTATTATATTGTAGGCTGACGCTGAAGTTATAGTTGACTAAAATCAAACATTCCTAAAATAAGTTAAAAGAATCATGTTAATCGAACATCTCCAGACCAAACACTTCGATTTGTTGGTACAGTTGCCCAAGGAGAAACTATCGGTATTATTAGCACTAGATAGATGAGGTGCCTTCACAATTATGCAAAAAAAATGAGCAAGCCTTTGAAGATGAATAAAAGCCTACTGTGTTTGTTACTAATATCTCTGGCGAGTTGTAACGTTAGTGATATACGCACGGCAACGGTACTCGTAAAAGATCCTGTCGCGGGCGCCGCGCAAGTGTTGGAAAGCAAAGGTCGACAATACGCATTAAATCCAGGGCAACTTCCAGCCGACCTCAAGGCCTATAAAGTCAGACTAAAAAAGTTTGTTGGTTTTATAACCGATATTTGGGGCGAAGACGACGCAAAGGAAGCGGGCCCGAAAGACTATGTAAAGTACACGGACAAATACTACAACCGCGCCCATATCAATTTCGAGACCGGAACCGTAACCATCGAAACCCTAGCACCGGATTCACAAGAAACCTATCTAAAGAAAGCCATCGTCACTACCTTACTTACGCCCGATGACCCAAGGCAAGTCGATCTTTATACCGATGCCACCCCAAAGGGTGACGGCAAACCGTTTCTTTATGAACAAGTATTGGATAACGACGGCAAACCTATACAATGGCAATGGCGCGCGAATAAATATGCGGAATACCTGATCGCAAACAAAATTACAAAAGTAAAAATAGGTAAGCGCAATGGCCTAAGAGTCATCTTCCCCTTAGTCGCAAAGCACAAAGAAGTGCGTGCCTATAAATACGCCAGTTTAGTGCAGAAATACAGCAAGAAATATAATGTAAACGAAAGCCTGATCTACGGCATTATAAAAACAGAAAGCAGTTTCAACCCCTTTGCTGTTAGCCATGCCCCAGCCTATGGTTTGATGCAAATCGTCCCCAGTACCGCAGGTAAAGATGTCTTCCAAAAGATAAAAAAACGCTCCGGCCAGCCCACACCACAGAATCTATACAACCCAGAATACAATATCGATATCGGCACCGCCTATATCCAGATACTGCAAGAGCAATACCTGGCAAAGGTTAAAGACCAAAACGCCAAGCGCTATACCGTCATCTCCGCTTACAACGGCGGCGCGGGTAATGTACTTAAGACCTTTTCATCAAACCGAGACCAAGCTGTGGTCAAGATAAACCAACTCCCACCCAACGAGGTCTACCAACAACTCACCAAGAAACATCCTAAGCAGGAGTCACGGCACTATTTGGTAAAAGTGACCGCAGCGCAGAAGGAGTTCTGGCGCAACGATGGGTTTTCTAAGAAATGAATATTATTTTCAATAATCTGGATAAATTATGAATGATGAATGCGTTGATGTTGTTATCTCCCCAGTTAATGGCATGGATGTGTTATCCAAGGCTGAGGTTAGTCGTCTACTGGATACCAGTAAGAGTGGTCTATATACCACATTCAGAAACTGTGCCTTAGCCGTTTTAAACAGCGGTGCGGCTATTGATGATAGCAAGGAATTACTTGACCAATACGCGTCATTCGATATCCGTGTTGTTCAAGTAGAACGAGGCATAAAACTGCAATTAATTGCAGCGCCGGCCCGATCTTTTGTCGATGGTAAAATTATTCTCGGTATCAAAGAACATCTTTATGCTGTGCTGCGAGATATCATCTATGTTTTTGACGAAATTAAAGATCATAAAAATATTGATCTAACTACATCGGAAGGTATCAGTAATGCTGTTTTTCATATCTTGCGCAATGCCAATGTATTACAGGCCGGTAGTGAGCCTAATCTTGTTGTTTGTTGGGGTGGACATGCGATTGCTAGAGAAGAATATGACTATGATAAGGTAGTGGGTTACGAACTAGGTTTGCGTGGATTGGATATTTGCACCGGTTGTGGTCCCGGTGCGATGAAAGCACCCATGAAAGGTGCCAATGTAGCTCATGCGAAACAACGTATTAAAAAAGGAATTTATTTCGGTCTTACTGAGCCCGGAATCATTGCAGCAGAATCACCCAATCCCATCGTTAATCAACTAGTTATAATGCCGGACATAGAAAAGCGTCTCGAAGCTTTTGTCCGCTGTGCACATGCCATTATTGTTTTTCCGGGTGGCGCCGGCACTACCGAAGAAATTTTATATCTGCTAGGCATACTATTACATCCAGACAACGAACAGATTCCTTTTCCGTTAATCTTTACTGGGCCTGAATCAGCCAGAAACTATTTTGAACAAATTAATGAGTTTATTTCATTAACCCTGGGACCTGCTGCGCAAGAACGATATCAGATTATTATTGACGATCCGATTGCTGTGGCAAAAGAAGTAAAAAAAGGAATTGCAGAAGTAAAAGAATTTCGCATTGAACATGGCGATGCGTTTTATTTTAATTGGTTATTAAAGATTAAACAGGACTTCCAGTTCCCGTTTATTGCCAATCACGAGAACATGCGTTCGCTTGAGTTATATCAAGGAATGGAGTCACACACCTTAGCGGCAAACCTGCGCCGTGCTTTTTCAGGCATTGTTGCCGGCAATGTAAAAATAGAAAGTATGAAATTAATAGAAGAACAGGGTTTATTTGAAATTCGCGGCGATGAATACATCCTGAATGCGATGGATAAATTATTATGTGCGTTTGTTAAACAAAAACGCATGAAGCTTTCTGCTGAAAGTTATAAGCCGTGTTACAAGATCATTCGATAAACCAGAATCAATCTAAATTACATAACTGAATTTAATGTATGACGGACATATGCCTTTGCGAACAAGGTGAATTGCGAAGCGAGAGAGGGCAGCCTGGGCTGAGCGGTAAACCTTTCAAAAAATGTTGTGAACGTTTTCTAAGTGGAAGTGCTAACGCAACAACACCAAAGCAACTCATGCGCTCTCGATATACTGCCTATGCATTAGGTAACTATGGCGAATATTTATTAGCAACATGGTTACCCGAATCTTCAAAAGGACTCACCGCAGCACCACTATCAGAAAAAAGCCTGGAGTGGGTAAAATTAGAAGTACTCAATAGCGATCAAAACGGTGATGAAGGTAGGGTTGAGTTCAAGGCCTATTATAAAACTGATGATGAAGAACTAAGTATTTTGCACGAAATGTCTAGTTTTCGAAGAATTGCGAGACGTTGGTACTATGTTGAAGGTGATATGGAAAAACAGTAATTCGGGAAAACGAGTTCAGGTCTTAAATTTAAATTGGTTTAAATAAATGGTGGCTATGGATGGAATTGAACCACCGACCCCAGCGTTATGAGTGCTAGCAAGTCAGAATATACTTATTTATTTTGCATCTACGTTAAACTAGCGACTCTAGTTTTTATATTTGAGTTCACCATTGATTAACCTTCCTTTTAAAAATCGATATCTGGAATTGGGTGAAGGGTTTTACGATAAATGTAAACCTTCGCCTGTTGCTGAGCCTGTCTTAATCAGATTCAACCATGAGCTTGCTACTGAACTTGGTTTATCGGCGCATGATCAGGACGAGCAACATCTTGCCGATGTTTTTTCGGGTAATGTGGTTCATGATTCCAGTGATCCACTGGCTATGGCTTATGCTGGGCACCAGTTTGGTCATTTTAATCCACAGCTTGGTGATGGTCGTGCTATTTATCTGGGTGAACTGGATCATGTTGATGGCGCATCTTTGGATATTCAATTAAAAGGTTCTGGTCGTACGTCTTATTCTCGTAACGGTGATGGTCGGTCTGCATTAGGGCCGGTGTTGCGTGAATACTTGCTCAGCGAGACGATGCAACAATTTCATGTGCCGACGACGCGTGCATTGGCGGCGGTACTTTCTGGAGAACAAGTGGTGCGCGAAGGGATGAAGCCTGGTGCTGTGATGACGCGTGTTGCATCCAGTTATATCCGAGTCGGTAGCTTTCAGTACTTTGCTATGCAAAATGATGTTCAGTCGATTAAAGCATTGGCCGATTATGTTATCGAACGTAATTATCCCGATGTGGCCGGAGCGGCTAATCCTTATCTCGCTTTGTTTGAATCTGTCGTGCTACGTCAAGCGAGTCTGATTGCGCAATGGATGCAGTTGGGTTTTATTCATGGTGTGATGAATACGGATAATATGTCGATTGCTGGAGAAACAATTGATTATGGTCCCTGTGCGTTTATGGATTTCTTTGATCATAATCAGGTGTATAGCTCTATTGATAGAAACGGGCGTTATGCCTATAGCAGTCAGCCGAACATTGGTGTCTGGAACCTATCGCGACTGGGCGAAACCTTTCTACCCTTGTTTGACGATGATCCCGATAGGGGTGTCGCAATGGCAGAAGAGATTCTGGAGAAATATTTCACATGTTATAGCGATGAATGGCTATCGGGTTTTCGAGCCAAGTGTGGCTTAACGCCTATTGCCGATGTTAGCCCGGAAGAAGATCAATCCTTGTTAGAGTCCTTACTGGATACCATGGCGGCTAATCAGGCTGACTTCACGCTGACGTTTTATCATCTATCGCAATTAGACACTGAGCCCAATGAAAAGGATGCGGCACTGCGTGAGTTATTCGCTAAGCCTGAAGCGATTGATGCTTGGTTGCAGCGCTGGCGTCAACGTTTATCATTAGAATCAGCTAATGATAATGAACGGCAGGCGAGTATGCAGTCGATTAACCCGGTCTATATTCCACGTAATCATCAAGTCGAAGCGGCAATTAGAGCGGCTGAAGATCATAATGACTTTTCTGTGTTTCATGCGCTTTATGATGTGCTACAGAAACCTTTTGAACGACAACAAGGCAAAGATGGTTATATGTTGCCGCCAAAACCCGATGAAGTGGTGCAAGCAACATTTTGCGGAACGTGATTTGAAGTATAAATTCTACTTGTTTAAATTATGATTACTCTTGAAAAGTCCTAAAAAGAGACCTATAGTACCCAAATAAGGACTTATTTATCGGGTGTGTTATGGCTTCATTATTAGGTGATGTTTTATTCACCAAAACTCAACAACGTGTTTTAGGACTTTTGTACGGTAATCCAGGAAAGACGTTTTATCTGAATGAACTGGTTCGGCTTGCGGGTGTCGGTAAGGGGTCTGTCAATCGTGAGTTAATCCGCATGCTGAATGCAGGTTTATTGACGAAGGATAAGGTTGGTAATCAAAATCATTTTCAAGCAAATAAAGAATGTCCTATTTATCATGAACTCCTGGTTCTTGTTCGTAAAACATTTGGCATTGTCGACGTTATTAAACAGGCGCTATTACCATTAGAAGACGA
The DNA here is from genome assembly GCA_047618295.1 of Gammaproteobacteria bacterium. Classification (GTDB taxonomy): domain Bacteria; phylum Pseudomonadota; class Gammaproteobacteria; order Eutrophobiales; family Eutrophobiaceae; genus UBA7359. The sequence goes on along the minus strand of JBLHKL010000078.1, from coordinate 636 downwards.
GATAGACTTTGCCTTTGTGTATGGTTCCATTGCAAAAGGTGAAGAGAATGCAAAAAGTGATATAGATTTGATGATTGTAACTTCGTCTCTGGAATATACTGACGTAATAAACAGTTTAATGGATGTAGAGAAGTCACTCGGGAGGCCCATCAATCCGACACTCTACACAAGCAAACAAATTAAAAATAAATTAAAATCAAAAAACGCATTTATATCGCGTGTCATGGAACAAGATAAACTATGGATAAAGGGAAGTCAGGATGACATTAAAGGAATTAGATAATCTGGTAAAAATAAACGATCTCAAAGCCGAGCCGCCAGATCAGGCGGAATTTAATAACATGATTAACTCGGCGAAGCGCAGCTTAAAAGATGCTGGTATTGATGGTTTATCTGATGAAGGAAAATTTGTATCTGCCTATACGGCGGCGCATATCTTGTCTTTAGCGGCTTTGCGCGGGCATGGATATCGATCAAGTAATCGTTATCAAGTTTTTCAATGTTTGGTTCATACCGTTGCCTTTGATCAAGCTAAATGTCGCATGCTCGGTAAATGCCATAACCTAAGAAATGTTGCAGAGTATGAAGGTCATTTAGAAATAACGCCGCAATTACTAAAAGAGTTAATCGGGATAA
>JBLHKL010000077.1:0-10011 GCA_047618295.1 Gammaproteobacteria bacterium | reverse complement strand
GAAGACTTTGTACGAATCCTCACAGAACCCGATGCATCATTAACAGAACAATATACATTATTGATGGCGACGGAAGGAGTCTCCATAGACTTTACCGATGATGGTATTCAGCGCATCGCAGAAATTGCCTTTCAGGTAAATGATTCTACTGAGAATATTGGTGCGCGTCGTTTGCATACGGTAATGGAGCGTTTACTTGAGACATTGTCCTATGAAGCATCAGAAAAAAATGGCGAATCGATTTCAATTGGTGCAGAGTATGTGAATGATCATCTAAATGAATTGGTAGAGGATGAGGATCTAAGTCGTTACATCCTATAGCCTGTAAAATAACTTTTAATACCTGGACTAATAGTAATAAGAAATCATGTCAGAACCTAAGCACAATCCATCTTCAATAAACCTACATCAAAAATCCCGTGTGCTTGAAATAGAATATGATGATGGGGCAAAATTTGAATTGCCTTGTGAATATTTACGCGTGTACTCTCCTTCCGCAGATGTCAAAGGACATGGGCCAGGACAAGAAGTCTTACAAGTAGGCAAAGAAAACGTAAATATTAAAGAGATAGAACCTATAGGCAATTATGCTGTTAAGTTGGTCTTTGATGATGGTCATAATACAGGTCTTTATACATGGGAATATCTCTATGAACTTGGTGAAGCAAAGAACAATTACTGGGTTGATTATCTGGATGCATTAAAACAGGCCGGACACACACGCCATCCAAATGAATGAGCAAACGACAACAGATTTTGGTTTCGAAAAAGTCGATATTAAAGAAAAAGCAGGACGAGTTGCTGATGTCTTCACCTCAGTAGCGTCAGAATATGACTTGATGAATGACGTGATGTCATTTGGTGTACACCGATTATGGAAGCGCAAGGCGGTACACTTGTGCGCTATCAGAAAAAACTATCATGTGCTGGATCTCGCTGGCGGGACCGGCGATATTGCAAGTTTAATCAATAAGCAACTGGGTGATGATGGCCGGGTGACTTTATGCGATATCAATGGCGACATGTTGCAACAAGGACGTGACCGTTTTATAGATAAAGGCATCATCAAAGGTATTGATTATGTTCAAGCCAATGCAGAGGCGTTACCCTTTGAGGACAATAGCTTTGATTGTATGACTATTGCATTTGGATTACGTAATGTGACAGATAAAGATGCGGCGTTACGCTCAATGTACAGCAAGCTTAAATATGGTTCACAATTAGTGATTCTTGAATTTTCAAAGGTTGTCATTCCAGTATTGGATAAACTCTACGATGAATACTCTTTCAAGTTGATTCCTCAGTTTGGTAAAGTCGTTGCTAATGATGAAGCGAGCTACCAGTATTTGGTCGAGTCAATTCGCATGCACCCTAATCAAGAGTCATTGGCATCGATGATGAAGCAGGCTGGTTTTGAGAAAGTCCAATACCACAATCTTACTGGTGGTGTCGTTGCTATACACCGTGGTTATAAATTATGAGTGCTGTTGTTGATAACACGCCACCTGCATGGATAAGCCAGTTAGAAAAACTCGTCAATAAGGCCTTGAGTCTCGATGAGGAGACGCTTCACGCATTAGCAAAGCTTGAAGGCAAGGTGATAGCGTTTGAGTTTAACAATACAAACCTGACTGTATTTTTATTTCCTTCGATAACAGGTCTGATCATTAATACGGCTTATGACAATAAAGCCGATGTATTAATTAAAGGCACGCCAACAAATTTTATAATGATGTTGGCCTCATCGAAGCAAGGCAATGCTAGTTTACCAACAGATATGCAAGTGATCGGTGACATCGGTCTAGCCCAACGATTTCAGGCAATCATGCAAAATATCGAAATCGATCTTGAAGAACCACTCTCTAATTGGATTGGTGACAGTGCTGCCTATCAACTGGGCAAGTTTATTCGCAGTGCCAGCCGTCTTGCTACAAATACGGGTAAGATTTTAGCGACGGACATGAGTGAGTATCTTCGTTTTGAAAGTGACATGTTGCCGGATGATTTATTAGTCGAAGAGTTTTGTAAAGAAGTCGACGTCCTTCGAGAAGATGTCGATAGGCTTTCTCAAGGAATTAATAAACTAGAAGTAAAAATAAACAATAAAGAGCAGGGTAGTTAGTCTATGGAACAGATACTTCGTTTATTGGCTATTCAAAGAGTATTGATAAAATACGGCTTGGATGAGTTTATCTTTGCCACGCATTTATTTCGGCCAGTACGTTTCTTATTTTATATCTTTCCCTGGAACTGGTTTGGAAGAAAAAAGGAGCCACGCGCGCAACGTATGCGTTTGATGTTGGAAGAATTAGGCCCTATCTATGTGAAGTTGGGTCAAATATTATCCACGCGTCGTGATTTGATACCAGAAGATATCGCCAACGAGTTTGCCAAGTTGCAAGATGCCGTCGCACCCTTTTCCGGAAAGGTCGCACGCAAGATTATTGAAGACGCTTACGGATGCGATCTCAATGAGGTGTTTCTGGAGTTTGATGAGACTCCTTTGGCCTCTGCATCAGTAGCTCAGGTTCATCGTGCAACGCTAAAAGATGGTCGTGATTTTATTATCAAGGTTATTCGCCCCGATATTGAAACCCTTATTCGTAAAGATCTAAGTTTGCTACACCTCCTTGCAGAGAAAGGCGAAAAATATTATCGCAAAGGGAAATCCTTACGTTTCACTGGTGTGGTGACTGAGTTTGAAAAGACGCTACTGAACGAACTTGATTTACAAAGAGAAGCGGCTAATGCTTCTCAGCTACGTCGAAATTTTGATAAGGAAGATCGCTATTATGTTCCTGAGATCAATTGGGAGCTAACACGGCGTAATGTGTTGGCGATGGAGCGAGTAACCGGTATTTCTGTTCGTGATGTTAATGAACTAAAAGCAGCGGGAGTTGATCTGAAATGGCTAGCTGAATATGGCGTTGAGATATTTTTCACGCAAGTCTTTCGTGATAATTTTTTCCATGCCGATATGCACCCGGGTAATATTTTTGTAGGCCCACCTGAAGGTGGCATTCCGGCAACAGTAAAAGTTATCGACTTCGGTATCATGTGTTCCTTAACTGAATTTGATCAGCGTTATTTAGCTGATAACTTTATTGCATTTTTAAATCGTAATTATCATCGTGTCGCTGCATTACATATAGAATCAGGCTGGGTACCAAAAGGAACTCGTTTAGACGAACTAGAATCAGCCATACGCACGGTTTGTGAGCCGTTACTGGTTCGACCAATGAATGAAATTTCATTCGGTGAGTTGTTGCAACGTCTCATTCAAATTGCACGGCGATTTAATGTTGAGATCATGCCGCAGTTGATTATGTTACAAAAAACAATTATTAACATTGAAGGAATAGGCCGGCAACTCTATCCAGAGCTTGATCTATGGAAAACAGCGCGACCGCAGCTAGAGCGATTTATGGATGAGCGTATCGGTGCGAAAGGATTGTTGAAAGGTGTAAAACTTAATATACCTAAGCTGATTGACCGGTTACCAGATCTACCGAACCGTGCACTTGATGTATTAGATAAAATACACGAAGGTAAGATAGAAATGGAAAACAAATCAGAAGAGATACATCACCTACGACAAGAGATGAAAGTTTATAATCGTAGTACTGTTTTAGCCGTAGTCGGTTCTGGTTTCTTATTATCATCTTCGATTATTTATGCCCTCGATAATACAATACATGGCGTATTTGCATCGGTCCCCATTGTTTCCTGGTTGCTGGGTTTTTCCGGAATGATGTTGTTATATTTATCGTGGCAACAGAAGTGATTTTTTATATTGTCATACCCGCGCCCGACTGAATGGATGCAGGACGATTACATGGAAGTAATCGGTAGAGTCGAGTCAGGAACGGAGACCGAGGTAGAGCGACGCAGGAAGCCAAAGCCGAGGCGGGAATCTAGTTAACAATAAGGGGCGTCTATGCAACGGAAAGATGTTGAGTTTAAAACAGGGGATAACATCACTTTGCGAGGTTGGTTGTATCAACCCGACGATGCTAAGGATGCTGTCCCGGCCATTGTCATGGCTCACGGTTATTCTGCTGTTAAAGAAATGTATCTTGATAAGTATGGTGAAGTCTTTGCCGCTGCTGGTATGGCAGCACTTATTTTTGACAACCGTAATTTTGGTGCTAGCGATGGAGAACCAAGGCAAGAGATTGATCCATGGCAACAGGTTCGTGACTATCGTGATGCAATCACTTATGCGACTTCGCTACCTGACATCGATGAGAATCGCATAGGTATTTTTGGATCAAGCTATAGTGGTGGCCACGTTCTGGTTGTCGGCGCAATTGATAAGCGCGTCAAATGTGTTGTGTCTCAAGTACCTATTATTTCTGGGATAGAAAATGCACGTCGGCTTATTCGCGCAGATATTTGGGATGGACTTCGTTGCATGTTTGATGCTGATCGAGCCGCACGTTATGCGGGAGAAGAACCAGCGATGATCCCTGTAGTCTCTTCACCTGATGAACAACCCCAGGGTCCTGCGGCGTTACCTACTGCGGATTCATGGCAATGGTTTAGAGAAACACACGATAAACGCGCCCCTTCCTGGAAAAATGAAGTCACACTTCGGTCTGTGGAGATGTTTATTGAATATGAGCCGGGTATTTATATACCGTCCATCAGTCCAACACCTCTTTTAATGTTAGTAGCACGCGATGATGTGCTTACTGTTTCTGATTTGGCTTTCGCTGCTTATGAAACGGCACGTGAACCAAAACAACTCGTCGTGCTAGATGGTGGGCATTTTGATGCCTATATCGACTCATTTGATGAATCTAGTTCAGCTGCTAGAGATTGGTTTAGTCGATATCTCCTAGGATAGAATCTAAAGTTAGGATATGGGAGTTGTATATTTCTTGGCAACAGAAGTAATGATTTAATATAATATGTAAGTATAGTGAAATAGCGATAAAATAAATGTAACTATTGACAAAGTAGGGAAAGTTTTGATGCGGCTCAGGTATTCTGATATTAGAGAAAACAATGGTTTTACACTTATCGAACTGATGATTGCGGTCTCGATAATTGGCATTTTAGCAGCGGTTGCGACGCCTAGTATGCAGCGTTATTTTTATGAAGCTAAGACCGCACAATTATTAGTCAATATAGGTGAAATCAGACTATTAAATGAAGAGACTGTCGAGATAGAAGGTCTTACCCTCAAATCTGATGTATCTGCATATAAGAGCCCAAGCATGGGGAAAGCACCTCCTGCATTTAGTGATCATGATGCATTGTATAATGTAGAAGGTGTCTTGTTATGGAGTCAACTGGAGCAAGGTAATTATGGTTCCAATAACGATGTTGTTAACATAAAAGATAAGCCGATAGCTATAGTATATGCACAAGCTAAAACTGCGCACGCGAAAAAATTACTACATGCCTTTGATCATATAACGAAGCAAAAACATAAGTGGATAATGTCAGATTTTATGATGGTCGGTTTAGAATAATATAGCCCTCAATCATTCAGATACAAAATACTGCTTATTACTATTCTGTAAAACTACAAGTTTGAGATTTCTATGAACAATAAACCTGAGAATAAAGTTAATACATCTAGTAGTTGGGGTGAAGATATCGATCGAGCGATGCGACAAATTGAAGGTCCCATGGTGAAAACTAAATCAACATTAACACGTTCCCATGGCGTTCCCATCTGGGCGCTTTATCTTTCGATCTTTCTTCTTGTTATTATCGTTTTGTTTAGAGCACCGAGCTATGATGCCCCTCACCCTATTGCGGAAGAAAGAAAATCTGGAATGGGTCCCAGGGTTGCATTGTTAATGTTGGCAGAAGAATTAGAACGGTATCGCCTTCAACATGGGCAGTTACCTAAAGTGCTCCCTAGCGCATTAGGAAATGTCTTAGAGGTTGAATATAAGAAGCTTAATAATCATAAGTTTGAGCTGCATATGGCTTCGAGTGAAGGTCGATTAGTTTTGCGAGATAATTCCAGCACTATTACTGTCCTTTAGTATAAATGTCTAAGGTCATTAAAAAAAATATAGATTCAGCACACGCCTGGTTAGTTAAACTTATTGGAGAAGAAGTCTACTCGGAAAACCAAGAAAACTTGAACACGTTATTATCCACTGATACAAAAAAGGCATGGCAAAAAGTTGCCACCTTGATGAACGTTACAGAAAAAGTCCTTTGCGAAAAAATTGCTAGTAATCTAGGGTATCCAGTAGCATCAAATGATGATATAGATACCGTTGCTATTTCGTTAGTCCCCGAGCGCATCGCACGGCGATATCTGGTCTGCCCACTAAAATATTCTGGACACACATTGACCATCGCGACAGCCACTCCGCTAGATCGCGATATGATTTCTGTGCTTGGATTTACGTCAGGTCATAATATAAATATATCAGTTGCAACACCCAATGATATTGAAGAATGGATAACTATGGGTTATGGAAAGCTTTCAAGAGATGCAGCTTCTAAATCTGCCAACACTCATCCTGACTCTGAATATGGAGAAATGGATAAGTTAGATATTAAAAATGATCAAATTTCAGATTCGGTTATTGTTCAAATAGTAAATAAAATGATTACGGAAGCTGCTGAACTCAATGCAAGTGATATACATATTGAGCCATTTGTGGAGGGGGGGATAGTTCGATACCGGGTGGATGGTTTGCTGCGACGTATTTCTACACTACCCGGAGCGGTATACGCAAAAATGATGCAGCGTATAAAAGCTATGTTCAGGCTAGATATCGCTACCAAACTTATTGCCCAGGATGGTAGTTCGAGCCTTAAGTGTGGAGACGACCGTATAGAAATGCGCCTATCGGTGCTTCCTGTCAGTGGTGGGGAAAAAGCGGTCATCAGATTAATTAAAGAATCAGCTGCCCAGTCGCTTGAAAATCTGGGCATTGCTGAGCAAGAATTAATAAAATTAAAAGATATAATCTCTTATCAATCAGGTGTGTTTCTTGTAACGGGTCCAACCGGCTCAGGGAAAACATCGACGTTATATGCTGCCCTTAAAGAATTAAATTCATATGAACGTTGTTTGGTGACAATTGAAGACCCAGTTGAATATCACATAGACGGTATTGCTCAGGTTAATGTTAACCAATCTCAAGGTCTTACATTCGCAAGCAGCTTAAGAGCATTGCTTCGGCAGGACCCAGACGTGATATTAGTTGGTGAAATACGGGATGAGGAAACGGCTGAGATTGCATTGAAAGCAGCATTAACAGGTCACTTTGTTTTAAGTACACTTCATACAAGAGATGCGATTACGACAGTGCCCAGATTACTAGATTTAGGTATTAGCGAATCAATTCTTGCAGATGCATTAGCAGGTCTATCTGCTCAAAGGCTGGCAAGAGGTCTTTGCCAAGATTGTGCATCTGATGAACCGGTTAATTCCAGTGAACTGGAAATAAGGTATAAAAATATCTATCAATCATCTAGACCCAGACATCCCATTGGTTGTGAGCATTGTAATTATACAGGATACCAAGATCGGCTTCCACTGCTTGAATTAGTGTCAATTGATTCTGATTTCTCTGACGCAGTCAGACGAAATGAACCTAAAGAGAAGCTTAAAGAAATTGCGATAGCATCTGGGATGCGAATATTCTCAGTGCTTGGTCGTGAGGCAATAGACAATGGTAAGTCTTCTGTTGACGAAATATACCGTGTATTAGGTCAGGATATTTTTAAATGAATATTAAGGTATCTTCGCGTACTTCTACTGGCAAGCAATCTTAAGTTTGATGTGCGTTCTGGGAATAACTAAATTCTTTCTGCTAAAATATTTTGATGAACGTGAGTAAAGTACTAATAATAATTTCCTTCTTGCTGTCTTTCTCGGTAATGGCTGATGAGAATAAATTAACTGCATTCGAACTGAACAAACATCTATTAGCATTTAGTGACAACTATCAAGAGTCTATTGCTGAAACGATTGACAATATAATTGCTGAAGGCGTCAATTCGACGGAACGGATGATGTATCACACCGTGAAGCTCTTCTATGCTAACTCAGCGATCAGTATTGCTGTCGAAGCCGATGCGACTCATCAGCTGCTTGACATGATCGTAATGCTAAGACTTCAGCGCCTTGTATGGCAAAACGGTGGCGATAAATCATTATCGACAAAAGATCAGGCTATGCGTATATCAGCTGCATTAGCTATGTTGGAAGCTCAGTTACATAAATTAGCCTTACGTGTTTTTATTCAGGCCGATGTTGATTCAGTTGTCGCACTTGCGGAAAAGTGGAGACAAGACAATCCAGAGCGTGACTATGTTGCCTTTGTAAGATTTCAGAATTTTGCTGATTCTGAAGGCAAAGCGAAGATTGATAAAATTCTCAGCAAGGGTGGTTTGTTTTCCTCGATCTCTGATGTCAATTACGAAATTGAGGAGACTCGATTTGCGATCGAGCGTGCCATGTTTATGGCTAATCGTATGCCTATTCTGATTGAATGGCAGGCCGAGCTTTTTTTATATAAGACATTGTCTGCTGACGAAATAACACAGGCGTTGACACAATCACAGAGATTAACCGAATCTGCAGAGCGTATTAGTACACAGGTTGAACAATTACCTGAAGATATTCAGACTTTATTTGATAAGAATTCAAAATTTGCTGAAGCTATCACCAATAATATAGTCAAAACGTCAGAGAACCTAAAATTTATTTCCGAGCAATTATCACCGCTGATCCTTTCGCAAGATAACTACGAACACGAGGAGATAGATCTGAAGCTGGTTAAATTAATATTCGAGGACGCCTTGGCAACATCAAAGCAGCTTGTCTCCATTACCGAAAATATAAATAAATTTAACTATGATAGTGAAGTCGCTAATAACCTGTCTGGCCTAGTAGCGGGCCAACTTACTCAGGTCGACAACGTGTTGGCTAAGAGGATGGCTGATTTGGATAATCGGCTTATCAATCATCGTGAATTGATCTTTGATCGTGTGTTTATATTGTTGATGGCCTTTTGTATCGTATTCCCCGTGGTGTTTTTTACCGGGTATCTATTGACTCGACGCCACATTATTAAATTTGGAAAGAGAGTTGCTGAAGAGACAACACAATAGTGATTTAGTTAAATATATAGCTTATAGAAAGCGACAATAAAACTAAAAAAAGACCTTAAAGATTACTCTTTAAAATATAGTTAGGAGGTCTGGTAATGAAAGTATTATACATGAGGTGGCTCTTAGTACTGACGATGGTCATGTACCCAAACGTCCTATTGTATGCTGCTGAGTCGAATCGTTTCATTAAAAAGATCGCACTCCCATCAGGGCAAACCGTTGTGATTACAGAGGGTGATTTTGAAGCTCGATCTATCGGAAGTTTCAGTGTCCGACTCTACGATGCTGCGCCACCTGCGGACATGACGACCTTCTTTACATCAGGTCTTATTCGAAGTCGTAATGGCACAATCGAGAAGATTGAACTAGTAGATGTTGATGCTAATCAGGGACCTGAAATCATTGTATTTGTGCGTAGCGCAGGAACGGGAGGTTATCTCTCCGCTCATGCATTTTCATTTGACGAGAGGAATCTTGTTTTCCGCGCAGCCGTTGAGGATCTACCACCGGAGTTTGACCCCGTAGTCGACCTACGAAAAACCATTGGACAGTTGAAGTAAAGGCAAAATTAAAAGAGGGTAAAGACGGCTTTCGACCCATAGCAGTCATAAGCGTTAACAAACAAATACGACTGTTTCCCAGCGTAAGCTGACGTAACTCATCCTGTTTTTTTCAAATGAATCGCCAAGCCTTTTAATACGTTTAATGCTTCATAAAGTTGATAGTCTGTTTCAGCGAGAGAAGCCTCGTTATTTTTCTCTTTTTTCTTTGTCTTATTTTTCTCGTCTTTTTCTTCACTTTCTTTCGAACCATTATCAAGATGACCGGTTAAATCGGATTCTTTGATACGAAGTGAAGAATGATCCTCTGTGCTGTCGACACGAATATTTTCTATGATGATATCAGGTTCTA
>JBLHKL010000076.1:0-10114 GCA_047618295.1 Gammaproteobacteria bacterium | reverse complement strand
TAGACTGTCAGTTTTACGTATAGCATCACGGTATTCCTGAACCAAGTCTTTGGTCTGATTTACTAGGGAGTCCACTTTGTTCTGTGATTTTACGACATCTTTTTGACCCTGCAGCTTAGTTTCTACTGCTGAATCCAGAGTTGTCGTTTCTGCACTAGAAGTGTTTAAAAGCGCAAGTCCTATAATGAGGGGTAAAATAAATAATTTGATGTGCTTTTCCATCAGGAGTTTTTCCTAATTCATTAAATAGTTACTGAATAATTATTAGCTGTATTGTAAATTCACAATTTACCCTAAGAATATAACTTTTAATATAGTTAGTTCAATTAGAATATATATTACTATCAGTTAGATCGGCTTAATTTCTAAAATCTTTAATCAAGGGGTTGAATTATCAATGAGCCTTAGAATCAGGCTTAATCTGCTGATAACACTATTATTTATCAGCCTATTCATTTGTAGTAGTTTTTATATTATTACGAATGCGCGTAATGCCGTTCAGCATGAAGTTGAATCGACTGCAAATCTTGCTCTGCAATTGATTCAGGTTGCTTTTACTTCAGCATCATTAGAGATGGATGAACAAAAGCAAATACAAGTATTACGCAAGCTCTCAGAACTGGATCTAACACGGCATCTTCATATCGATATTTACACTTCAAATGATGTCCTGACGCCTGTTGAAGAATTTGCTGCCTTGAGGGATATTAAAGCGCCAAACTGGTTTGTTAAACTTGTAGAGCCTCCTCCAACCGAAATAAGACATTGGTTATACAATCCGGTTGAGCCACCCAAAGGGATCATTATTCGTGCTGATCCTTCCGATGAAATTGATGAAAACTGGACTGAAGTTCGGAGTATATTGATATTTTTACTAGCGTTTATTATTTTGGCTAATATTTTGTTATATCTGGCTATTGGAAAATACCTGGCTCCAATAGACACAATACTCTCTGGTTTATCTGATATTGAAAAAGGAAATTATCAATTAGAACTGCCACGTTTTCGCTTGCCTGAATTAGATCGAATTTCGCAACAATTTAATCATATGGCCAAAGTTTTATTGGAGAGCAAGGCTAAAAATCAGTCATTGACGCAACGTTCACTTGAAATTCAGGAAGAAGAACGTCGTCATCTCGCACAAGAACTGCATGATGAACTAGGCCAGACCATTGCGGCTATTAAAGCCGTTGCAGCGGCTATCATGAATGATAAGAGTCCAGATAAGGACCGTATCAATTCAAGTGTGAAAACAATAATCGAATATTCAGATCATATTTATCAAGTTGCAAAAAACATGATGCATCGATTGCGGCCATCGGTTTTAGATGAGTTTGGCTTGGTAAAGGCCTTGCAGTCGATGATTGATGATTGGAATAGCCGACAAGATGATATTTTTTGTCACTTTTCGTTCTCAGATGTTCCAACTGATTTGACAGAGTTATTGAATATTAGCCTCTTTAGAATTGTTCAAGAGAGTTTGACCAATGCATTAAAACATTCGTCCGCTAGCAAAATAATAATAACAATGAATAAAGTTGTTTCTTCTGGTTCAGAATATATAAGCCTGAATATTCAGGATGATGGTGTCGGTTTAAACAAAGAAAAACTAATGACTGGTTTAGGCTTGCCTGGAATGAAAGAACGGGTTGAAATGAATCATGGAACATTCGAGCTTATTAGTGAGCCTAATAATGGTTTAACGATTAATATAAGTATTCCAATAAAATCATAAGAGTTATTTTATGAGTAATGTAATAAAAGTAATGCTAGTTGATGATCATGCGGTGGTTCGCGCGGGCTATAATATGTTGTTGAAAAACGCAGCTGAGATAGAGGTTGTAGCAGAAGCAAGCAGCGGGGAGGAAGCTTATCAACTCTATAGTACTCATCAACCAGATGTTGTTGTTATGGATCTGTCTCTACCAGGGATTGGAGGGATTGAGGCAATAAAACGTATCTGTTCCCGTGACCATAAAGCCATAATTCTTGTGTTCAGCATGCATGAAGAAGTTATCTTTGTAGAGCAAGCATTACAAGCGGGTGCCAGTGGTTACATTACCAAAAGTACCGACCCACAATTACTTGTTGAAGCAATAATACGACTTTCAAAAGGCGAGAAGTATATTGATCCAGAACTCGCACAAATATTAGCCTATGAAAAATCACGAGGTCAAGACTCATTGCTTTCTGATCTGTCTACACGTGAATTTGAGATATTCTGTATGTTGGCAGAAGGTTCAAATACCAGTGAAATAGCGAAAAGATTGAGTCTAAGTTATAAAACAGTTGCGAACTATAGTACTCAAATAAAAAGTAAGCTTAACGTCTCAACTGTAGCGGATATAGCACGGCTTGCGATCAGGCATAACATCATACAAGCATGAAAGTTTGGGACAGCATAAATACTGCCCCGTTATCAATTTAGTCGTTAATAATGACACCCCATGGGAACTCACCAACTTCTATAGTCTTAATTACTTCATTTTTACTGGTATCAATGACTGAGACAGTACCGCTGACGCCGTCAGTTGAAAATACCCGTTCACCATTTTTACTAATCGCCAAACCCCAAACGCGTTTTCCTACAGGGATGCCGGTAACTATTTCAAGCGATTCAGCATCCATGACGACAACTTTATTAGCTCTTCCTCCAGCAACATAGATCACAGACTCATCCTTGCTTAAGACAACATCTTTAGGTTTTGATTTACTGTCACCAGTGCTTCCCTTTTTCAGGATCTCTCCTGTATTCATGTCGACCTTGACGACTTCACCACTAATCTCTGCTGTTGCATAAGCAATGTCGCCAGATTGAGTGAATGTTGCTGCACGTGGACGTGAACCGACAAGAATATTTTTTTCAATTGTGTTTCCAGGTACTTTGATGACGTGCAGCATATTAGTCGATTCGCTGGTAACAATTACGCGTTTACCATCAGGCGAAATGGCAACGCCTTCTGGCTCTAGACCGACATGTATTTCTGCAACTTGTTCTCCCGTTTTTGGGTTAAACACACTTGCTTTTGCATCATCTTCATTTGAAATATAGATATTGCCATTAGGGTGAACGGCGAACGTTTCTGGATCAGAGCCCGCTTCAAATTCTCTTAGAATTTTGAGTGAGGCAGGGTCAATGACTTTTATTTTATTTTCTTCACTTACGGCAACATAAAGTTCACTTCCATCTGGAGAGAGACCAATTCCTCTAGGACGTTCACCTACATCAATAGTTGCTTCGACGGTTAATGAGCTGCCGTTAATAACGGAAACAGAATCGCCGCGCTCATTTGTAACAAAAATACGCCCAGTCGGTGCAGCACTAACTGTATTACATACAAAGGCGAAAAATAATAGTGGTGCCAAATAAAATTTCATTTAAAAACTCCTGATAGTGTTAATTTCATATATAGATAGACTACTTTTCACAGCTTAATATCCCTAAGCTGTCTAATGTTGGTGGTTTGGCAACGCCTCGAACTGGTGCTTCAGCAACTATTTTATTGTTTTCTACCAATAAAATAGGTTGTCGTAATTGCCCCGTTTCTCTGAAATCCATAACAATTCCTTTTTGGCCATCAAAAGCAAGATCTGTTTTAAGATAATGTAACATCTTTGCTGGGTCGTTTATTTTTGTTCTTGCAACGGCATCAGATGTCATCTTAACTGCTGCCCAACCAGCCCATGAATTATCATCCATTAATATTTTTTGATTCTTTTTAAAACGTTTGTTGAGATCACGTGCAGCGAATTTAACAAAGTCTGGATGCCAAGCTTGAGCCTTCACAATTGAATCGGGTTTCTTCTTTTGCCATTGGTTTTTGGCATCTAATTCCATCGTGTTACTAGGAATTATGTGTAGTGCATTTTTTATGCACGCTGATCTTAGTTGGTCATCTTTAATAGATAAGTTAAAGACAGCGAGATTCGGCAAAGCATCAGCAAGCTTTGTATAGGTATCGATATCGACAGCTGTCAGAACTGCAATGTATTTGGAAAAATCGTGCGTATTTGCATTCTCTACAGATATTAGATCTAATTCGTATTTTTGATTGAGAAATTGGCCTTGTAGATTAGCTTCGCTGAGACCTTGTTTAGCGCCAAGTAGGGCGGCGTGATCTTTCTGACCAATGAAAGCGAAGTGTACTTCTATATTTTCTGCGAGTGCGATATTAGAAACTAAAAGCATTGCAATTAAACTTGATTTTATTATCACGATGTAATTTTTCAACATGAAGTGTTACCTGTAATGATAGGTTAGTGTTTATATTTTGCCATATGTGAATAGCTGAAGTAACTGAATACTTCGACAATACAATATAGGTTAAATTCCATTAAAAATGGATAGGAGAATTGCCTGAATTTTAAAGATGCTTAAGTATGATCTTTTGTAAGAATGTATTCGTCATCCCCAATTTTTACGTCGGCGGTAGATTGTTGCGCGGTCTATATTTAGAATCCTGGCGGCCTTACTGATGTTTCCACTTGTTTCCACGAGTGTTTTTCTGATTAATTCATCCTCGTTTGATCGCAGACTGGTCAAGTCATGGTGTATTTTCTCCCCGCCTAGAATCATAATAAAACAACCTAGCCGTTCACCATTTTCTATTATCGGTGTTAATTGAAAACGTGCGCTATTCATTAACATTTTATCCAACTCAACTTCACATTCCATTTCAACGCCATTAGTAATACACGTATTAATAGAGAGTGTAAGGCTGGGTAAATATAAATGGATAGACTGATTTAATATACAAGATGGAGTATTTAGCAAGGTATCTGCATGTGAGTTCATATCAATGACAAAGCCATACTCATCAACAGCAATGCTTGCATCATTTGGCCATCTTATTTGCAGACTTCGGTAGGCTTGGCGTAATTTATCACGTTTGGTAAGTTGTAAAACAGATAAGTCAGACTCTATAGAATGAGCAATTGATATCGCTAATGCCATAGCTTCAACACAGATTTTGTTTGCAGGGCCGGTGATATCAACTACACCTAGCACAGAGTGATCGCTTGGATTATGAATCGGTGCGCCATAGCATACCCAAGGTTTCCAACCCTGGCAGTAATGTTCCGTTCCCATAACGACTTCTGGTTTGCCAACGGATAATGTTGTGCCTATGCCATTAGGTCCGACGGCATCTGTGTGCCATTCACCACCGGGTCTAAAATTAACCCTTTCTAGATGATCCTGTATATGCTTATGAAAAACTGAATATAAAATACATCCGGTATGATCCGCTAAAACAAGAGCATGTCCCGTGTCTTCAACTGTATTAGACATTCTATTGAATACATTTACTCCGGAAATTCCAAAGTTTTCAGTATGGAGTTTTGCTTCGATTTCTTCTTTGGATATTACAGAACGTGCCCGAGTACCGAGAGGGTTAATACCTAATTCATGGCAACGAAGCCAACTGTCTGCAATGACAGGACGAAGTCGTTTATGGTTTAACTCACCAGTACTAACAAACTTTTCCCATGCATTTCTTACTGCATATTGTGAAGCGCTAGCATTAAGTGGAATTGCTGCTTTAATTGATTCGACTTGAGACATTGTATTTAGTTTACAGTTAGTTACATTGTCATTAATTTTGTGAATTATGCTCTAAATATAGCGTAAATTCAGTTTTGTATATATAGATGTGTGTTGCGATGCAAATTTCTGCCGTAAATATATTATATTCGGTTATATAGGATTTAGTAATTTAGCAAAACTTTAGAAGTTGTCGCATTTTGCAACAGATTAATTTATATAGATAAATATCTTATATTCCGAGTTTTATATATGGGTGCTATCAATAGAAATAGTGGTTATACTTCTAAAATTGAAATTAGTATTAATTGTTATTTATAATCACAAAAGTTAAATAGATATTGGATCTTTGAGAATTCAAATCAGGAATTAACACCAACGAGGGGTATACACAATGCTCAGATCTTTACAGATCGAACCAGAAAAATGCACTGGTTGTCTACAATGCGAAATGGCTTGTTCCTATCAGGCAGAAGGCGTTTTTAATCCTTCAAAATCGCGTATAAAAATATTTACTTTTCATGATGAAGGGCGTTTCGTTCCTTACACATGTACACAATGTACAGAGGCTTGGTGCCTACATGCCTGTCCGGTCGAAGCTATTGTTATAAATGAAGCTACCGGCGCAAAAGAAGTTATTGATGACATCTGTGTTGGTTGTAAGGTCTGCACCATAGCCTGCCCATTCGGCACAGTTAATTACAATCAAGAGACGGCTGTAGTTCAAAAATGTGATTTATGTGGTGGTGACCCTGAATGTGCTAAGGCTTGTCCTACACAGGCGATAACCTATGTAGATTCTGAACATAGTGGTTTGGAAAGAATGCGTGCTCATGCAGCACAAAACCTTCCACAAGATAACGCATAGACGTAGGAGAATGAGAAATGGCTTGGACTAAAAATGTACTACGTGTGAATCTAACAAAGGGTTCAATTACGAATGAACCCCTCAATATGCAATGGGCTAACGATTATTTAGGTCAGCGTGGCTTAGCAACAAAATATTTGGTTGAAGAGACTGATCCAACCTGTGATGCCTTGGGTCCTGAGAACAAGATGATCATGACCACAGGCCCATTGACCGGAACCATGGTGTCAACTGCAGGACGATATTCAGTAGTAACTAAGAGTCCTTTAACAGGCTGTATCGCTTGTTCTAACTCGGGCGGCTATTTCGGCAACGAGATGAAAAACGCAGGTTTCGATATGATTATTATTGAAGGCAAATCGCCAACGCCTGTTTATTTATATATAGAAAATGATAAGGCTGAATTGCTTTCTGCAGAAGATCTGTGGGGTAAATCAGCCTGGGCAACAGATGAACTGATTCATGCCAAACATCAGGACCCACTAGTGCGAATTGCAGTAGTCGGTCGTGCAGCAGAAAAAGGTTGTTTGTTTTCTGCCATCGTCAACGACCTGCATAGAGCAGCGGGACGTTCTGGTGTGGGTACTGTCATGGCGTCAAAGAACCTCAAGGCAGTTGCAATACGTGGAACATTGGGTGTGGGTAATATCAGTGACCCCGCCAAATTTTTCAAAGCGTCTGAGGAAGGTAAGAAAGTATTGGCGGAAAATGCGGTTACCGGCGAAGGCTTACCCGCACTCGGAACACAAGTATTGATGAATGTCATCAACGAGGTCGGCGCATTACCGTCACGTAATCATCAAGATGTGCAGTTTGAAGGTGCGAGTAAAATCTCTGGTGAAGCCATGCTCGAAGTTCGTGCAAGTGACGGTAAGGCCAATCTGACGACGAATGGTGCATGTTTTGGTTGTACCATTGCCTGTCAACGCATATCTACTGTAGACAAGGACCACTTTTCAGTAAAAGACAAGCCGCAATATCACGGTAATTCTGGGGGGCTTGAGTTTGAAAATGCATGGTCTTTGGGATCTGATTGCGGCGTTGATGATCTTGATGCCATTACGGCTGCTAATTTCTTATGTAATGAGGATGCCGTTGACCCGATATCATTGGGTGCGACGATAGCCGCGGCTATGGAGTTGTTTGAAGAAGGTGCTATTACAGTAAAAGACACCGGAGGCATGGAACTGGTTTTTGGTTCTGCCGAAGCGCTACTCTGGGCGACAGAGGTCACTGTAAGAGGCGAGGGTTTTGGTCTAGAGCTTGGACAGGGTTCTAAAAGGATGTGTGAAAAATACGGTCGTCCTGAGCTATCTATGACCGTAAAAGGTCAGGAGTTTCCTGCTTATGACCCACGTGGCATACAAGGTATTGGTTTGGCTTACGCGACTTCGAACCGTGGTGCGTGCCATCTTCGAGGATATACAGTTGCATCAGAAATATTAGGGATTCCAGAGAAGACAGATCCATTGGCTACTGATGGTAAAGCGGGATTGGTTAAGGCCTTTCAAGACGCAACAGCTGTTGTAGATTCTGCAGGAATCTGTGCCTTTACGACATTCGCTTGGACACTTGAAGATATTGCACCGCAAATTGATGCCGCTTGCGAAGGTGATTGGAGTGCTGAGCGATGCTTGGTCGTTGGTGAACGTATCTGGACGATGGAACGTGATTATAATTTAGCTGCTGGGATTACGGCAAAGGACGACACATTACCTAAGCGACTTCTCAAAGATGCTGCTAAAACAGGTCCTGCGGAAGGTAGAGCTAATGATTTACATAAAATGTTGCCAGAATACTATGAAGTACGAGGTTGGACACTTGATGGTGTGCCGACAGATGAAACCCGTTCTCGTCTAGGTCTGTAGCCTAGATCTGTAGATTCTGGTTTTAGTCGGTTAAAACATTAGAGGGGTAAAGACATGAAGCATGTGATTGTAGGCGCAGGTCCATCAGGTGTTATAGCAGCAGAAACATTACGTAAAGTTGATCCAACATCAAGCATAATTATGATTGGGGATGAACCTGAAGCACCATATTCTCGAATGGCTTTGCCATATTATTTAATCGACAAGATTAAAGAGGAAGGCACACATTTAAGGAAAAATGCATCACATTTTAGTAAAAAAGATATCGATATTATTAGAGACAGAGTTAGTAATATAGATCCAAAAACTAAATCATTGAATCTTGAGCAGCATGATGAGATCAGTTATGACAAGCTCTTAATTGCTACGGGCTCACATCCAATGACGCCCCCTATAGAAGGCATGGACTTACCCGGCATTCATTCTTGCTGGACGCTTGAGGATGGTAGAAATATCGTCAATAAAGCCAAGCCTGGTTCTAATGTAGTTTTAATGGGAGCCGGTTTTATTGGCTGTATTATTTTAGAATCCTTAGCGCTTCGAAAAGTAAATCTTACCGTAATTGAAATGGGTGACAGAATGGTCCCTAGGATGATGGACCAAACTGCAGGCAATATGATCAAGCGGTGGTGTCAGGATAAAGGTGTTTCCGTACATACTTCAACACGCGTCGATGCTATTGAAAAGGGTAGTGGCGATTCACTTAAAGTTAAACTTGATAATGGTGAAGTTCTTGATGCTGATTTAGTTATTTCTGCAACGGGTGTTGCCGCTAATATTCAATTCCTGGAAGGAAGTGGACTGGAAACAGATGAAGGCGTGTTAGTTAATGATCGTCTGCAATCGAATATTGCTGATATCTATGCTGCGGGCGATGTTTGCCAAGGGAAAGACTTTTCTACGGGTGAGTATAGTGTACAGGCTATACAACCTACCGCCGCAGATCATGGACGTATTGCCGCCATGAATATGGCTGGCAAAGATACAGTCCATCAGGGATGTGTAAATATGAATGTGCTGGATACGATGGGACTGATATCGAGTTCTTATGGTTTATGGATGGGTATTGACGGTGGTGAATCCGGAAAACTATGTGATAACGATCGTTATCGCTATTTGAGTCTTTCTTTTGAGGACGATGTCATGGTTGGAGCACAAGCAGTTGGATTAACTCAGCACGTAGGCGTTCTAAGAGGCTTGATTCAAACCAAACTGAATTTAGGTAAGTGGAAGGACCATTTAATAAAAGATCCGACCAGAATAATGGAAGCCTATCTGGCAAATACCCAAGCAATAGGTCATAACGCTGGCGTCATTTAACTCGTTAATGGAAATTACACTAAAGTTATATGCTGGGTTAAGTCAGTACCTACCAGAAAACGCAGTAAAACATGCTACGAAAGTAGATATCCCTGCTTCAGAATCGGCCTATTCAATTCTTGAGAGATTTAACGTTCCTAAAGAGTCTGCACACCTTGTATTACTAAACGGTGTCTATCTTGATCCAAATGAGAGAGAAAATTCTATATTTAGCGAAGGTGACACGCTTGCAGTTTGGCCGCCTGTAGCCGGTGGTTAAAATCAAACTTAATTGTTTCTCGTTTTATCATTCAAAAACATGAGATCCGTTAAACCACAATGGTAGGGTATGAATGTAATGACGGATTTGATTGAATTGAAACGTGATATGGCGGTAACTCATGATGAGTTTTATCGATTAATTACTAAAACGATAAGTAATAGTGACCTTTTAAATTTCGACAAAATTAATTCATCAGTCAGTTTCCCGTTCTCAAACGGTGAAATAAACATCTCTTTAGAAAAACAAAAAATTAG
>JBLHKL010000075.1:0-10529 GCA_047618295.1 Gammaproteobacteria bacterium | reverse complement strand
AATGAGTGATGGCGTCTTGGGAAAAACAGCCACAAATAAAGAAATAATCCATATACCCAATTGCAAAACATCAATTGAAGACTTGCTTCATTATGAAACTAATGAAAAAGAGGCCGGTTCATTGATCTGTGCACCTTTATTAGTAAATGATTCGTTACTGGGTGTCATTGAGTTAATTCATCCTGTTCCAAATCATTTTGATTCATGGCAAGAACGCTCAGTGGCTATCTACGCAGATTTAATGAGTATGCTTTTAAATAACGACAAACTTATGCACAATATGAAAAATATTGTCGATGTTCGTACCGAAGAACTTCGTAATGCACTTGAAGAGTCAGAGAAATTGAAAGCGCATTATGAAGAAATGTCAGTCATTGACTCATTAACGAAATTATATAACCGTCGCTATTTTTATACAGAAGTCACCGCAAGTATGAGCAGAGCAAAACGCTATGCTCAACCATTCAGCCTGATGCTCATGGATTTGGACCATTTTAAGATGGTAAATGACACACATGGTCATGAATACGGAGACATCGTATTAAAGTCCATTGCGGAGATACTCACTGAGTTCACCCGCGAAGGTGATACTCTTGCAAGAATTGGTGGCGAAGAATTTGTGCTGGCACTACCCGAAACTAATCTCGAAGGTGCGCAAAAACTTGCTCAGCGAATCATATCGACTATTCAAGAAACTGACTGGGATTGTCATGGGACCAAGATGAATATAACTATGAGCATCGGACTTTCTTCATTACGTCATCATGAAGAAGGTTTGCTTGATGATGATTTTCAGGTGAGTGATATTCTTAGGGAAGCTGATCGTGCCTTATACTTTGTCAAAGGCCATGGAAGAAACAACATCAAATCTTATTCAAATATTCAAGAATAACAGTTCGCTACTACATTTATATTATCCCTGCTTCAACATCTCTAAATCACAATTAAATTTGTGGTTCCACTTGATTTAGTCTACTAAAACAAGAATGATATATGCACAAGAAGCTGAAGATGCTGCTTGGCGACATCAATTGGCCGTATTACATCATTATAATTTTAATAATTACAATTAGATATATAAGCATCCTTCGTCTTAAAGTTAACAAATTTCGATAAAGCAGGAGTTTCTTTCTGGGAGACTCTGCTTTTATTTCTTACAGCTATTAAATTTAAACAATCTAAAGAGAGGGAAACATTAATGGCAACGCACAATAAAAAACTGCTGGCCTGGGTTGATGATATGGCCGCCTTGTGCCAACCAGACAACATCGTATGGTGTGATGGTTCAGATGTAGAGTGGGACAGCATGTGGGATATCATGGTCAAAGGCGGCACCGCCAGAAAACTGAATGAGGACAAACGTCCTAACAGCTACCATGTTAATTCGATTCCTGCTGATGTAGCGCGTGTAGAGGATCGCACTTATATCTGTTCAGAGAAAGAAGAAGATGCTGGCCCTACAAACAATTGGGCTGATCCAGCTGAAATGCGTAAAACAATGAACACTATGTTCACCGGGTGTATGAAAGGCCGAACCCTGTATGTCATTCCTTTCAGTATGGGTCCTATCGGATCTGATATAGCACAAATCGGTGTTGAAATATCAGACTCACCTTACGTTGTGACAAATATGCATACCATGGCTAGAGTTGGTAATGCAGTACTCGATGTATTAGGTACCGATGGCGACTTTGTTCCATGCCTTCACTCAGTTGGCGTTCCATTAGCTGAAGATGATAAAGACACACCATGGCCTTGTAACCCAGATAACCGTTATATTGTTCATTACCCAGAGACGCGTGAAATCTGGTCTTTTGGTTCAGGCTATGGTGGTAATGCATTACTAGGCAAAAAATGTTTCGCGCTGCGCATTGCTTCAACTATGGCACGTGACGAGGGATGGATGGCTGAGCATATGCTCATCCTGAAACTCACTAATCCTGAAGGTGTTGTGAAATACGTCGCCGGTGCTTTTCCAAGCGCTTGCGGTAAAACTAACCTTGCCATGCTGACGCCAACCATTCCCGGTTGGAAAGTTGAAACTATCGGCGACGATATCGCCTGGATGAAGTTTGGTGCAGATGGCCAACTCTACGCGATTAATCCTGAAGCAGGTTTCTTTGGTGTCGCACCCGGTACTGGCATGGCCACAAATCCGAATGCAATGTTGTCTATGGAATCAAACGCTATTTTCACAAACGTTGGTGAAACTGATGATGGTGACGTTTGGTGGGAAGGCATGACAAAAGAAACACCTGCTCATTTAATTGACTGGAAGGGTAATGACTGGTCACCAGAATCAGATACACCTTCCTCACACCCTAATGCGCGATTCACCGCGCATGCTGCTCAATGTCCCGTCATTGCTGATGAATGGGAAGACCCTAAAGGTGTTCCTATCAGTGCAATTTTATTCGGTGGTCGTCGTGCCTCTGTCGTGCCTTTGGCGACAGAATCTTTGGATTGGAATCACGGCACCTTCCTCGGCACCATTATCGCTTCAGAGATGACAGCGGCTGCTTTCGGCGCCATCGGCAAGTTACGTCGTGACCCTATGGCAATGCTCCCCTTCTGCGGTTACAACATGGCAGATTACTGGGGCCATTGGTTAGAGATGGGTAAAACAGAAGGTGCAAAAATGCCTAAGGTTTACTACGTTAACTGGTTCCGTAAGAACGAAGCTGGCAAGTTTATGTGGCCGGGCTTTGGCGAGAACAGTCGTGTACTAAAATGGGTCTTCGAACGTTGTGCTGGCACTGCTGATGCTATTGAAACCGCGATTGGTAATATGCCAACGATGGATGGTATCGATTTTAGTGGTCTTGGTATGCCTGAAGAAGACATTGCTAATTTGATGCGTGTGGATACTGAAGGTTGGTTATCTGAGCTGCAGGGTATCGAAGAATATTACGATACCTTTGGTGATCATTTACCTGCAGAATTACGAGCGCAGGTTCAAGCCCTTCGAGACCGACTTGAATCTACACAACAAGCAGTAGCGTAAATACTTCAGCTAGTCTGATTGGAGCCCGCCTTGTGCGGGCTTTATTATCTCCATGGATGGAGTGTCATGGTCGAAAAAATGCATCCTGCATTTTCGACATTCCCAACGTCCATGTTGGTCATTCGTGTTCCAGACACCAAAGTAGGCGATGCCGCGAGAGACCGAGGAGTCCGAAGCGGCGATATTCTAGAAATGAAAACACTAAATAATTAAAAATATAATAAAACTGAGTAGAAAATTGAATCATGATTGAAATGACTTTAGAAATCGCCGAACGTGTTGGTAAAGCAGCACTGGCAAAAGCTAATGAAATGGGCCGTCCAATGAGCGTCTCAGTCGTCGACGAATCCGGTCGTATAGTTTATTTTTCACGTAGTGATAACGCTGGTTTTTTTACCTTTGATACATCACGTGCCAAAGCTATGGCCGCAGCATCATTTAAACGCTCGACAATGGAAATCACAGAAAACAAGGATGCAAACCCATTACTCTGGTATTCCTTACCAAGCGTCGTGCCTGCACAGGCCTTACCCAGTCCGGGCGGCGTACCAATATTGAAAGACGGCCATGTTATCGATGGGATTGGCCTGGGTGGCGGTGCACCCAATGAAGACCATGAATGTGCCTTAGCCGGAACAGCTGCCGTTTAGCAATTTTTGATTCAAGATGGAAATTACGATCACGTGATTCCCATCATCAATAATATTGATGCCAAACTACTACTATTAATTTGATACGGCGTACCAGCACGAACAAGTGGCTTACCCTTATAGCCAACGCCTATACCTGCAGCTTGCAACATGGGTAAATCATTCGCTCCGTCCCCAACGGTACAAACCTGCTCTAGTGTAATTGTTAATTGATTAGCTTCTTCTTTGAGCACGTTTAATTTCGTATCCGCGTCAACAAGCGGTTCCAATACCTTTCCTGTTAATTTGCCATTGGTAATTTCGGCTTTGTTACAAACATAACGATCAAAGCCCAGATTTGCTGCAACTACTTTTACTATAGGCTCAAAACCACCACTAACAAGTACCGTACGTAACCCGTGTTCCTGTGCCAAGGTAATCAGTTCTTCTGCACCGAGATTAATTTGAACCTCCTGTGCAATCTCATCAAAGAGTTTCTCTGAAACGCCTTTCAGTAAACTAACGCGTTCATCCAGTGCTTTTCGAAAGTCCAATTCCCCTCGCATCGCTCTGGCGGTAATGTCACTAACCTGTTCACCGATGCCAATATTCGCAGCAATATCGTCCAGTGTCTCAGTTTGTACGATGGTGCTATCCATATCACAGATTAAAAGTCTTTTCTTTCGTCCCTCAATGGGTAAAACAAAAACATCAGCATCTACGTTTGATACCAAAACCAGTAATTTTTGAAATATTTCCCAGGCATCTTGAGTCGTTGCTGAAATAAAAAACTCGGTAGCCTTATTACCAGACAACATATTGAATGATTCAATATTGATATTATTGTCATCCAGAAGTTGCTGCATTAATTTCACAACAGCGTCATTAACCGACATAGATACCAAGACAACAACAAATGCTGTTTGCGTATCCTCTGCTTTGTTTAATAACCAATAGGGATTGGGAAAAGGTTTTATCTCATTCATAATACTAATGGATTAAAGTTTAGATATTGTACATCGCGGATATACTCAATCGCCCTTAAACCATCGAGATCTGTTGCCTTAATAGGTGCATCTATCTCAAGTAAAGAAACCGCATCGCCTCGACTTTCTCTGCGTCCAAGATGCATATTGGCAATATTAATATGTTTATCGGCAGCAAAGTTACCTATCGCACCAATTATCCCCGGTTCATCTTGATTGGTGATATACAGCATATGTTCACCAAACTCTGACTCTAGCTTAATGCCTTTAATTTCAATTAATCTGGGACGGTTCTGTATTAACGTACCGCAGACACTGCGTGTTTTGTCTCCGGCTGTAATACTGATGGTGACTCGGTTGTGATAGACCTCTTCGATGTCTTCTTTTGCCTCAGTAATGTGTATTCCTCGATCACGAGCTACATCACGCGCATTAACCACATTAATATCATTAAAGTGTGGCGCTAACACCGATTGCACGACCTGAGTGGTCAATGGTTCTACATTCAGCTTGGCTGCATCACCGGCAAAAGTCACTGTTATACCTTGAATTGCGGTATGACTTAGCTGTCCAGCAAATGCTCCCAGATAATTGGTCAACTGAAAATAAGGCGCTAACTGCCGCACTTCTTCTGCAGACAAGTTTGGTGCATTCAGTGCATTCTTTATTGACCCTTCTAAAAGATAATCCGAGATTTGTTCAGCAATTTGTATGGCAACTTTCTCCTGTGCCTCTGTTGTTGATGCGCCGAGATGTGGTGTACAAATTACATTCTCCAAACCGAACAAAATATTTTCCTTTGCAGGCTCTTCCAGATACACATCTAACGCTGCACCTCTTAAATGTCCGCTCTCCAATGCAACATGCAAAGCCAACTCATCAACTAAACCACCGCGGGCACAATTGATCAACATAGCACCTTTCTTCATCTTATTAATCGCAGATGCACTGATGATATTTTCTGTCTCCGGCGTCTTCGGCACATGCAATGAAATAACATCAGATGCCGTCAATAATTCTTCCAATTCTACTTTTTTAATGCCTAATGCATTAGCGCGCTCATCCGTTAAATAAGGATCATAGGCTTGAACCTTAAGACCGAAACCTATTGCCTTCTGAGCAACGATAGATCCGATATTGCCAGAACCAATTATGCCGAGCATTTTGCCGGTTAATTCAACACCCATGTATTTAGACTTTGCCCAAGCACCAGCATGAGTTGTTTGATTAGCCTGCGGGATATGTCGCGCCAGAGAAAACATCATCGCTAAGGCGTGCTCTGCTGTGGTAATCGCATTACCCATAGGCGTATTCATCACCACAATACCTTTCGCTGTGCATGCTGGCACATTAATATTGTCGACACCGATCCCGGCACGACCAACCACTTTTAATTGCGTTGCTGCCTCTAAAACCTTTTCTGTCACATTGGTTGAAGAGCGTATCGCCAGACCATGAAAATCAGGGATCATGTCGAGTAACTCTTCTTCTGTCATTTTCCCTGTTTGAACGACTTCTATTCCACGTTGTTCAAAGACATCTACTGCTTGACTAGACATAGGGTCGGAAATTAAAACACGTACTTTACTCATGATACTTCTCCTGAATTTAACTCTTCATTCAACCAACGCGCATAAGCCCAATCTAGCCATGGCATTAATTTTTCCAGATCAGATGCTTCTATTGTCGCACCACCCCATAATCGAAAACCTGTCGGCGCACTACGATAGGCCGCTATATCATAAGCAACACCTTCTTCTTCTAACCATTGACACATTAAGTTAATCGCTGTTTGTTGCTGTTCTTCACTTAAGATTGAAAATTCTTTGGATACAAGCTTTAAACACATTGACGTTGTAGATAATGTCTCTGATTTATTTGGCAGCCAATCTATCCACTCGGTTTTACTCACCCAGGCATCCACTACCTTAAAATTATCATTACAACGCTGAATCAATGCGGGTAGTCCACCAATCGATTCAGCCCAATTTAATGCAGAGTGCAAATCTTCCAGCGCCAACATACTTGGTGTATTTAATGTCGCACCTTTAAACACGCCTTGAGTGACTTTACCATTCTTGGTAATTCGAAAGATCTTCGGTAATGGTCGCGGTGGTTGATAACTCTCTAGACGCTCAATGGCCTTTGGACTTAAAGCTAACATTCCGAAACCGCCTTCACTACCCAATACCTTTTGCCAAGACCAGGTAACAACATCGAGTTTTTTATAATCTATTTCCATGGCAAATGCCGCAGAAGTAGCATCACAAAAAACAATGCCTTTTTGATCTGGAGATATCCAATCCAAATCAGGAACACGTACGCCACTAGTCGTGCCGTTATAGACGAAAACGATATCGCGATCAGTTTTTGCCTGAGATAAATCTGGCAAATCACCGTAATCAGCTTGGTAAATATTCAGGTCATCAATCTTCAATTGATTCTGGATGTCATCAGCCCAATCACTGGAAAAACTTTCCCAAACAAAGACGTCGACACCGCATTGCCCGAGCATCGACCATAAGGCCAATTCAAAGGCTCCGGTATCAGAAGCAGGCACGATCGCGAGCTGCCAATCATCAGGTAGATCTAATAATTTAGCCGAATGCGTGATGGCTTCTTGTAATCGGGATTTTGGTATTGAGGCTCGATGACTTCGCCCCAGATTAATGGCAGATAGGCTAGAAAGACTCCAGCCTGGATGTTTTTTACACGGTCCGGATGAAAAACGAGGATCGTCCGGCCGCAAAGCAGGCTTTTCACAAAGCCGTTTAGCAGATGCGTTCATTGTCTAATCTCTAATTAGTCGACGGTTTGCTCCGTCAGGCACGGAAAATACTATCTTAATTTGACAAGAATGCAAAAATATTTTTTTAATCTGTAAAAGGTATTGATATTGCTTTGAGCATAAATTTCACTTAATCTGCCGCGTTGCATCATCAAACTCAATATCAACCTAGCCAAAAGGTATCAGTGAAACCATGGAACTTGAAACTGAAAACTACATTACTGCAGGAAAACTGCACATCAAAAAAAGCCTCTACGAACTTGTAAAAAAAGAGATCGCGCCAAAAACAGAAGTCACCAACAAAAACTTCTGGGCATCGCTAGAGAAAATACTTTCCGACTTCATGCCACGAAATGCAGCGTTATTAAAAAAACGCGATGCTTTACAAAAAAAAATAGATACCTGGCATATTGAACATCGTGGAAAAAAACATAAGCCTGCGGCCTATAAAAAATTCCTGAAAGAAATTGGTTATCTGGTCGATGAAGTTGATGATTTTAATATCAATACTGAAAATATTGATGATGAAATTGCGATAGTCCCTGGCCCGCAACTTGTCGTGCCATTAGATAATGCTCGTTATGTTTTAAATGCCGTTAATGCACGTTGGGGTAGTTTATATGACGCCTCTTATACAACTGACACAATTCCACAAGGGAATGGTTGTGGAAATATCAAGAAATACAATCCCATACGAGGTGACCGTGTAATTGACCGTGGACGAAACCTGCTCGATAGACATTTTGCATTGGAAAGAGATACACACAAGCATGTGACGCAGTATTTTATAAGAAACAATCAACTCGTAGTGCATTTCGGCGACGGCACTGAAACAACATTACTCAAACCACAACAGTTTGTAGGCTATACCGGCAAACCAGATAACCCGGACTCGGCGCTTCTCTCTCATCATAACTTACATGTGGAAATAAAATTTGGTGATGGTTTATTTATTGGTCGCCGAGATCATGCCAAGATTTATGATATTCATATTGAATCCGCCATTACTACAATTATGGATTGTGAAGACTCTGTTGCCTCTGTCGATACCGAAGACAAGTTAAAAGTGTATAGCAACTGGCTAGGGCTAATGAAAGGCTCACTGGTGCGTACAGTTGAGAAAGATGGCAAATCTATTCAGCGTGCTATGGAACCAGATAAAGAATTTATCGGCACTGATGGCAAGCCTGTTATAAAAAAGGGTCGCAGTCTGATGCTGGTGCGTAATGTTGGTAGCCACCTCTATACCGATATGGTTTTGTATGATGGTAAGCAGGTTCCTGAAACCATGGTGGATTTAATGGTCACATCACTTTGTGCTATCCATGATTTAAAAGGAACGTCAAAACGACCTAACAGCTTAAAAGGCTCTGTTTATATTGTTAAACCAAAGATGCATGGTCCCGATGAAGTTGCTTTTGCAAATGAATTATTTGCACGTACAGAAGAAGCACTTAATCTATCAAAAAATTCATTAAAGATAGGCATCATGGATGAAGAACGACGTACCTCGGTGAACCTGAAAGCCTGTATAAAGGCAGCAAGTGAACGTCTGGTTTTCATTAATACCGGCTTCCTGGATCGTACTGGTGATGATATTCATACCAATATGGAAGCAGGTCCTATCGTACCCAAGGGAGAGATCAAACAGGCTAAATGGCTACAGGCCTATGAAGCCTCAAATGTTCAAATTGGTCTGGAATGTGGTTTGAAGGGTAAAGCGCAGATTGGTAAAGGTATGTGGGCGATGCCCGAAGAAATGCAAAATATGATGAAGACCAAGATTCAGCACCTTAAGGCTGGCGCCAATACATCGTGGGTACCTTCGCCTGTTGCAGCAACACTGCACTCTATTCATTACCATCGTCTCAACGTTAAAAGTAGACAAGTTGCATTGATGAGCGCTGCCAAGGTTCCGGTCGATGATATTCTTGATATCCCAGTGATGGATTCAAAACGTAAATTATCTCCACTGGAGATACGCCATGAACTGGAAAATAATGCACAAGGCATACTTGGCTATGTTTCACGTTGGGTGGGTCAGGGTATCGGTTGCTCCAAGGTTCCGGATATAAATGATGTTGCATTGATGGAAGATTGTGCGACCTTAAGAATATCCAGCCAGCATATTGCAAACTGGTTGCATCATGATGTTGTTACCAAAGAAGAAGTGCGTGAAGCAATGAAGCGCATGGCGGTGATTGTTGATCGACAAAATCGGGATGACAAACATTACCAGCCTATGTCGATAGATTTTGCTAGCAGTGAACCCTTTCAAGCTGCACTCGATCTGGTCTTAAAGGGTCGTAAACAGGCAAACGGTTATACTGAGTTTATACTGTATAAACGAAGACAAGATCAAAAAGCATTAGCGTAAAAAAACTGTTTGAATCAACACTCCCTATTTCGGGGAGTGTTGCCCTTAAAGCTTACTTCCAAATTCTTTTTCAAACTTCACTTTAATCTCATCAAGTGTAAATGAATGATTTTGTGTTCCATGTTGTGCAATCTTTATTGAACCCAGGAGTGAAGCAATCCTTCCCGTCGTATCCCAATCCATATCGTTAGTTAGACCATAAAGTAAGCCTGCACGGTAAGCATCGCCACAACCTGTAGGATCAGTAATTGATTCTGGTTTTACACAAGGAATATCGATTTGTTTTTCTTTGGTATAGATAGTTGAACCATCACCGCCGCGAGTGACAATCAACCCATCAACCTGTGCTGAAATTTCATCTGCTGTCAGGCCAGTTTTATCTTGCATCATCTGCCATTCATAATCGTTGACCGTTACCCATGTCGCTTTTTCGATAAACTGAGAAAGTTCATCCCCATTAAACATGGGCATTCCCTGACCTGGATCGAAGATAAAGGGGATGCCAGCAGCCACGAATTGATCCGCATGTTGTAACATGCCATCTCGACCATCAGGCGATATGATGCCTAATTTACAATCTTTAGCATCGGATACTTTATTTTGGTGTGATTCATTCATCGCACCCGGATGGAATGCTGTAATCTGATTATCATCCAGATCTGTCGTAATGAATGCCTGTCCAGTAAATGCCTCATCAATAACTGTAATGTGTTGTCGATTCATGCCGCGCTTATCCATCCAATAA
>JBLHKL010000074.1:0-10607 GCA_047618295.1 Gammaproteobacteria bacterium | reverse complement strand
TTTGCGAATGCGCTATCGTCTATAGCGATAGTGGGATAGCCCAGAAGCCATTGAGCTGTCGCAATTTTCTTCCCGGGAATACTAGAAACAATTTTTACTTCTACCTCTTTGTCAGTATCTAAATGTTTGGCTCTGCAGGATAGTTTGTCATTATCATTTGTATCTTGTTGGCCTGCAATTAATGGAAATGAGATACAAATGCTGCAAAGTAAAATATATTTTATTATCTTAAACATTTAATGTTGGCACTTCGTGCAATAAAATGTTGAACGTTGTCCTTGGCGAATAATTTTAATAGGCGTCTTACAACAATTACAGGGATCGCCTGCTCTATCGTAAACTTGTAATTCATTTTTAAAATAACCGGGCTTGCCTTCGCCGTTGATAAAGTCGCGTAAAGTAGTGCCGCCTTTTTTAATGGCATGTGCTAAAACATTTTTGATTTCAATCGTCAGTCTTTCATATTTTGCCTTTGAAACTTTTCCAGCTTTCTGTGTTGGCTTAATGCCTGCGTGATAAAGGGCCTCACTTGCATAGATGTTTCCTACACCAACAACGATACAACTATCCATAATAAAAGTTTTGATAGCTTTAGTTCGTTTTCTAGAACGGGCGTATAAGTAATCAGCGTGGAACTCATCGCTTAATGGCTCGGGACCTAGATGGCTGATCAATTTATGTTCCATTGGATCGTCTTTAGTCCAGAGTATTGACCCAAACTTTCTTGGGTCTCGAAATCGCAGTGTCTGGCCGGACTCAAAAATAATATCGACGTGATCATGTTTTTCAGGAGTTTGCTTATCATTAATTATTCTTAAGCTACCTGACATGCCAAGGTGTAAAATCATACAGCCATTATCGGTATAGAAGAGTAGATATTTGGCGCGGCGACGGAGCTTTCTGATGAGTTGATTTTTAAGTGACTGCTTCAAGCTTACCGGGATAGGCCAACGTAGTTGACGCTCACGAATGATAATGTTTTTTACAGTCTCACCTATAACGAAAGGCGCAATACCTTTACGTGTTGTTTCAACTTCGGGTAGTTCAGGCATGATCTATTACTTTTTTGATTTAGCGCAATTGAAGTGTCATTAAGTGTGGTTAGAATAGCATTAGAATGGATACACCAATAATAAAAAATAATCTGCAGTACCATCAATGTTCAGTTAATGATCTCTATGATCATTACGAGGTCGATCTCCAGGGCCTGTCTTCAGAAAGCGCTCAAAAACGATTAAAAATTTATGGGACAAATGAATTACGCGTAAAACAGGACGTTCCCGAGATAATTAAATTTTTATATCAATTTAAGAATTTCTTCGCGTTATTACTGATTGTGGGCAGTGGACTGGCATTGTTAGCAGAGCAGCTTGACCCCGGCCTGGGCAATCTTTATATCGCAATCGCATTGTTCGGCGTTACCGTTTTGAACGCAACCTTTACCTATATACAACAGCATCAAAGCGAAAAGATCATGGAAAGCTTTCGTAAGATGATGCCGACCATGGTGCGTGTTTTTCGAGATAGGGCAGAGATTGAGATAGAGGCAAGCATGATAGTCCCTGGTGATATTGTTCGTTTAGGTGAAGGCGATCGTGTGCCTGCTGACGGGCGTTTGCTTGAAGACCATTTATTGCGCGTGAATCTAAGTAGTTTGACGGGCGAGAGTGAAGCAGTGCTGTTGGATAGCAATCATCAAGCAGAGAGTCTACTGGAAAGCCATAATATGGTGTTTTCAGGCTCCTTGATTGAAAGTGGTGTTGGTCTGATTTTGATATGTGCAACGGGGATGAACACACAGTTTGGGAAGATTGTACAACTCACCAAAGAGACATCTGTCGTTGAAACACCGATAGGCAAAGAACTGAAATATTTTATTCGCATTATCAGTTCAATCGCAATCTTTCTTGGCGTTCTGTTTTTTATTGTCAGTATTCTTATGGGTAAAGGATCGATAAGTAGTTTGATCTTTGCCATCGGCATTATAGTTGCCAATGTGCCAGAAGGCTTACTGCCAACGGTTACTTTGGCGTTGGCAATGGCGAGTAAACGTATGGCGCGTAAAAATGCGCTGATAAAGAATCTGGAAAGCGTGGAAACATTGGGCAGTTCAACTGTTATCTGCACTGATAAAACAGGCACGCTCACACAAAACAAGATTAGTGTGAACACGTTGATTTTTCTTGATGAAGAATATCAAGCAGAACAGGTTGATGCAGCGCACCCTGGTTTTAGTCTGGCGTGCAAGATAATGAATCTTTGTAATAACGCGCAATTAGTTAATGGTGGCTATATTGGTGAGTCGACAGAAGGGGCACTGTTGTTATTTGCAAACAAGTATCAATTAATTACTGGACTAAAAGAGCAACGGCGGGTCACTGAAAAACCGTTTGAATCATCGTCAAGATATATGATTACGATCAATGACGATCCATTGCTAGAAAATAATCAGGCGTATTTGAAGGGTGCGCCGGAAGTGGTGTTGGCTATGTGTGACCGTGTTTTGGAAGGCGATAATGTACACAAGCTTGATAATGACCTCCGCCAAGATCTATTAAATAAATATAATAATCTGGCAGCCAAGGGTGAACGTGGTCTGGCAGTCGCTTATCGAGAAACAAATAATGATGAGCTTGTTGAAGGCGGGTATTTGTTTGTTTGCATTATTGGCATGCTGGATCCACCCCGCCCAGAGGTTCATGACGCGTTGGCTAAATGCCGTACAGCAGGTATCAGGGTGTTTATGATGACCGGTGATTATGGCCCCACCGCCGAAACTATAGGCCGTAACATTGGATTATTTACTGGAGATGGTCAGGTCATACAAGGTCATGAACTCGCAGAAATGAATGCGGCCAATTTGAGTAAGGTATTAGATGAGAAAGAACTGATCTTTGCTCGCATATCGCCAGAGCAAAAGTTACAAATAGTCAGGGCATTGCAAGATAAGAAAGAAATTGTCACGGTTACTGGTGATGGTGTAAATGATGCGCCGGCTTTGAAAAATGCTGATATGGGTGTAGCGATGGGGATCATCGGTACTGATGTGGCCAAAGAAGCGAGCGACATGGTTTTGATGGATGATAATTTTGCAACCATTGTTTCAGCGATAGAAGAAGGTCGAACTATCTTTGAAAACATTAAAAAATTCATTGCCTATATTTTAACTAGCAATATTCCACAGATTACCCCCTTCATAGCTTATGTAATACTCGATATTCCCTTGCCATTAACCGTAATCTTGATCCTTGCTATTGATCTAGGCACTGACTTATTGCCAGCGTTAGGTCTGGGTGCTGAACGTCCGGAGACGGACGTTATGAAAAAACCACCACGGCCACGAAGTGAACGATTGTTAACTCGAAATCTGCTTTTTATGAGTTATGGTGTTGTTGGAATGATACAAGCAGCAGCAGGTTTTTTTAGTTATTTTGTGGTGCTCTTTTCAGGGGGATGGCAGTGGGGACAGGATCTGGCAGTTACAGATCCCTTGTATCAAACAGCGATAACCGCCTTTTTTGCTTCTATTATTATATGCCAGGTTGCCGATGTGATTATTTGTCGTACTCGACGTCAGAGTTTAGTGACCGTTGGTTTTTTGAATAATCGTTTGGTGCTACTTGGGATCTTTACGGAGTTGTTGTTGCTTGGTCTGATTAGCTATGTCCCATGGTGCAATGTGTTTTTTAATACGGCACCTTTAGAAGCATGGCATCTAATGCTTAGTGTTCCGTTTGCAGTTTTTATATTCTTAGGTGATGAAATGAGAAGAGTCTTTGTCAGAAGAAACAATCCATTTGTTTTGAAGTGGTTAACGTGGTGAGCTAATAGTTACGGGGGTCTCTATTGCTGTACTGGACTCTTCTTTTAATAATAGTTTATCTGTTACGTCACTACCCAGATGATACTGAATGCCTAAATCTTTTCGGCCGAGAATTAGATGTGGTTCAGTTGAAACGATGGTGAAATTTATTGTGATACCTTCTGAGAAGGTAATAGATATTGTAGATTCAGCTTCAGGAGCAGTATATTTACTTACTGAGACAGCGGCCGCTTCTTTCCAATTAAATACTACACGTTTTAGTTGATCTGGTTTGATATCCATCAAAGTTTTCATGCGCCATTGATCATCAATTAGCTCAATTTTATTTTCTGGAAACTGGATGGCGTTTATTTCGATATCCTTTGGCAAAAGTTTTGTGTCGGCAAAAAAAGCCGCATTTGTAGTCAGGAGCGCATACAGTGAGTCATTTGTTAAATGAATCGACTCTTTAAATAACACATACCGACGCTGATCAATGGCATCGGTATTTCCAAACTGAAAGACCTGTTCATCAAGTTTTAATGTGATGATTGGATCGGAAAGAGCAAAACCATCTAAATTTACATTGGCAGGGTTTAATTGGCCATGGGATTCCGTTTTCAATAGACGTAGCATGGCATTGATGCGCGAATTATTTGCCAGCAACTGCAGCGGGGAAGTCATGCGCCAAACTTCACCTTGTTTATGAAATTCGAAGTTGTCGAGATTTTTTCTTAATACTTCTATCTTGACGATGTCATTTTGTTCTATTGTAGTTAGTTGTGGCAGGACTTGTTCAGTATTGTCTTCTGGTAGAAGAAGAACCGCAGACAATAAAACAATAAAGACAAGCAGGCCTAGGTTAATCCAGAGTCGCTTATCCACGTTATTGTTTTTTTCTCCGTAGACCAATGGCAATGCCAATGGCAATCAATCCCGCAGGAAGTATAAACAAAAATCCGATGCCAATAATGCCGAGCACTGTGGGAGAAACACTTAATTGTGTGTCGTTTGATATCTTTGGTGGAATAGCTATAAATTCATCGTCACTGCTTAGCCAGTTTATTATTCTTGTACCAAGTTCATTATTGCCGCTGTTTGCAAGGTAGGTGTTTGATAGGAAATCACCATCGCCCATAACAACGATGCGTTGTTGCTTGGTAACTAATTCGTCGCCTTGTTCCGATTCAAGTTCACGTTCCAGACTTATGCCAATAGTCAAAGGCCCCTGTGTGTCGCTACCTTCATTGAACTCAACGGTGCCCTCCAGCTTAGCTGTTTCACTCCAGGTATGATCGCCAGTAGTTAAGATGGGTTTAGTTATCCATTTCTCGGTCACTAACAACTCTATTGCACCGGCCATGGGAAATAAAGTTGAAAACTCAAAACCCTCTGTCACTGCGTGGGGTGAATATAATGTTTTAGTTACCAGAGAAATAGTGGGGTCATTGATACCGATCAATTGCCCGGCATAATCTATTACAGCACCTTTATAAAATTTTAGAGCAAGCTCTTCAGCTAATCCGTCGAGATTATAAAGCGGGCCGGGTTCTTGTAACCATAAGAAATTACCGCCGCTGTTGATATAATTAATGATGATCCGCAACTCGCCTGGAAGATAATCGATGCGTGGCCCCGCAATAACCAGAATGCCTGTGTTATCAGGAATGGATTGTGTTTCACTAAGGTTGATCGGTTGCACGCGGTAACCTTGATTAAACAGTTGCTTAACCCATTCCCCCATATCATGATTCGCATCGCCCAATGCGTTACGTTCACCATGACCTTCAACAAAAGCGATCCAACGTTCCTGATTACGCGCTAGACGTTGTAGGGCATTAGTAAAGACTTGTTCTTTGTCAGATTTTACGTGTTCGCTTCGGTCCTGATAGCGGACGATAATCTCGCCATCAACACTAATACCAAGATTGCGCACTTCATCGGGAACCGCATCTGGGTTAACAAAACGCAAAACAATGTCTGCTTTATGACGTTGATATTTTCCAACGAATTTTTTAATAGCATCGCGTAGTTGCGCATTTTCTCGAGCATAAGATGTGATCTCAATCTTATCTGGCATCTGAACCAATAGATTGCGACTTGCTTCAGACAGAGTATG
Organism: Gammaproteobacteria bacterium; assembly: GCA_047618295.1. Taxonomy (GTDB): domain Bacteria; phylum Pseudomonadota; class Gammaproteobacteria; order Eutrophobiales; family Eutrophobiaceae; genus UBA7359. The sequence goes on along the minus strand of JBLHKL010000074.1, from coordinate 4,686 downwards.
CCGGCCGCTAGCCGTCCAGTCATATTCTACTGAATGTTTATGGCTCAACCATGCCAACAGTCCCATGCTTATGCTCAATAAACAGAACATAACAATACTGTTGAGGCGATTTTGGAGTCTTGTTTTGGCAGTTACAAACATTTAAAATTAGCCATAAGTCCGTTCAGCATCTAGTCGCCAGATACTCAGTATGATGAAAAAGACGGAGACAATGATATAAAACAAAACATCAGTCGAATTGAAAACGCCAGTTAGCAAACTGGTGTAGTGTTTGAGTAGCGACATATATGCAAACACTTCTGCCATGCCTTCAGATGCATTAGTGCCAGCGATGTTTATTATCCAGAGTAAAAACAAAACGCCAAAGGTACTTATAGCCGCAATAGCGGGGGAGTCTGTTAATGATGAAATAAATAAACCAATTGATGCGAACGCGGACATTAATAACAACACGCCTATTAGGCCCGATGCGATTTGACCTAGATCGAGTTGCGTGCCCATCATTAGCGATGCAGGCATTAAACTGATCATGAATAACATTAAACAATAAAAAATTGTAATCCCTACATACTTGCCGAGCACTAATTCAGTAATGCTTATGGGCGAGGAAATTAGTAATTTAATCGTGCCCAGACGACGTTCTTCTGTAATTAAGCGCATGGTTAGCAGTGGTGATACCAGCAACATAACAACGCCGGATATTTGATACATGCCAGAAACAACAACATCAGTTAAGCCTGATGCTGCGGAAGCGGGTTGCATGTATTGCGATAGCAATAAATAAAAGAAGATCGCTATTAGAAACTGTACTACTGCGAGAATGACCCAGGCCAATGGTGATTTAAATAGACGTCGTAATTCATTGGCAGCGATTAAACTTATATTATTAATCATTCTGCACTCTCTTCTTTTTCAAGCTGCTCATTATCACCATGTGTTAGTCGCATAAATATCGTTTCAAGCGAAGTATCACCCGGGTTAAGCTTGAATAAACCCCAGCTTTCAGACACCGATTTTTCTACAATGGCACCAATCATATTTGATTCTGGATTAAAGTTAATGCGTAGGGTGTCATCGTTGATGCTTTCAACAGAGGCAACACCTTCTATGCCAAGCAATGATTCCAATGCGGGTGGGTTGCGTAAGCCAATTTCAATACTGTCTGGTTTATCAGAATTATTTTCTAATTGATCCAGGGGCTGATCTAAAACTATGTGACCTTGATTTATGATCAACACGCGGTCGCACAGGTTTTGTATTTCTGAAAGGATATGCGTAGAGAGTATGACGCTATGATCTTCACTCAACTCACGCATCAATTCTCTTATTTCACGAATCTGAATCGGGTCAAGTCCTGAAGTTGGTTCATCAAGGATGATGACCGAAGGTGAGTGGATAATAGCTTGGGCAATACCGACGCGTTGTTTATAGCCCTTTGATAGGTTTTGGATTAAGCGTGTGCCAACATTTTTCAGGCCACAGCGATCCTTACTTAAGTTGATTGCATCTGTTAAGTCATCTTTTTTTATGCCACGGAGTTTTGCCGTATACTTCAGGTACTCATTGACGGTCAGGTCGTTATACAGAGGCGGTTGTTCTGGTAAAAATCCAATATGTTTTTTTGCCAGCCGTGGCGCTTCATGAATATCATGCCCGGCAATACTAACTGAACCATGATTGGCGGCAAGCACACCACATATTATTTGCATCGTGGTTGACTTGCCGGCACCGTTTGGGCCTAGAAATCCAAGGATTTCGCCACGGTGGACATTGAAGCTGACATTTTCTATGGCTTTTTGTGAGCCATAAAAGCGTGAAAGCTCTTGAACTGATATAAGTATTTCATTTTCCATTGCGCAGCTATTATTCTTATTACGTCATAACTTGCAAGTACCTTTCCGAAAGGTGCTTGTCAGAGTATGGTTCGAGAAGTATTACTAGTAGACTAAATGACGATTAAGATGAGTTTGTCAGCTACACTAGGGTGGTTTGTGAGTATAAAAGTAAATGATTTTGAGATGATTCTAAATAAATAAGATGAGGTTATGAGATATGCTTAACGGCTTGATTAGCTTGCCCTGGTGGGGCTATATCCTGGTAGTTCTTGGTTTGACACATATAACAATTGTTTCAGTTACGATTTACCTACATCGCTATCAAGCACATCATGCACTTGAATTACATTCGCTTATAAGCCATTTTTTTCGTTTTTGGTTGTGGTTAACTGCAGCTATGGGCACGAAAGAGTGGGTTGCAGTACACCGTAAACATCATGCCAAGGTTGAAACTGAAGAGGATCCACATAGTCCGGTATTTCATGGCATTAATAAAACCCTTTGGGATGGGGTCGAGTTATATCGTACCGAGGCAAAGAAACAAGATACTCTGGATAAATATGGCCACGAGACCCCGGACGATTGGATAGAACGCAATCTATATAGCAAATTTACCTTTCTCGGCGTCGGGTGTTTGTTCTTTATCGATTTTTCATTATTTGGCGTATTAGGCATCTCGATATGGGCAATACAAATGGCTTGGAATCCTTTTTTTGCGGCAGGAGTTATCAATGGTGTTGGGCATTGGTATGGCTATAGAAATTTTGAATCAGCTGATGCATCGACCAATATTATTCCAGTAGGTGTCTTTATTGGTGGCGAAGAGCTGCATAATAACCATCATGCCTTTGCTAGTTCAGCAAAGTTTTCTAATAAGCGCTGGGAATTTGATCTTGGCTGGCTATATATACAATTGTTAAGTGCTCTGGGTTTAGCAAGGGTCAAGAAACTAGCGCCGACGCCACGATTTAACAATGAAAACCCGCTGATTGACTATGATACCGTTAGTGCGGTTATTTCTAATCGATGGCATGTGATGTCCGATTATGCGCATGAAGTAATAGGCGATGTCTACAAAGATGAAATGCGCAAAGCCAATGTGACAGGGAAAAAGTTATTACGCCGAGGCAAGAAACTGATGAGCAGAGCGGACAGTCTGCTGGATTCAAATGCGCGCCAGCGTTTAGAGAGTATTCTTGCCCATAGCGACACACTAAATGAGGTTTATGAATTTAAGCTGCGTTTGCAAGAAATTTGGCTAGAGAAGACCGCAACGCGAGAATCTCTGGTACAAAATCTACAGGAATGGTGTCATCAGGCAGAAGCAACAGGGATAGAAGCGCTTGAAGAGTTTTCGAGGAATATCAGGGCTTATACTCTACAGCCTGCTTAAAGTGTACTTTTTGCTCCATTATTCAATGATGCTTATTTACTAAAATGTAAACTCCGCTCCTTGAAAATGTCGCGTCTCGCCTTGAAGCAAAAATCACTATTTTAAGAATACTTTTGTGAAAGGAGTGTAATTAGATCCTTTGAAATACTGATTACAGACATAAAAAAAGCGCCTATTGGCGCTTTTTTTATTTAATCTTGGCTTCTTTATAGATTACATGCTTCCGGACAACCGGGTCATATTTCTTAATTTCCATCTTGTCTGGCATGGTGCGTTTGTTCTTGGTCGTCGTGTAGTAATGACCAGTTTCTGCAGATGAGACGAGTTTTATTTTTTCGCGCATAATTATTTCCCTCAGGCCGCAGCTTTGTTACGGGCTTTTATATCAGCCAGGACTTCTTCGATGCCTTTCTTGTCGATAATACGTAAGCCTTTTTTGCTGACGCGTAATCTGACCCAGCGACTTTCGCTTTCTATCCAAAATCGGCGTGACTGCAAGTTTGGCAGAAAACGGCGTTTCGTCTTGTTATTGGCATGGGAAACGTTATTCCCAGCCATTGGGGCTTTGCCCGTTACTTCACATACTCGTGACATGGTTTTTCTCGTCATTCACAATAAAAAAAGAGCGCGGATTGTACATGTATTGAATCCTGAATCCAAGTATTTGGCCGCTATTAGTTCATAAAGTTGTTCTATAGTAGGCCACGTTCGGCAAATGAAATCGCAGCGCCATTACCAATAATCAGGTGATCTAGCACCCGGATATCAACTAAATCTAGCGCCTTCTTTAACTGTTGGGTTAAATTAATATCTGATCGACTGGGCTCTGCTTCGCCAGACGGGTGATTATGAGCCAAAATTACCGCCGCTGCATTGTATTTCAAGGCCGATCGAACCACCTCTCGAGCATGTACTTGAGCGCTATCAATGGTCCCCCGGAAAAGCTCATCAAAACTGAGTAAACGGTGCCGGCTATCAAGATAAAGGCAGGCAAACACCTCATATGGATAGGCGCGGAGCTTCAATGTTAGAAAATCTCGTGTTTGTTCCGGGCTGGTAAAGGCATCACCTGTTTCTAATTCTGCTTGTAAGTAACGCCGGCCTAGCTCTAATGCGGCTATTATTTGCACATATTTAACAGCGCCGAAGCCTTTTGTCTGACAAAGGTCTTTCTGATCGGCGTCGATTAGCTGGCGCAGCCCCTGATGTTTGTCTAGGAGCTCTCGTGCAAGATCAAGAGCAGATAGACCTTGACGGCCCGTTCTAAGGAAAATGGAAAGAATTTCTGCATCAGACAGGGCAGAAGGCCCTTTTGCTAATAGTTTTTCTCGGGGTCTTTCATTGATCGGCCAGCTAGAAATCGACATCATAACGCTCCTTGTTATTTATAATGTGCCTATTGTGTGTGAGTACATGCTTAATCTGTACGCCACTTGTAACAATATTAATGTAAAATCA
>JBLHKL010000073.1:0-10610 GCA_047618295.1 Gammaproteobacteria bacterium | reverse complement strand
CAGTCTTAAAAGCATTAAAACAAAAAATTGATCCGAAACAATATAATGGCGCGTCATTACTTGGTCTTCGTGGCATCGTTATCAAAAGTCATGGTAGTGCAGATAAAATATCATTCGCCACAGCAATTGATGAGGCCATTATTGAAGTTGAGAATAATGTCCCGGAAAAAATAAATGCGAAATTGGAACAATTACTAATCGACAGGCAAAGTCTTTAATGTATTCGAAAATTACTGGCACCGGCTCCTATTTACCTGAACGTATCTTGACCAATGCCGATCTTGAATTGATGGTCGATACAACAGATGAATGGATACGCTCTCGCACAGGAATTGAAAAGAGGCACATTGCTGCCGATGATGAGACGACCTGTGATCTTGCCGAAAAAGCAGCATTATCTGCCATAGAAGCCGCTGGCATAGAAGCTGCTGATATAGACCTGATTATTATAGGTACAACAACGCCCGATCTTATATTTCCCAGTACTGCTTGCTTGTTACAACAACGATTAGGTATCCATGGTTGTCCAGCTTTTGATGTGCAGGCAGTTTGCACAGGTTTTATTTATGCAATGAGTATCGCTGAAAAATTTATCAGTACTGGTAGCTCAAAGTGTGCTTTGGTTATTGGCGCTGAGACTGTATCACGCATCATCGATTGGAAAGATAGAAATACATCTGTCATTTTTGGTGATGGTGCTGGTGCTGTCATTCTGCAAGCAAGCGAAACACAAGGTATTTTATCTACTCATATTCATGCTGATGGTCAGTATGCAGATCTATTGAATGTTCCTGCAGGCATTTCTTCTGATTACGATATGGTTAAGGCGGATAAAGCATTTGTCACTATGCAAGGTAACGAGGTTTTTAAAGTCGCCGTTAACACATTAGGCCGAATTGTAGACGAAACATTAGCAGCAAACTCTATACAAAAAGAAGATATCGATTGGTTAGTCCCTCACCAAGCAAATATGCGAATTATATCAGCCACTGCAAAAAAGCTGGACATGCCGATGGAGCGCGTCATTGTGACAGTTGACCAGCATGGCAATACTTCCGCTGCTTCAGTTCCTCTAGCGCTGGATGTGGCTGTCAGAGATGGCCGCATTAAAGCAAGCGACACCGTTTTATTAGAAGCTTTTGGCGGGGGTTTTACCTGGGGCTCTGTGTTATTACGTTATTAATGTCTTTATGGAAATGAGTTTTAAGTGAACACGCAATCAAATGTAGCAATCGTTTTTCCAGGTCAGGGCTCACAGTCTGTAGGCATGATGAGTGGACTGCTTGAAACAGAATCAAACCTTAAATCAATATTTGACTCTGCCTCTGAGGTATTGGGTTATGATCTTTTAGACATTATTAGCTCTGGGCCAGAAGAAGAATTAAACCAAACTGAAATCACCCAGCCAGCTCTACTTGCGTCCGCTTATGCCACATGGCTAATGTGCAAAGAAATATTCCAGACATCGCCCACTGTCTTCGCAGGGCATAGCCTTGGGGAATACACGGCCTTAGCCTGCGCTGGTGTAATTAAATTTGAAGATGCTATTGCTTTGGTTGCTGAAAGAGGGCGATGCATGCAAAAAGCAGTTCCTGCAGGTACTGGCGCAATGGCAGCAATTCTCGGTTTAGAAGATGAGCAAATAGTGCAGGTTTGTGCTGACGCTGCTGAAAATGAAGTTGTGTCCGCTGCTAATTTTAATTCACCGGGTCAGGTCGTTATCGCTGGTGATAAATCTGCTGTTGAAAGAGCAATAATTGCAGCAAAGGATGCTGGAGCAAAACGAGCACTGTTATTGCCTGTTAGTGTCCCATCTCACTGCATGCTTATGAAAGGAGCTGCAGCTGAGTTTGCTAAATCACTGGACAAAATTGAGTTTAATGATGCTGAGATACCTGTGATACAGAACGTTAATGCTGAAATTAAAACTAAATCAGATGAGATTAAACGCGCACTTCTTGAGCAGCTTTATATGCCGGTGCGTTGGGTGGACAGCATTAATAGTATGCAAGCCATGAGTGTGAGTAAAATAATAGAATGTGGCCCTGGGAAAGTACTTTCGGGATTGATTAAACGCATAGACCGCTCATTTGAAATACATTCTGTGCAGGATAAAGCTTCCTTAGAAAAGGCATTAATTTAATAGTGAGTATGTTGATGATGGATAAGTATAAAGATAAGGTTGTGCTAGTCACTGGCGCAAGTCGTGGCATTGGTAAAGAGATTGCAATTAAATTTGCAAAACAAGGCGCATTTGTTATTGGTACAGCAACTACAGAGGCCTCTGCCGATCAAATCTCAAAAAGATTAACGACAGACAATTACTCTGGAATAGGTCTGGTGTTAAATATCGCAGATAAAGCATCAGTTGAAGAATTTGGCAATAAACTTAAGGATTTGAATGCGCCAAATATCCTCGTCAACAATGCCGGAATCACGCGTGACAATTTATTGATGCGTATGAAAGATGATGAATGGGAAGATGTGATCAATACCAATTTGACAGGCATGTTCCGTGTAACAAAATTATGTATGCGAGCCATGATGAAACAACGCTATGGACGGATCATTAATATCAGCTCGGTTGTTGGACTATCAGGAAATCCAGGTCAGTCAAATTATTCTGCGACAAAAGCAGGGATGCTAGGTTTTACACGTTCTCTGGCAAAAGAAGTAGGTTCTAGAGGCATCACTGTCAATGCTGTAGCACCAGGTTTTATTGAGACTGATATGACAGATGAATTAAGTACCGATGTCCGTGATTCAATTTTAAATCAGATCTCATTGGCTAGATTAGGTCGGCCAGAAGAAATAGCAAATGCAGTTGACTTTCTAGCTTCAGATGAGGCGGCCTATATTACCGGACAAACTATTAGCGTAAATGGCGGAATGTATATGGGATAAACCTATTATTTACTTTAAATTATTAATATAACTTATTGATATTAAACTAAATTAATATCAAGACATAATCTAAGTTGCAAGAAGATTTCATTTCACTAAACTTAGCACACTAAAAACGGCCACCGAGCCGCTAAGGGAGGATTTATTAATCATGAGTAGTGTTGAAGAACGCGTAAAAAAAATCGTTGTAGAACAACTGGGCGTTAAGGAAGAAGAGGTCACTAATGAAGCATCATTCGTTGATGATCTAGGTGCAGATTCCTTGGATACTGTTGAGTTAGTTATGGCATTAGAAGAAGAGTTTAAAACCGAAATTCCAGATGAAGAAGCTGAAAATATCACTACGGTTAATGAAGCGACTAAATACATCAATGCACACTTAGAATAATCTATAATATAAAAGGACACCCAAGGCCGCGTGATGAAAACACTCTTACGCGGCCTTTTTTATTGTTAAATATGTTCATGAATATTTTTAAATATAGTTAAATTAGTAATGCGTCCTGTTTCTTTTCATTGAACAATAAATAGGTAATTTCTGAAGTGAGTAAACGTCGTGTAGTTATAACAGGTTTAGGAATGGTCACTCCTGTGGGCAATAGTGTTGATGAAACCTGGAGTAATATCCTCGCCGGAAAAAGCGGTATTGGTTTGATTGAGCATTTCGATACGTCTGAATTTAGCGTTCGTATTGGCGGTTCTATACGAAATCTCGATTTAAATCATTACATCCCTAAAAAAGATCAAAAGAAAATGGATCCATTCATACACTACGGTCTTACCGCAGGTATACAGGCGATTCAGAATTCAGGTATAGAAGTTAACGAAGAGAATGCCTCACGCATTGGCGTTGCTATTGGTTCGGGTATTGGTGGGCTACCCGGCATTGAAAAAAGCACCCGACAATTCATCAATGGTGGCCCAAGAAAAGTATCTCCATTTTTCATCCCAAGTAACATTATTAATATGATCTCAGGGCATCTATCCATCATGTATGGTTTAAAGGGCCCAAACTTCGCTATCTCTACTGCGTGTACAACCGGTACACATAATATTGGCGATGCTGCGAGATTAATAGAATACGGTGATGCCGATGTCATGATTGCTGGAGGTGCAGAAATGGCTACTTCCGAAAATGGTTTGGCCGGATTCGCATCTGCTCGTGCGCTTTCAACCAGGAATGATGAACCAGAACGCGCCAGCCGACCTTGGGACAAGGGTAGAGATGGTTTTGTATTGAGTGATGGCGCAGGGGTTGTCGTTCTGGAAGAATATGAACACGCTAAAAAACGTGGCGCAAACATAATTGCGGAAGTTGCCGGTTATGGCATGAGTGGTGATGCCTACCATATGACCGCCCCCTCGAAAAATGGTGAAGGTGCTGCAAACTGCATGATAAACGCCTTAAGAAATAGTGGCATTAATATTAATGAAGTTGATTATATTAATGCGCATGGCACTTCAACACCGGCAGGTGATATTGCAGAAACAAACGCAGTAAAACGCGTATTTAAGGAAGACTCAAAGTCATTAGCCGTAAGCTCAACAAAATCGATGATTGGACATTTATTAGGGGCCGCGGGAGGCGTTGAAGCAATATTTTCAATTTTAGCAATTCGTGACCAGGTTGCGCCGCCGACGATAAACCTTGATGAACCGGACCCTGAATGTGATTTAGATTATGTCCCGCACACTGCTCGTGAAATGAAGATCGATGTCGCATTATCTAATTCATTTGGCTTTGGTGGCACAAATGGATCACTCATCTTTAAGAAGCTGAGTTAAGCTCAATAAGCCATGACAAAATAATGGCAATCAAATCTCTCATTAATGGTAACTCGAGTGATGCAATTTCTTTGTATGACCGAGGCTTACAATACGGTGACGGTTTATTTGAAACAATTGCGGTAGAAGAAGAATCTCTACTCTGCTGGGATGAACATATAGAAAGATTGCAATCAGGATGTAGTCGACTAAAAATCCCCATGCCCAATCAAGATACGTTAACCGAAGAGGCTCGACGTTTAACAAGTTCTATTGAACGCGGCATTATCAAAATAATTATCACTCGAGGGCAGGGCGGCCGCGGCTATGCATTGCCTGTTAATGTAGAATCAACTCGTATAATTTCACTTTACCCTTGGCCTGAATATTCATTTGGAAATCCAGATGACGGCATCAATGTTCGTGTCTGCAACTATCGCTATGCTCATAATTCAATACTTGCTGGTATTAAGCACCTCAATAGACTTGAGCAAGTTTTAGCAAGATCAGAATGGACGGATAGCTCAATAGCAGAGGGCGTTGTTCTGGATCATGAAGAAAATATTATTGAAGGAACGATGAGTAATATTTTTTATATCAAAAATGAAATTTTATATACACCTGAATTATCTGCTTGTGGTGTTGAAGGTATTATCAGACAAAAAATTATTACACTAGCAGCGGAATTACATCTTGAAATATGTATTAATAAAATTTCGATAGAATCATTAATGGATGCTGATGAAGCCTTTATGTGCAATAGCATTGTTGGAGTATGGCCAATAAAAATGATTGACGAGAAGTCTTTGATGGTTGGAGACAAAACCATTAAAATTAAAAAGGCATTACAAAAACAAAATTGCATTCCTACGTTATGATAAAACGTCTCCTTGGCCTCATAGCACTAAGTTTATTTATTCTTATAGTTACTACTGCATTACTCTATAAAGAGTATCAAACATTCCTCGTTACTCCCTTGAGCATAGAAAAAGAAACAGTCTTTGTAGTGGAGCCAGGCATGTCCTTTAAAGACATCAACAACAAGCTCAAGATGCTTCGCCTAACTGAGGACAATTCTTATCTAACAATTCTCGCTAGATACTCTGGAAAAGCAAACAAGATCAAATCAGGTGAATATTTATTTCCCCCTGACTTAAATCCAATCGAACTCCTAAACCTTCTGGTATCAGGCAAAGTAATTCAATACTCCTTTACGCTCCTTGAAGGTTGGCAACTCAGGGAGATGATGCAAGCGATTCATGCATCAGACTTAATAGAACAGACCTTGCTTAGCGATGAACCAGAAAACGTCCTGATTGAACTTGGCTATTCAGACAAGATAGCTGAAGGGTTGTTCTTTCCAGACACATATAATTTTCCAAAAGGTACTACTGATAAAGAATTTTTACTAAGAGCCTATCAACGTTTACATGATATCTTAGATGAAGAGTGGCAAGCACGTGCTGAAAAATTGCCATACAAAACACCGTACGAAGCCTTAATCATGGCTTCTATCATAGAAAAAGAAACCGGTTTGGCTAGTGAGCGTAGCACCATTGCCGGGGTCTTTGTGCGTCGCTTAAATAAAAAAATGAAACTACAAACGGACCCAACAGTAATTTACGCAATGGGAAAACAGTTTAATGGCAATATACGTAAAAAAGATCTTGATATAGACTCACCCTATAACACATATCGCTACAAAGGCATGCCGCCCAGTCCAATTGCATTGGTCGGTCGAGAAGCGATTCACGCAGCGCTACATCCAGAAAAGGGCAAGTCACTCTATTTTGTTGCAAAAGGGGATGGTTCACATTATTTTTCAGATACGCTGAAAGAACATAATCAAGCCGTCGCAAAATATCAATTAAAGAAAAAGTAAATAACAATGCAAGAAGCTTTATTTATAACGCTAGAAGGTGTTGAAGGTGCTGGCAAAAGCAGTTTGATGGATCATATTTCCGAACTGTTTACTCGTGCTGGCCACGAGGTCATACAAACACGCGAACCGGGCGGGACAAAAACCGGAGAGCAGATTAGGGAGATACTGTTAGACAGCAATAATATTGGTTTAGACAGTAGCACTGAACTCCTATTAATGTTTGCTGCAAGAATGCAGCATTTAGAAGAAGTCATAAAGCCTGCTATGGCAACAGGTCATATTGTCATTTGCGATCGATTTACTGATGCTAGTTATGCATATCAAGGCGGTGGCAGGGGAATTGACGAGTCACGAATACAGACACTTGAAGACTGGGTTCAGAAAGGTTTAAAACCTGACCTTACTTTATTATTCGATCTGGATGTTGAGGTTGGATTACGTCGTGCGGGGAAAAGAAGCCAAGCCGATCGGTTTGAGCAAGAAGACATCCTGTTCTTTGAACGTGTCCGTTCGTGTTATCTTGAACGGGCAATTAAAGAACCGACACGTTTTCGAATCATTGATTCAGGTGAATCTCTGGAAAATGTGAAACAGCAAGTACAGAAAATATTGCAAGAGCATCTATGATAAACATCTATCCCTGGCAAAATGAGCAATGGCAGCGGCTGATGGAGATGCAACAGCAGGATCGCTTACCGCATGCAATATTGCTTTGTGGTCCCGAAGGAATCGGTCTGAAACAATTTGCACAAACTGCGGCCATGCAATTGTTGTGTTTATCAAAAGACCCTGAAACCAATCACGCCTGTGGCACATGCCAAAGTTGTCAATTATATAATGCCGGAAATCATCCTGATTTAAATCTCATCGAACCTGAAGAAACCGGTAAACAAATTAAAATCGCACAGGTACGTGAACTGATTGAATTTGTGGCCTTAAAGAGTTTTTTAGGAAAGCAGAAAATTGTGATCATTGAACCTGCAGATGCAATGAACCGTGCAACAGCAAATGCATTATTAAAAACGCTAGAAGAACCTCCTTCTCAGTCCATGTTATTTCTATTGAGCTCTAGACCTTCGAAACTACCCATAACCATCAGAAGTCGATGCCAACGAATAGATTTTAAGCCTGCGTACAAGCAAATGGACATAGATTGGCTTAAGGATAAGTTAGTTGATTCAAAACTATCTGCGGAAGCATTGCTTCGTTTATCTGGAGGAGGGCCATTAAAAGCACTTTCTTTGATTGAGGAAGAGCAATTAGAGTTTCGACTCACTCTACTTAAAGACCTAAAATTAATGAGCAAAAAAAATTGCGACCCCATCCAAATTGCTGCCAATTGGCAAACATTGGGACTGGAAAATATTCTTAACTGGTTAATGAAGATAATACTGGATTTGATTCGTCTTAAATTGCTTCGTGATAGAGCAAACCTGATAAACCTTGACTTGAAAGAAGACTTGCAAGACCTTGTAAATTCATTAGACTTGGTCGCATTGGTCAGGAATTACGATTTTGTATTATTGAAATACCAGCAATCGACTGGACCAATGAATTACAACCCATTGAGCATACTTGAAGAGATTGTGCTGCATTGGAACAACCCTGAAATAGCAAAGTAACAGGAGTATAGGTAAATGGCTGCAGGCCGCGATCCACGACAAGGTATCTTATCCCTAACCATTAGAGATAAAAGCGCGCTTTATGCTTCTTATATGCCATTTGTGAAAAATGGTGGTCTATTTATACCTACTGCTAAAACCTACAAATTAGGCGATGAAGTCTTCATGCTATTAACCTTAACCGACAGTAAAGACAAACTGCCTGTCGCAGGTAAAGTTGCTTGGATCACGCCACAGGGCGCTCAGGGAAATAAAATTGCCGGCATAGGCGTACAGTTTAGTGAATTGGACAAAGGTGCCACCAAAAGCAAAATCGAAAACCAATTAGCTGGTGCATTAAAATCAGATCGTCCAACTCACACCATGTAATTGCCAGTAAGTAACTGTTTTAAAATAAATTCTGCCCACCGTCTTGTCTTCTCTGATAGATTCCCACTGTCACATTCCACTATTGAGTGAAGACATATCTATCAACGATATTTTAAATAATGCAAAACAGAATGATATTGAACACATGCTCTGTGTTGCCATAGATCTAGAAGGCTCGCCTGATATTATCAATTTAGCCAGTCAACATGACATGATCTCAGCCTCTGTTGGCATTCATCCCAATACTGAACTAGAAAATGAAGCTGCTATAGAAGATATCTTAGATTTAGCGAGTAGTGACGAAGTCGTCGCTATAGGAGAAACCGGTCTAGATTATTTTCGAAGTGAAGGTGATCTTGAATGGCAGCGTGATCGATTTCGAACTCACATAAATGCCGCTAAACAGCTAGATAAGCCCTTGATTATTCATACTCGAGAGGCCAAGGATGATGTAATCAGAATATTGAAAGAAGAGGGTGCTGATCAAGTAGGCGGGGTAATGCATTGCTTTGTTGAAGATTGGGAAACCGCACAGGCAGCTATGGACCTAAACTTCCTCATCTCTTTTTCAGGTATTGTCACCTTTAAGAACGCCAAAGACCTCCATGAGGTAGCTAAACTTGTTCCATTGGAGCAAATGTTAGTTGAAACAGACTCGCCTTATTTAGCCCCAGTGCCATTCAGAGGAAAGACAAACCAACCTGCTTATGTGCGCTATGTTGCAGAATTCATTTCGGGATTAAAAGAAATAGATTTTGATGTTCTGGCAAATCAAACAACTATAAATTACCGAAAGTTATTTAATTAATTCAAATAGATGCGGTTAGAATCTCAAGTGATTTATCGATAGTTTTTCGACTACTATAGAAATGAGGTGAAAACCTTATCCCACCAGCACGATTTGCACAAATCAGCCTATTTTTCATTAACTTAGAATAAAGTTTAGGAATATTAATGCCATCAATAGTAAACGTTACTATCCCTGCATAGTGTGGCTTAGTTGTCGGGGAAACAAATGTTAAACCAGGTATATTCCTTAATAAATCAATGAGGTAGCTAACATTATTACTAATATTAGCTGATATACCTTCTATCCCTATTTCTTCAATTAAGGAAAGACTAGCCGACAAGGCGTGAATTCCTAGCATATTGGGACTCCCACATTCAAAGCGCCGGCCTGTTTCAGCATACGTCAATTCCTTGGAGTCATAGTTTCCGACATCCTTAACCATGTGCCATCCATATTGATGCAAGCTAAGCGAATCTCTGATCTCGGCCTTACAGTAAAATAATGCAATTCCTTCCGGCCCTAACATCCATTTGTGTGCATCTGCCATAACAAAATCAGCTTTTATGGCCTGACAATCAAAAGGCAGGGCGCCTAAACTTTGAATCGCATCAACACAAAACAGTATATTGTTCGCATGACAATACTCTCCAAGCAGCGTTAAATCTGGACATTTACCTGTGCCATATTGAACGGAACTTATTGTTAATAAACGTGTTTTATCATCACATGCGTCGATTAACGCTGCTTCAGGCGATGCTCCATTAGTTAGGCTTATCTCCCGAAACTCTACTCCATTTTTCTCTTGTGCTAGCCAAGGAAGCCTATTTGACGGGAATTCTTCATCAGAACTCACGATATTATCTCCAGATTGCCAATCGATACCTTCTGCGACTACAGATAAGGCTTCTGAAGTGTTTTTTAAGAGCGATATATCGTCTACAGAAGGTGCATTTATTAAACGCTTAAGCTGTTGGCGTAGCTCAGCTTCTTTCTCTAGCCATACGAGATAATTTGTAGCTCCTAGCCTTGTGTTTTCATTTGCAAACTGACAAACAGCATCAGCGGTTCGCTGAGGCCAAGGTGATACTGCTGCATGGTTCAGGTAACAAATACTTTCATCCAGGGGAAATTCTTTATTAATTAGTTCTTCAAAGGCCATGATTGGGTTATCACCAGTGTTTTATAGTGTATTATTTATGATAATCGTTATAGATTTGAAAGCTAAGCTTATGAAAATAATATTGATTCCTATTTTAATGTTTCTCTCAATACAGTCATA
>JBLHKL010000072.1:0-10717 GCA_047618295.1 Gammaproteobacteria bacterium | reverse complement strand
CCCGGCTTATATCAGCAAAATCCATCACCCAACCCGTAGTTTCATCAACATCACCTGAGACATGTACTTCTATCGTGAAAGAATGACCGTGTAATCGACTGCATTTATGATCATCAGGTAAATTGGGCAAGCGATGTGCCGCTTCAATGGTAAATGATTTATATATTTCCATGATTAATTACAGTATCCCGATTTAAATTCCTGGTAAAGCTGATTAACTATTTGCCACAAGGGGCCTGCTTCTCCAGTTCCTACAGGCATATTATTTAGTTGGGTCACGGGCACGACCTCCCAAGTTGAACTAGTAATCCAGACTTCATCAGCACTCAATAATTCTTCTTCACTGATCGTTGTCTCAGAATAAGTCATTTTATGATCGGCCAGTATTTCAATTACTAAATCTCGTGTTATACCAGGTAAAACATGACTGTTTTTAGGTGGCGTAAATATCTCATTATTTTTGCAGATAAAGACATTACTTGCGGCACCTTCTGTTATATAACCGTCCCTAATCAGGATAGCTTCTTTTGCGCCCTGTTGTTTTGCTTTATGCCTGAGCAACACACTCGGTAATAGGGTAATAGCCTTAATATCGCAATATTGCCACCGAATATCTTCATGAGTAATTGCATTAATTCCGTCGGACAAATCCTTCTTTTCGATTGGTCGACTCATTGCGAAAATTGTTGGATTTTCGGCAAGCGAAATGTCGTGATCTCGTTCGGTGACACCACGCGTGATTTGTAGATAAATGGACTGTTCAGTCTGTTCAACAGTCTCTATTAGATTTTCAAATATTGAGGACCATTCTGTAGAAGAATACGGATTCTCCATAAAAATAGCCTTCAAGCTATTCTCAAGACGCTGCATATGTTCATCAAAACGAAATATTGTACGGTTAAAAATTGGGATGACTTCATAAACCCCATCGCCAAAGGTAAAGCCACGATCAAGCACGTTAATTGATGCTTCTGAAAGAGGTTTATACTCCCCGTTTAAATAAACCGTAGTCATAATTCTTATTCAAACAAAAGATACACTTCATCTTTTAATCTATTAACGATGCCACCTTCAACGATCGATTCGAGTGCTAATAGCGGTACTGTTGTAATATTTTTATTTTCCAACATTATATTTAGCACACCTTTTTGATCACCTTTATTAACAGGAGCTATGATCTTTTTATCCACCTCTACAACTGGCTCAAGTTTTTCATACTGGCCTCTTGGAACTGTAATATAGATATCCTTATTAACACTTAAGTTAAGATTATCAATGTCTGCTTTCCATACTTTAACACTGGTAATCAAATCTCCTGCGCTATAAAGTTTGTGCGTCTCAAAGAACCGAAATCCGTAATTTAATATTGCTTGACTGGCTTTTGCTCTGGCATTCATTCCATCTGTCCCCATTACAACAGAAATAAGCCGCATACCATCTCTAACGGCGGATGCTACCAAACAATAACCTGCTGCTTCCGTATGACCTGTTTTTATTCCATCAACACTACGATCTCGCCAAAGTAATTTATTCCGATTATGTTGTTTAATTTTATTAAAGGTGTATTCCTTTATTTTGTGTAATGCATAAACTTCCGGGTAGTCTCTTATTAATGCTTGGGCTAATTTAGCTAAATCGCTAGCAGTCGTATAGTGATCAGGGTCGGGTAAACCGGTACTATTAACAAAGTGTGAATTGTTCATGCCTAACTGCTCTGCATGTTTATTCATCAAATCAGCAAAGACACCTTCGGTACCTGATATATATTCAGCCAATGCAACACTGGCATCATTTCCTGATTGAATAATGACGCCATGAAGCAGATCATCAAGCTTAACTTTCTTATTAACCTCAATAAACATCCTTGAGCCTTCTGTGCGCCAAGCTTTTTCACTCACCAACACTTCATCTTCAAGCGAAATTTTTCCATTCTCTAGCTCACTGGCCACAACATAGATAGTCATGATTTTGGTTAAGCTAGCGGGTGGTAGTTTCTGATCTGTATTTTGTTCTACCAATATATCTCCACTATTAAAATCCATCACCACGTAGGATGAGGCTTTTATTGTAGGTGCCGCAGGAACTATCATTTCACCCGCGGTAACTTGCAGAGGTACAAATACCAGAAAAAATATAACTTTAAATAATCTTATTTTCATATCCATTAATGTCTAATCAGTGACAATACGATGTTCATTAACATCATAGTTAGTCAGGTCTGAAATAATAGCGTCGGCCTGATCTATATCAGTTAGCGGTCCAATCCTGACTCGATACAGGGCATTACCAGAAACAACGACCTCACTAATGTTTATCTTGTCTTTGCCAATTGGTGCTAGTTTTTGCTTTAAGCCTTCGGCATTACTTAAATTGCCAAATGACCCCACCTGAATATAAAAACCATCTTCATTCTTTACAGTTGAGGTACTTACAACAGGCGCACCTTTAGCTGCATCAACAGCGACAGTCTGCCCTAGTCCAACAACCCTGATTTCAACCAGTCCAGTTCCATTTTTTACAATATCAAGCTTAGTGGCAGCGGTATAAGAAAGGTCAATAATGCGATTCTCATGAAAAGGTCCGCGATCATTAACCTTAACTATAATTTGTTTGCCATTTTTTAGATTAGTTACTTCAACATAAGTAGGTAACGGTAAGTTCTTATGTGCCGCTGTCATCGCATACATATCATAGGTCTCACCACTAGAAGTACGTCGGCCATGAAATTTTGTGCCATACCATGAGGCAATACCCTTTTCCACAAATCCTTTATTGCTTTCCATCACATAATATCGTTTATCAAAAACAACATATGACTTTGGATTACCATAGCGACTTTTAGGCTCTTCCTTGGGCACAGCATTCGGGATATTGGAAACATCAACTTGTTTACTTGGCGCTTTATCACTCGATGAAGGAGCAATACCGACACTTCCACAAGCCGATAAAAATAATGTCGCAAGCAATACAAATAGCCTTATTACTATTCTTCCAGTGAATATTTTTAAAACTAAAGACATGTCTATTAATCTAGAGCCTGAGATGTTTTATTAATATGTTTTTCAATCTCTGACGCTAATTGATAGACAGCCATAGCGTATAAATGGCTATGATTGTAGCGAGTTATGACATAAAAGTTTTTATGTGCCAACCAATATTCATTGGTATTTTTCTGCTCGTATTTGAATAGTTTTAATTTTTCACTTTTTTCAAAAAGTGAATTTGATTTTATACCCAGTTTTTCCAATTCAGACTCATCTACATCTGGCTCAAGACCGTTGCCTAACACACCTTTATATTTATCACCCTCTACCTTCACCTTGGCAATAATAGGTTTATCCTTCTTCCAACCATGTTCGGCAAAATAATTTGCAACACTACCAATGGCATCATCCGGGTTATTCCAGATATCAATTATATTGTCTCCGTCGAAGTCGATCGCATAATGACGATAACTACTCGATATAAATTGTGGCATACCCATTGCGCCGGCGTAAGATCCTTTTAAGCTAAGTGGGTCAAAACCCTGTTCACGAGCAAGCAATAAAAACTGCTCAAACTCATTACGAAAAAAAGCAGCTCGCTTTGGGTAATGAAACCCTAAAGTATTTAGCGCATCGACAACTCGATAACTTCCGGCAATCCGACCATAAAAAGTTTCGACACCAATGATTGCGGTAATTATTTCAGCAGGGACACCAAATTGTTTTTCCGCTGCCTGCAGTTTTTCCCGGTGTTTATCCAGAAACTCAACACCTTCATTAATGCGTTTTTTCTTTAAAAATATGTTTCTGTATTTATACCAAGGCAATCTTTTTTCTGCTGGTTTTGAAATTGCTTTGAGAATTGTTTCCGAAACGATGACTTGGCTAAACAGCTTTTTTAGACTTGTCGCGTCAAAGTCATATTGAGATGCCATCTTCTCAATAAATTTATCCTGCACAGTCGACACATCTGTATTAGCCTGCGTGAAAGGAAACCATAAGCACAATAGCGTGAATATTATTAAATTAAGTTTTTTCATATTATTAAAATGAGAGAAAACGTCTATGAGTGTGTATTGCCATGATGATACCGAAGCCAATCATCAATGTTACCATTGAGGTGCCTCCATGGCTAACCAGTGGCAATGGAACCCCTACTACTGGCAACTGTCCGGTAACCATGCCCATATTCACAAAGATATAAACAAAGAAGGTTAATGTTAAACCACTGGCCAATAACCGACCGAAGGTATGTTGCGCATTAATGGCAATATAAAGCCCGCGTGAAATGATGAACAGATAAATACATAATAAAAACAACACGCCTAACATACCAAACTCTTCACAAAATACCGCAAAGATAAAATCCGTCGACCGTTCTGGTAAAAATTCTAAATGCGATTGGGTTCCATTCAACCAACCTTTGCCATAAAAACCGCCCGAGCCAATCGCAATCTTAGACTGAATTGTGTGATATCCGGCACCTAGAGGATCATTCTCAGGATTTAGAAAGCTCAAAACCCGTTGCTTCTGATAATCATGCATGAAATACCAAAGTACGGGGGCCCCTGCAGCCGCCAACCCACCCATGAACGTGAGTAAGCGCCATGAAATACCGGCTATAAATAAGACAGAAAAACCGGCAGTGGCTACTAATAAAGCAGTACCCAAATCAGGTTGTTTCGCAATTAATAAAACCGGGATGGTAATCATCACACAAACTGTGACGACCGTTAAAAATCGTGGCGGTAATGTTTTATCAGCAAGATAATATGCCACCATCATGGGGACTGACAACTTCATTAATTCTGATGGTTGAAAACGAAATATCTTCAAGTCTAACCAACGTTGGGCACCCTTTCCTACATCACCATAGAATATAACCAGAATTAACAGGACTATCCCAAACAGGAACAAGCCAAATGACCATCTAGCGATTTCTGCTGGCGGTAATTGAGCAACTATCACCATGCCGACCAAGGCAATCAGTAATTTTACCGCTTGTCGGTAAACCAGATTTATGTCCTGCCCACCAGCACTGTAAATGACCACTAAACCAATAATGCATAACACCAAAATACCGAAGAATAATGGGAAATCAATATGCAGACGTTGACCAATACTTTGTTCTTCCAAGAGCGCTAACCTTTATTTATCAAGTCTCGATTGTTCATAAAATGATCAAACATTTTACGTGCTATAGGCGCAGCCGTTTTTGATCCGCCGCCACCGTTTTCAACTATGATTGCTATCGCAATTCTTGGTGCCTCTACAGGTGCAAAAGCAATGAATAACGCATGGTCTTGAAACTCTTCAGCAATCTCTTCTTTTTTATACTCTTTATCCTGTGCTATTCCTATAACTTGTGCAGTACCAGTCTTACCGGCAAAGTTGTATTCGGCATTCAAGCCGCTACGCCACGCAGTACCACCGACGCCGTGCACAACATCTTTCATTGAAGTAATCATGTCATCCCAATAGGCGCTATTAGAAAGTGTAACCTTACTTTCAGAATGATTAGGTATTGCATTTACTTCGTTGGTAATGGAATTACTTGTACTTGAAACCAGGCGCGGTCGGATAATGTGTCCTTTATTTGCAAGCGTTGCTGTGGCCTTAGCCAATTGCAGTGGTGTTGCTAAAGAATAACCTTGTCCAATACCCAGTATTAATGTTTCACCTGGATACCATACTTCTCCCAATGCATTGCGCTTCCACTCTCTCGAGGGCATTAAAGCTTTTGACTCACCGCCGATATCAATACCCGTTATCTGCCCAAAACCAAACTGAGACATGCCTTCATAAATACGATCAATCCCAAGTTCATATGCCAGAGTATAAAAATACACATCACATGATTGCATAATCGCTTTATGCAGATCAGTGTGGCCATGCCCCTGCTTCTTCCAATCCCGGTATCGATGAGCATGCCCTTTCAAAGAGAACCAGCCTGGGCACCATGATTCATCCGCATTCACTCTAACGCCATTTTCCAAACCAATTAATCCCATAAAAGGTTTAACCGTGGAACCAGGCGGATATTTTCCCTGGATAACACGATTGATTAATGGTTTGTCTTTTGATGCCAATAATAAATTATATGATTTACTATCAATACCATTTACAAATTTATTTGGGTCATATCCAGGTGAGCTGACAAAGGTTAATACATCACCATTTCTTGGGTCCATAGCAACAATAGCACCGCGCCTATTTTCCAACGCATCTATGGCAATCTGTTGCAAAGAAAGATCAATCGTTAGATGAATATTCTCACCCGGTTTCGGTGCAGTACGATCAAGCACACGAACAACTCTGCCCTGAGCATTAACTTCAACCTGTTGGTATCCAACATCACCGTGCAGTAATGACTCATAGGACTTCTCAATTCCAAGTTTGCCAATATGGATTGTGCCACTATAGTTTGATTCATCAAGGCTCTTAACATCATCATCATCTATACGGGCAACATAACCGATGGCATGTACTAATTTTTCACCTAAGGGATAATATCGATTGAGGCCGGCGACAACATCAACACCAGAAAAACGATGTCGATTAACTGCAAATAGTGCAACTTCTTCTTTATTTAAATTTAGTCGTAATGGTATATTTTCAAATCTTCTTTTTTTCTTAAGTGCTTTTTTAAATCGCTCAATATCACTATCTTCAATCAAAACTATTTCTTTAAGTTGCGCAATAGTTTCATCTATATCATCAATCTGCTCAGGAATTACTCCAAGACTAAATGTTGGTTTATTCTCCGCAAGAATGACTCCGTCACGGCTATAAATAAGGCCTCTGATTGGCGGTATAGGTGTGATTTTGACTCGGTTTGATTGTGACAATGTCGAATAGTGCTCATGTTGCAATACCGTCAAATAGAATATTCTTGAAATAATCATAATGATTAACATCAAAATTATAAAAGCAGAAATATAAACACGCCTGACTATCAGGCTTGATTCATGGTCTTGATCTTTGAGGTTAAACTCCTTAGCCATAACTATTTTTTTTGGCCTTAAGCGATATTGTACTTACGACGCACATCTCTCAAAATGATGAATAACCATGGCCACAATAACATGCTGGTAATAGCTGGCATCCAATAAGTCCAATCACGCGTACTCGTACCTAAATAGCCTGATACCAGCAGCATAATTAGTTCATAGAATAAAAGATAAAAACAAACCAATACGGCTTGCTGTGACAAGGGATAGGCTCGCATACGTTGGTGAGAATTTATTGTAAGAGCCGCGAGTAAGGTCAGACCCAAAGCATTTTGACCAAGCACAGTTCCTTGTTGCACATCCAGTAATAAGCCTAAAAACCAGGCTATAAAAATACCGACGCGATCAGGCACTGCCATACACCAATAGATTAAGATAATGGCAACCCATGCTGGTCTCCAATTCACTGCCCAATCGGGTAAAGGCAAGGCCGTCAACATAAGTGCTAAAATAAAGCTCATAGCAATTACCCCGTTACCTTGTTGAGCTTCCTTCAGCCCAATCATTTTATAGCTGACTCTTTTGATTCTTTATTCATTTCATTTATTTTTTCATAAGGCCATACCATCAATACTTCGCGACTCTGACTCAATTGTGCGCTTGGTTTAATCATTACTTTGGCAAAGGGTTCTCCAGGATCACGAGAAATTTTCTCAATTTCACCAACCGGATACCCCGAGGGGAAACGTCGACCGAGACCCGAAGAGACGATTAGATCACCAACACGAATATCTGAATTATTGGGTAAATGCTCAAGTAAGAGTTTATCATTTTGTCCGGTACCGACTGCAATAGCGCGTAAACCATTTCTATTTACCTGAACCGGCAAGGCATGGTTTGGATCAGTAATCAAAAGTACCGTACTTGAAAAGGGTCCCACATGAACAATCTGACCCATAATGCCAGATGAATCTACAATCGGTTGACCATCATAAGCCTCTTCTCGTAGACCTTTATTGATGACGACTTGTCTTCTAAATGATTGAAGTTCTACTGCAATCAGTTCCGCAACAAGTACCTTATCGTTAATACGGAAAGATGATTCAAGCAGTTCACGTAAGCGTCTATTTTCGGTTTCCAACACTTCGTATCGCTGTAATTTTGAACTCAGGAGTAATCGTTCTTGTTTTAATCGATCGTTTTCTTTTAACAAACTGTTATGAGTGACCAGCGAACTCGAAACCCAATCTGTTATTTCGATGGGTAGATTAACGACATACTGTATGGGATATACCAATGTTGACAGGGTCGTACGTATAATTTTCAGGTGGCCTTGATGATGATCGACAGCCATTAATAAAACCGAGAGCACAGCAAAGACCACAAAACGAATGTTAGTAGATGAACTTTTTTGAAACAGTGTGTTAATAGACGTCCTCCGTCTTCAGTGATTACTCCGAGGCAAGTATATCAGTCCCAAATTCATCTATCATTTCAAGATATCGTCCACCACCTCTGGCAACACAGGTTAATGGGTCTTCTGCGATGATGACCGGCAATCCTGTTTCTTCCATTAAGAGCCTATCAAGATCTCTCAACAAAGCACCTCCACCGGTCAATACTAAACCACGTTCAGCAACATCTGACCCTAGTTCAGGCGGCGTCTTTTCCAATGCATTCTTAACAGCACCAACGATGCCTGATAATGGTTCTTGTAAAGCTTCCAGTATTTCATTACTGTTTAATGTGAAACTTCTGGGAATACCTTCTGCAAGATTACGACCCCTTACTTCCATTTCATTAATTTCATTACCTGGATAGGCACAACCTAATTCATGCTTAATGCGCTCAGCCGTTGCATCACCAATTAAGCTTCCATAATTGCGACGTACATAGTTTATGATTGCCTCATCGAATCGATCACCACCAATACGCACTGAATCGGAATAGACAATACCATTCAGTGAAATAACAGCCACTTCGGTGGTTCCGCCACCAATATCCAATACCATAGAGCCGCGTGCATCACTTACTGGCATTCCAGCACCTATTGCAGCTGCCATAGGTTCTTCAATTAAATGTACCGTTCGAGCACCAGCACCGCTGGCAGATTCTCGGATGGCGCGTCGTTCCACCTGAGTAGAACCACAAGGCACGCAAACCAGTACACGTGGGCTCGGTTTGAATAATGTAGAACCATGTGCATGATGAATAAAATACTGCAACATTTTTTCTGTGACAGTAAAATCAGCTATCACCCCATCTTTTAATGGTCGAATGGCAGTTATGTGGCCTGGTGTACGACCCAACATTTTCTTTGCTTCCGTGCCAACAGCGATAATTGATTTGGCATTTATTTTGTTGCCATCATTTCGTATAGCAACAACAGAGGGTTCATTGAGAACAATGCCCTTTCCACGGACATAAATAAGGGTATTTGCGGTGCCTAAATCAATAGATAAATCATTGGAAAAAAGGCCTCTTAATCTGTTAAACATGTATTAAACCAGTTAGTTAGTATTAGCATTGTGATATAGTCTCGACAGGTGGCTATAGTGGAAGGATTGGGTAGCAACTGTCTTATGCTGAAATCCTCTAAAATCATTGTTTGCGGCATTTTAGCAATCCCAGACCCCACTAAGATCACCTAAAGTTCGAAAGCGTAACTTTAACAATGGGCGAGGCTTTGGGCAAGCAAAGGAATGTGATAAATTCCTCCTTTTTCAACAAATAACAACGGCTAGTTTATGTCCCTCGATAAATCAGAAGTGCAAAAAATCGCCTGGTTGGCCAGATTGTCAATCGATGAGCAAGATATCTCCACTTATAGTGATGAACTTTCAAATATTTTAGGTCTGGTTGAAACCATGAATTCTGTCGACACCGACGGAATCTCTCCAATTGCCCATCCCTTAGACTTAACTGCACGGCTTCGAACTGATGCGGTAACGGAAGTCAACCAACGTGAGCAATTTCAAAAGAATGCACCGCTAACAGATAATGGCTGTTATCTCGTACCAAAAGTTATTGAATAAGATCTCAATAATATTTCCAATATTCCAACTTAAGTTTATTCAATAACAATCATGCATCAATCTACATTGGCTCAACTATCAACTGCACTTGAATCGAATCAGATCAGCAGTGAAGAATTAACAAAGCTCTATCTTGATCGCTGTAAAAAATTCAATGAATCATTAAATTGTTTTATCACCATCAATGAAGAGTTGGCATTAGATCAGGCAAAGTCTGCTGACCAACAACGTGCTGCCGGTAATGCCTCACCTTTAACCGGCATCCCCATTGCGCAAAAAGATATTTTTTGCACCAAGGGTATAAAAACATCCTGCGGTTCAAAGATGTTAGATAATTTTATTGCGCCATATGATGCAACTGTTATTGAAAAAATGAATGCGGCTGGAATAGTAAATATTGGTAAAACCAACATGGATGAGTTTGCCATGGGCTCATCCAATGAAACCAGTTTTTATGGTGCCGTTAAAAACCCATGGGATCAAGACACTGTCCCCGGTGGATCATCAGGTGGCTCAGCAAGCGCGGTTGCCGCTCGTTTAAGTCCAGCAGCAACAGGCACTGATACCGGTGGTTCGATTAGACAACCCGCTTCACTTTGCGGCATAACCGGCCTGAAACCGACGTATGGCAGGGTTTCCCGCTATGGCATGATCGCCTTTGCATCAAGTCTTGATCAAGGTGGACCGATGACGCAGACCGCTGAAGACGCAGCCCTTATGATGAATGTGATCGCTGGTTTTGATGAAC
>JBLHKL010000071.1:0-11031 GCA_047618295.1 Gammaproteobacteria bacterium | reverse complement strand
CTTGCGCCTATATCCAGATATCGACCTGACTGTTGTTTTGAAAAAAATTGCTTAAAGAACTTGTCCTCACCATACTGTGAAAAACTCCCTCGCATAGTATAATTTATAAACGAAAAATAATCGCGAACTCTTATAAAGAATGAAAATAAGAAAGTACTACGCCTGATTTGTTTTTTTATGGATTTACCTAACATTAATTTTTATCATTCTCAATAGTGTTCGTTTCGATTGGAACTTACTTTTGCTCAAAGTATTTATAAATATGTTGGACCACATATTCCTGCTCTCGAGCTTCCATCTCAGGGAATAAGGGCAACGATAAGCATGTTTCAGCAAGCTCATTCGCCACCGGGAAATCGCTTTTATGGTGTCCAAGATATTCATAACATGGCAACGAGGGAAGCCCACTCGTTTTTATAACATACAGATGCCACGCTGAATTACATCCATGCACCTCTTTGGGAACTACTAACTCGTTGCAACCCTTCAATGCTTCATTGTAATAGGCTGCTAGATTCCTTCGCTTCTTCGTCCAATCCTTGAGGTTTTTTAGTTTCACTGAGAGTATTGCCGCTTGCATTCCATCAAGGCGACTATTAATTCCTTCGATTTCATGCTCGCCTTTAACTAGCCCACCATGTCGAGCGAACTTCGTCATTCTTTTCAACAGCTCAAGGTTTTCGGTCAATACGGCACCTGCATCCCCATAGCACCAAGATTTTTTCCCGGATAAAACGAATATGGTGCAGTCGCGCCCCAAGTGCCGACCTTTATGCTCAATCCTTGTTGAAAATATCCCTGGTAAAAACCTTAGACCAGCTGTCACTTAATTCATTAGATCGTCGATTTGCGACGATGATCTGGGACCTTGACTTGAACTGATCGAGATCTTTCACAACTTCTGACCCAAAAAAATCCAATTCTCGTAGAGCAGGCTCATAAACAAGAACCTCAACCCCTTTAGCTTTGATCCTTTTGATAATGCCTTGAACAGCTGAAGACCTAAAGTTGTCACTACCTTCCTTCATAACAAGGCGATGGAAGCCGACAGTCTTAGATTTTTCCTTTAAAATTTCTGCGGCAATAAAATCTTTACGCGTGGTGTTGGACGAAACAATAGCCTCAACTAATGTCTGGGGCACCTGCTCATAATTGGCCAGTAACTGCTTCGTATCTTTGGGAAGACAATACCCGCCATAACCAAAGGAGGGGTTGTTATAACCATTACCTATCCGCTCATCAAGACACACACCGTCGATAATGCTTTTGGTATCTAGTTCGCGCGCTAGAGCGTAAGAATCTAGCTCATTAAAAAACGAGACTCTCATTGCTAGGTAGGTATTAGCAAACAACTTGACCGCTTCAGCCTCGGTAGATCGGATAAAGAGAATTTCAATGTCTACCTTGTCAGCACCCTGCTTCAGTAATTCAGCAAATTTAATGCCTGCTTTACACTGGCTGCCCACAATGATTCGTGATGGGTAAAGGTTATCTTTAAGCGCCTGACCCTCTCTCAAAAACTCAGGAGAGAAGATAACTCGGTCAGTTTCGTATTTTTCTTGAAGCGATTTTGTGTGACCAACTGGAATCGTCGATTTGATGACGACAACCGCATCAAGATTTAACTTAAGCGCATCCTCAACCACCGCGTCCACTGAACTAGTATCAAAACGGTTTGTGTCCGAATCATAGTTAGTAGGTGTTGCCACAATGATAAAGCTAGCACCGTCATAGGCGTCTTGCTTGTCCAATGTAGCAATCAAGGATAGTGATTTTTCAGCCAGGAATAGTTCGATTTTTGTATCGGCAACCGTAGATTGCTTGTGGTTAATTTTATTGACTCTTGCCGCATCAATATCCAGCACTGTCACATCGTTGTGCTGCGCCAGGAGAACCGAGAGTGACATTCCCACATACCCGGATCCAACCACTGCTATTTTTGTTTTTTTAGCCAAGATAATTAGACTCTTGTAGTGTGAATATTAATGTTGAGACTTATACTGCTAGCGCTAGGCAATTGACATCATTATATAAATACGCAAGCTGGTTCGCCATGAGACTGGTGACTTAACCGCGCCAACACAGCTAACTTAAGAGAGCTGAGATCTCTTCGATATCGCACCTGAGCATTCAAAAGTAGAAGTCTTATTACATGCCACTATGAGTCCGTCCTCAGAATAGGTATCATCCAAATCGATATCGCAAATAATTCGGTAATCATGCGCTGTAATGGTTTCTAAACAATCCCGATGAAGCTCGTTAGAGTGGGTGGAAATGAACAAAAATTCAGCCAAATGGTTGCTCAAAATATTTTCTGCCCCAGCCAGCATGGCCACCTCATATCCCTGAATATCGCTATGAAGGATATCTATATTATCAAGTTCAAACTCATCTTTAATGCCATCAACGGTAATAGTTCTAACACCAGAAGACTTTTTTTGCTCATGTTTATCGCCAACAAACGCGTTTACAAAAACCCCCTCAACAGCATTCGTTGAGAAATTTCTTTTACCAGATTCAATATTAAATTCTTCCGGTTCAATCATTAATACTTCGGCCTGAGGAAACCTAGACTTAAACCAAAGAGAATAGAAAGCCCAAAAACTACCAAGCTCAACCATCACCTTTTGCGACGAGTCTTTACTATCAATGAAATCCAAAACAAGCTGAAACAGGTACTCTTCCTGCGGTTCATGAACACCCTTATTTTCAAGGAGCAGCGTCGTTTTTTCAGGTCCATAGTAACTTCCAACATTAACGCGTATACCATTATGCATTAACTGTTTACCATTTTTAATAGTCCCTGCGCCTTCACATCTTGGAATATATGCATTGTCAGGACAAGATATACATATATTAATCCTTTCACGCCAAGCGTCATCGACCTTCCAATTCCTAAAAATACGATCAAAAAGACCCGTTGATGGGAGGATATGGCCTATAAATCGTCGAATAAAAGGTTTTTCCCGAGCGTAACTTCTTACTTTTTTTAACATTTCCAACTATCTTATGGTTATTTAAAATTAAGGGCAATTCACGAACATCATGACAAATTTGGCCCAATAAAATTTATTAAGATGACGATAAAACTTAGGCAAAGGAAAACCAATTCTTTAATAATTAGAATCATCAGTTAGAACTGAAAGCATAGTTTTACCGAATTTCTCCTTCGAAAACCTTCTACGTGCTATTAATGAGTTATCAGCCAACACTTTGTGGTCGGCATAGGATCCCATGGACTGGATAATCGCAGTACATATTTCCTCAACACTGCCGCTCTGTACATAAATTGCAGGATATTCTCCTGCCGTTGTGTGGAGAGCCAACGTATCAGCTAAGACTAGTGGCAACCCATGACACATAGCTTGTATAGCCGCCAGAGGCTGGCATTCACTTCGATATCTAGATGGCAAACATACTACGTTTGCTATCCTTAACCAGGCTAATACAGTGTCACTAGGGACGCGCCCCACATATCGAAACCATTTTTTTTCGGCAAACTGATCTAACTTACATTGCGCTTCAGCACGAGTCATCTCTTCGTCTGGAACAACTTGTCCCAGCGCAATCAACTCTATTTGGTAACCTCGATCATTAAGCGCCATGACGGCTGTGGCAACGTCGAATACCCCTTTGGATGAAATAATATTAGAGTTCCACAATACCGTAAAAACCCCATCTTCACTAACTTCGTTTTCGATTTCGTAATCCATTAAAAATGTTGTGAAGTTTTCACAAACCCGCACGTTGACGCATTTCAGTTCACGCAACTGATCGAGGAGGTGCTCCGAAGGGACAATTACGACACATCGACGATAGAGAAATCGAGCAAAGGGCGACATAAAACCAGAGGAAAGCAATGTCACGATGTCCGAACCGTGGCTATGGGCTATCACTCTGAACCCCAGCATCGAGAGCCATAGAATCGGAATATCTCTGATAAAACCAAAAAAGGACCTACTTGAAACAACATAGACTGTTGAACGCCTATGGGTAGCAAGATGCAAGTACAACCGAAAAATTAGAAGAGGAAGCTTCCAAATTCCTGAGAAACCCAGTTGATAAATAAACTTTTCCCAATTAATCTCTTCAATTGATCGGACAACAAAATCAGTCACTATTGCCTGACCATTTGTTTGGGAGTAATCAGATGACCAGATAACATAAGAAGAAGATGACAAAATTTATACCTTTTTCAGACCGTACTCTTGACCACTATCAGACACATAAAAGATAGCATAACCAGCTTTGATAAGGAGAGTGACCGATTGTATAGTATCGTCAGCTGTGACGCCCTCATACATTCCATGGTGGAACTCAACTAGAAGAAGTGCAGGCCGTATATTGCTCCTGAATAAATCCTCAATAACTGAATACTCGAAACCTTCAATATCCATTTTAATAATATCCGGCCCTGGAAGATTATAATTACTAATCATTGTTTCGAGTCGCAATATGGAAGCGGTAATGGGCTCAGCAACAGATACGGGGCGCCTTGAGAAAGATACTTGATTTTCCTGAGCTGGAGGAAAAAACTCTGCTTCACCATCATAATCGCCAATTCCAACTGGATAAAAGTGATACTGCTCAGGCAAGGTCTGACATGCGATCCAATTCTTACACCTTGGCGTTGGATCAAAAGCGTATATTTCACATTTAAAACGGTCTATCATTCCTAGATCGAATGAAATATCGTCTCCAACGCCGAATGAATATAAGATGGTTGAACTATCTATCCCACTCGATATAACGGGCCAACCCCACAATCAGAACCCAAGAATAAGTATTTTTCTTTTACCGTTGGCTTATGCAACGGTCTGAATATTTGCTTTTTTAGCTTTCAGTAAATCAGGCCGCCTATTACAAAACGACTAGCTTTTGCTGAGTCCAGAATACTCTCTCTTAGTGTAGCCTCGAATGCCTGGGCATTGATCAATTCACTCTTAATTATTATGATTTTCATCCTCTATGAAATTTTGATAGGCTAACTCCAAACCTTCTGACAATGAATATTTTGGCAGCCAGCCTAGAGATCGGAGTAATGAGCTATCCATAAGCTTGCGCGGAGCTCCATCGGGCTTTGTTCGATCCTGCACTATCTTACCTTTAAATCCAATAGCTCCGGCAACCGCTTGAGCTAGATCGGCAATTGTACAGTCCTCACCATAGCCAACATTTATATGACTGAGTTGTGGCTTAACATTTTCATCGTAAACCGCCTTTTCGAGATTCATGACATGAATACTCGCCGATGCCATATCATCAACATACAAAAATTCTCGGAGCGCTTGACCGGACCCCCAAACAATTACTTCTGGTTCGTTTCCTACTTTTCCTTCATGCATTTTCCTGATGAGCGCAGGAATGACATGACTATTTTCCGGGTGATAATTATCGCCAGGACCATACAAGTTTGTCGGCATTACGCTTCTGTAATCCACCCCATATTGACGATTGTAGCTCTCGCACATTTTTATTCCAGCGATCTTAGCTATCGCATACGGTTCATTGGTCGGCTCTAAATACCCATTAAGCAACTCATTTTCAGTAATTGGTTGTTTAGCAAGTTTGGGGTAAATACACGACGACCCTAAAAATAATAATTTAGTGACACCGGATTTGTAAGCCGAGTGAATAATATTATTTTGGATCATTAAATTTTGATATATGAATTCGGCCGGATAAGTGTTGTTCGCATGGATGCCACCGACCTTGGCAGCTGCAAGATATACCTGGTGAAATTTATGTGCTTTAAAAAATGACGCTACTTGAAGCTGGTTCGTAAGATCAAGCTCATCTCGCGAGGCAATCACAACATCGTCACCTCCATCACTCAATTGACCACAAATTGCCGACCCAACCATGCCGTTGTGGCCAGCCACAAATATTTTTTTCACTTTCTTTATACCTCTAACTGTAAAGAAATATCGTATCCATGCTCTTGAAGGAGTTTGATACGCTTTGCCTCTTGCAGATCATTTTTGACCATCTCAGTGCACATATCTTGAGCGCTTATTTCTGCCACCCAACCAAGTTTATTTTTTGCGTTTGAGGGGTCGCCGAGCAAAGTTTCCACCTCTGCTGGTCTGAAATATCTAGGATCAACTTTCACAATCACATTCCCAATTTTAAGCGCAGAGGCATTATCGCCTGATATCTTAGTCACAATCGCTTGCTCGGCCTCACCCACACCCTTAAACTCAAGCTCTATTCCCAATTCAGCGGCTGACCACTGGATAAACTGACGAACCGAATACTGTACTCCTGTAGCTATGACAAAATCTTCAGGAGTATCCTGCTGAAGCATCATCCACTGCATTCTCACATAGTCTTTTGCATGACCCCAATCGCGAAGCGCATCCAGATTACCCAGATATAAACAATGCTCCAATCCCTGCGCGATATTACTCAGGCCACGAGTAATTTTCCTGGTTACAAAAGTTTCCCCTCGACGAGGTGATTCGTGATTAAATAAAATTCCATTACATGCATACATACCGTAAGACTCACGGTAGTTAACCGTAATCCAATATGCATAAAGCTTTGCTACGGCGTAAGGAGATCTGGGATAAAAAGGGGTAGTCTCTTTTTGAGGCGTCTCTTGAACTAATCCATATAGCTCTGAGGTGGAGGCTTGGTAAAATCTAGTTTTCCCTTCCAAACCCAAAAATCGAATCGCCTCCAATAACCGAAGAGTACCCATAGCATCAACATCAGCCGTGTATTCAGGAGCCTCAAAACTTACCGCTACATGAGACTGAGCACCAAGGTTATATACTTCATCTGGCTCAACTTCCGATAGAATCCGGGTAAGGTTGGACGAGTCGGTAAGATCACCATAGTGAAGAACAAAATTTTGCTTATCAGTATGGGGATCTTCATATATATGATCGACCCGCTGTGTATTTAAGGAAGAAGCACGGCGTTTTATACCATGAACCTCATAACCCTTTTCTAAGAGAAATTCGGCTAAGTACGAGCCATCCTGCCCAGTGATACCAGTTATTAATGCTTTTTTCTTCACCCTAAACTTCCCCTATTTGATCGCTTAATTCAGGATTTTATCGAGTAACTCGACCATAGTTATCTTTGAATCGAACAATATCATCCTCACCCAGGTAACTTCCAACCTGCACTTCGATTAACTCCAAAGGAGTATCACCAGGATTTTCTAAAGCATGAACAACCTCTTTACCATGATATGTAGATTCATTAACGTTCAGATCATGCGAGTTATCGCCATAATGTACTCTCGCCCGGCCCGCCACTACAACCCAATGCTCTGATCGATGATAGTGCATTTGCACACTCAACTTAGCGCCTGGATTTACGGTTAACCTTTTCACCTGATATCCATCATCGCTATCAATCGAATCATACTTACCCCAAGGACGGTAGACCTCACGGTTTAACTCCCATTCATTTCGATTTTCATGCTTTAACTGTTCAACGATGACTTTTGTATCTTGAACACTGTCTTTATGTGCAACCATCACCGCATCTTTTGTGGAAATGATAATCAAATCATTAACACCAATAGTGGCAACCAATTGTCCATCAGTTCTGACAAAGGAATTCTTGGTTCTATGTGTTATTACATCTCCGATACTAACATTGCCATTAATATCCTTTTCACTTATGTCCCAAAGTGATGACCACGATCCAATATCACTCCAACCAGCATCCATCGGGAATACCACGGCATCAGCTGTTTTTTCCATTACAGCATAATCAACCGAGTCGGCTGGACACGAGATAAAATCCGCTTTATTTATTCTACAAAAATCCAAATCATATTTTAGTCCAACAGTTGCGGCTTTACACGCTTCAAAAATATCTGGTCTGAATTTCTTTAACTCATCAAGATAGCGACTGGCCCTAAAAAGAAACATGCCACTATTCCATAAATAGTCTCCCGATAATAAATATTCTTTTGCCAGCTTACTGGAGGGCTTCTCAACAAATTCATTAACCACAAAACCTGCGCCAGTCTCACTTCCTTTTTTAATGTACCCATAACCCGTGTGGGGTTCGCTCGGCAATATCCCAAAAGTCACTAATTTCCCGGCTTCTGCTAATGGCAGAGCTTCACTGACAGCTTTGGTAAAGGCAAGCTCGTCCTGAATTACGTGATCCGCAGCCAACACCAAAAGTAACGGGTCATCAACAGATGTTAATGCTGCGAGAGCAATCGCCGGAGCAGTGTTTCTTCCCATGGGCTCTAAAATAATAGAACCCAGCATATTAATCTCTCGAAGCTGCTCTGCAACAAAGAACCGATGCTCTTCGTTGCATATCGTCACTGAAGACGAGATATCGAGCCCCTTTAATCGCTTCATCGTCGCCTGCAGCATGGTATCTTCACCATTGAGCGCCAAAAATTGCTTTGGGTGTCCCGCTCTAGACAAAGGCCAAAGCCTAGTACCTGAACCACCAGCCATCACAACTGCTTTAATCATTATTGATACCTGCATTGATTAACCAAGATGTATAAATTCGCATATATTTATGAAAACCATCGCTATGTGCAACCTGCTCTAGATCAAACCATGACAAATCATCATGCTGCTGATCTATAGATAATTTTGGCCTTTCTGTCGGAAGGAAGTAATGCGGAAGATTGACATAATGTGTTGACACGTTTTCATCCATCACGCTATTTACATAGAAATGATCCCAAACACCCATTAGCTTGAAATCAGTAGGATCCTTAATAGTTATCCCTAACTACGAACCTACAACCCTGCGAATGCATTCTTGCCAAGGCTCATTTTTAAATATCCTTCCACCTGGGATAAACCACTCGCCTTTAAGGGGCTGATTATTTCTTCTACCCAGAAGTATCTTGCCCTTGTAGGCAAGGCTGATATCGATTGACACCAGCGGTGCATTTTCAACAATGGACTTAAACGTATCAGGTTCTAACATTTTTCGCTGTTGTGCCAAGACCAAGCACTCTTGATAATATCGTTGATATCACTATACTCAGGATTCCAGTTGAGCTCACGCAAACTAAACTCGTTATCTGCAACCAGTACTGCAGGATCTCCGTCACGTCGCACATCAACCTGGTATTGGATTTCATTATTAGCGATATACTCACAACCCTTGATGACCTCAAGAACAGAAAACCCATCACCATTGCCCAAATTGAACGCTGAAAATCCTTTATTTTTTTGCATATGCTTAAGACCCAATAAGTGAGCTTGAGCAAGATCTGTTACATGGACATAATCCCTAACGCAGGTTCCATCAGGTGTAGGATAATCATTGCCAAAAACTTTTAGGCTACCCTCATTTGAAAGCGCTGCTTCTAAAACATTTGGTATCAGGTGCGTCTCAGGATTATGAGCCTCGCCAATCTCACCAGACTCATGCGCCCCAGCCGCATTGAAGTACCTTAGGCATGTGGCGTTAAAATCATTGGCCGAGCATATATCTTGTAGCATATTCTCAACCATAAGCTTGCTCTGACCGTAGGGATTAATGGGATTCTTGGGATGATCTTCTGCAATCTTATCCGTTACCGGATTTCCAAAAATCGCCGCAGTGGACGAAAAGACAAGGTTATTCACATCATTGCTAAGCATCTCGTTAACGAGGTTCAGCGTGCCAACCACATTATTACGGTAGTATAGGTCTGGCTTTTTAACCGACTCACCCACCAATGATTTGGCGGCAAAGTGGATCACTCCGTCAAAATAACGTCCCTTTAAAAGTTGGGACAACTTATCCTGATCGAGTAGGCTTACACGCAGGATTTCACAATCTTTTAACGCCCATTCATGACCTGTTGAGAAGTCATCGAGCACAACAACCTCATAGCCACGCTCCTGAGCATACCTGACCATATGTGAACCGATATAACCTGCACCACCGGGGATAAGTAATTTCATAATAAGTTTTTTGTTAGATTAAATATGGAGGTTTATTTTCTTTTTTATAGACTCCAAAAACTCTGGAAACTATTCTTTGAAATACGATAATAGCCTTTATCACGCCCAAGCATCGCAGCCTAGACCAACTGTGTTACTTTTGATGCAAAGTACAGCGGCAGAACCAAGGCCTTTGGATCATCTACAAATCCCGTAGACCCCATTAACTTAATGGTTTTTTGTGGCGAATAGCGATCGACATAAACACTCAGTGATTTTGCTCGGGTACGCTTTCCACTTTTCACCTAAACCGGTATTAATGCATCCGTTGAGGATTTAAATGGGAACTCTATTTAGCTGCAGGCGTATTCCTATGAATAGGTCGGCCTACCCTGTTGTGCTACCCACTGGTTTTGAACAAAATTTTCAGCAATATAGCCCTTGTAGCTAACACCCTGTTCACGGTGTTATTTATAGATGAATCCCGACAGATGTCCGAGCAACCCAATATCAAAGAAGAAC
This sequence comes from Gammaproteobacteria bacterium, assembly GCA_047618295.1. Taxonomy (GTDB): domain Bacteria; phylum Pseudomonadota; class Gammaproteobacteria; order Eutrophobiales; family Eutrophobiaceae; genus UBA7359. Next base: position 634 of record JBLHKL010000071.1, on the reverse strand, counting down.
AGTTATATGCGCATAAAATATTCTTTTAACTACACTTTTAGGCGCATAAAAATGCGCTATTAAATTTGCCAGCTTACGATTATGTCAGCACAGAAAGGTTTTGGGTGCTCCTAATATCTTTTTACCTGCGGCATTCACTGGTTATATAACAACACCATTGCAACTGATTTATTGCAGCCTATTTGTCTTAAAGACACACCAACACCAGCCACCTAAAATTCACGCGAGGACATAATCGCAAGTAGCGCTGTTAACGAATAACAGTTATCGCTATTTCCGTAGCCTTGTTAATGATCGATGTTGGGGCCTTTTCAACAAAACTGACATTTCGACTTGCAACATCCAAGGATCGCAATTGGTACATTAAAACCACACCATTGGTCGCTGTTCCCCGCAGTGGTATCTCCAGCGCCATACCACGGACGGTATTAGTAATGGGAGCAACTATCGAGAAGCCAGTATGGTCATTAAAGGACTGTCTTGATATAACAAGAGCAGGCCGTCGTTTGATTATTTCTTTGCCTGCGCTAGGGTCAAAATCCAGTAGTACAATATCGCCTTTATCGGGCACATATCTACCCATTAGATTTCGCGACCACTTGGCTTGGCATCTATCCAATCCTGGTCTTCTTCA
>JBLHKL010000070.1:0-11102 GCA_047618295.1 Gammaproteobacteria bacterium | reverse complement strand
CTGATGTTGGTTTTGGCTTAAAGGCAGCCGCAATTGAATTTGGCCTCTCTTTCATCCCTCTAATTACCGAGAATTATATTATTGCCATGAAAAAATCTCTGCCAAAAAGCACAATAGAATCGTTTCGGATATTAATGAAAGACAAAAAACTTAAAGACAAAATCAATAAATTACCGGGCTACAGCACAAAATTAACAGGCAAAGTTATCCACGCGCACAAGCTATTGTCGACGCCAAATGCTTAAGAGGCAATGAAATGGTGGGCCGTGGGCGATTCGAACGCCCGACCAATGGATTAAAAATCCACTGCTCTACCGGCTGAGCTAACGGCCCGGTGTGAGATTTCAGAATATTGCTAAGGCAAAGATCAGAAGGCCAGTGCAGCAAAGGCGGCGATGATACCCAAGAAATGCCTGTGCGTAAAACATAAACTGTAACAAGGTTGGAAAGATCTTGATATTAATTGGTAATAGCCCTATTTTCTGCTGTATTCTAATAAGTAATTACCTTGGAGATTTAATCAGTGCCTATTTATGAATATCGATGCAATCATTGTGAGCATCGCCTAGAAAAGCTACAAAAAATCAGTGACGAGCCCGCTAAAACTTGCCCTGAGTGCGGGGAAGATAGTCTCCAGAAACTAGTTTCAGCTGCAGCATTCAAATTAAAAGGCACGGGTTGGTATGAAACCGACTTTAAAGACAAAAAACCAAGCAAAGACGCTAAAACCAGTAACGACAATCAATCAGACAGTAAGAAAACAAGCGGTTCAGACACTAAAAAGACCGGTGACAGCAGTAAATCATCTGCAAAAAAAGAATCGTCAAAGCCTTCTGCCAATTCTGCCTAATATGTCCTGATAAATGGGCACGCTTAGGAAATATATTATTGCCGGCCTTTTAGTCTGGCTGCCACTCGCTGCAACAGTCGTTATAGTCAAGCTGGTCGTCGATCTACTCGACAATATCGTTCTATTATTCCCTCCTGAGTACCAACCGACAGCAGTTTTAGGTTTTTCTATCCCGGGATTTGGCATCGTCCTGGCCATTAGTATTCTCTTGGTCACCGGCATGCTAGCTGCTAATTTATTCGGCCGCCGCTTAGTTGAGTTTTGGGAGGCCATCCTCAATCGTATTCCATTAGTGAGATCGATTTATAGCAGCGTAAAACAGATCTCCACCACAATATTGGATTCTAATGGTAAATCTTTTCGTAAGGTCGTCATGTTGCAATACCCTCGTAAAGGAATATGGAGCATAGGTTTTTTAACTAACGAGGATGTCAGTACCGATATAGATGGGCTTAATGAAGACTTAGCCGCTGTATTTGTGCCCACGACACCCAACCCAACCTCCGGTTTTATCATCATGGTGCCTCGCGATGACATCACCGAACTTGATATGTCCGTAGAAGAAGGTTTTAAATTTATCATCTCGATGGGCGTAATTATCCCCGATGGCCCGATTAGAACGGAATTAACGCGTAATAAAGTTGCGCAATCGACAGCTGGCTCGTAAGATTCCGCCCCTTGTTCAGACCAGATGGAATATACACATGCGCAGTGATTATTGCGGAAAACTAAATAGCAGCCATATCGACCAAGAAGTTGAGCTTTGCGGTTGGGTACATCGTCGTCGTGACCACGGTGGCGTCATTTTTATCGACCTTCGTGATCGTGAAGGTGTTGCCCAGATCGTGTTTGATCCAGACCGTGCAGAGTCATTTGCAATTGCCGATTCTGTACGTAATGAATTTGTCATTCGCATTACCGGTAAAGTACGTAACAGACCAGAAGGTACGGTTAATCCTGATATGCCCACAGGCGAAGTTGAAATCCTGGGACATACCATAGAGATCCTGAACAAGGCTAAAACACCCCCTTTCCAGTTGGATGATGAAAATGTCCATGACGATGTGAAATTAAAATATCGTTATGTCGATCTGCGTCGTCCAGCGATGCAAAACAACCTCCGATTACGATCACAGGTTGTTAAAGAGATGCGCAATTTTCTCGACGATAGAGGTTTTCTCGATATCGAAACACCGATGTTGACCAAGGCAACGCCTGAAGGCGCGCGTGATTATCTTGTGCCCAGCCGCACACATCCGGGAAATTTCTTTGCCCTGCCACAATCACCACAATTATTTAAGCAATTGTTAATGATGTCCGGCATGGATCGCTATTATCAGATTGTGCGTTGTTTTCGTGATGAAGATTTGCGTGCAGATCGTCAACCCGAATTCACGCAGTTAGATATCGAGACCTCGTTCATGGACGAGAACGAAATAACAGGCATGATGGAAGAGATGATCCATTCACTCTTTAAAAAGATAATGAATGTCGACCTGCCTTCGCCTTTCCCACGCATGGCCTATGCCGAAGCGATGGAACGTTTTGGTAGTGATAAACCTGATCTTAGAAACCCGCTCGAATTAATCGATGTCAGCGATTTAATGAAGACGGTTGAATTCAAAGTTTTCTCTGGCCCAGCAAATATGGAAGATGGTCGTGTTGCAACACTACATGTGCCTGGCGGTAGTAAACTCTCTCGAAAACAGATCGATGACTACACAAACTATATCGCACAGTTTGGTGCCAGAGGTCTTGCTTACATCAAAGTAAACGACGTAGCGGCTGGAGCAGAAGGTTTGCAATCGCCTATTCTTAAATTTTTACCTGATGAAGTTGCAGCAAAGATCGTCGAGCGCACAAATGCCACTGACGGTGATTTAATCTTCTTTGGTGCAGACAAAACCAAGGTTGTTAATGACGCACTAGGGGCACTCCGAAACAAATTGGGTCATGACCTTAATTTGCTCCGGGGCGAATGGGCACCTATGTGGGTTATCGACTTCCCAATGTTTGACTATAATGAAGATGAAAAACGTTGGGACTCATTGCATCACCCCTTCACCGCACCCAATACAACTGATATTGATGCGATTAAACAAAACCCAGGACAAACATTATCGCGCGCATATGACTTAGTGCTTAACGGCACAGAGCTAGGTGGCGGTTCTATTCGTATTCACAATGCTGAAATGCAATCTGCAGTATTGGAATTGCTGGGTATTGGCGAAGAAGAAGCCCAAGAAAAATTTGGCTTCCTATTAGAAGCACTAGGTTATGGTTGTCCGCCCCATGGCGGCATAGCCTTTGGTCTAGATCGTGCTGTTATGCTGATGACAGGTAGTGATTCAATTCGTGATGTGATTGCCTTTCCAAAGACGCAAAGCGCGAGCTGTCCGCTTACTTCAGCACCATCGAAGGCCAACCCAAGACAATTGAAAGAGTTGGGAATTAAATTGGCAAAATCGAACAAGCCAGAATAATTCTAAACCAACTACAATAGCTCCTTTGCTTGTTTAACGAGATCAAGTACGCCATAGTTTTGAGTATGACAGCTGAAGCCACAATCAATCGTTCTTACAGCCTGCCAAAAGAACAAATTCCTCCGACGGTCGTTGAAGAGATCAGCGATGACGAACGTGCTGAATTAACGCAAAAAATCAAATCGCAACTAAAACAGCATAACGCTGTAATGGTAGCGCATTATTATACTGAACCCGATTTGCAGATCCTCGCTGACGAAACCGGCGGCTATGTTTCTGATTCGTTGGACATGGCGCGCTTTGGTTATAAGTCAGACGCTAAAACCTTAATCGTTTGTGGCGTCAAGTTCATGGGCGAAACAGCCAAGATACTTAATCCTGAAAAACGCATTTTAATGCCGGATTTAAATGCCAACTGTTCATTAGACCTTGGTTGCCCAGGAGATGAGTTCTCTGCCTTTTGTGATGCGCATCCGGATCATACTGTTGTTGTTTATGCTAATACCAGTGCCGCAGTAAAAGCACGAGCGGATTGGATGGTGACATCAGGCAGCGCCGTAGACGTGATTAAACATCTCGCTGCAGAAGGCAAAAAAATAATCTGGGCGCCTGATAAATATCTTGGCGACTATGTACAAAAACAAACCGGCGCTGAGATGTTGATCTGGCAGGGCGCTTGTATCGTCCATGAAGAATTCAAGGGAAAAGAATTGGCAGCGTTAAGAGAGCATCACCCTGATGCAAAAGTGCTGGTACACCCCGAGTCGCCAAGTGCGGTTATCGCGCAGGCGGATCTAGTCAGCTCCACCACAGGCATCATTCAGGCCGTTACCGAGATGGATGCCAAAGAATTTATTGTGGCGACAGATAGAGGTATCTTTCACAAAATGAGAGAAGCTGCACCTGACAAAGTGCTGATCGAAGCACCTACTGCAGGTAAAAGTGCGACTTGTATAAGCTGTGCACACTGTCCGTGGATGGCAATGAATAGTCTTCGTAAGCTGTCTCAAGTTTTGGAAACCGGTAGCAATGAGATCTTTGTCGATGCAGATATTGCTCAACGTGCTAAAAAATCTATACAACGTTTACTCGACTTTTCCGGCAACAAACCGGCTAGCAAATTAGCTGGCGATGCATAAACATTCCATATAATCATAATATTGTGCTACCAATCTTGGGCATAATAGACATGAATGTTAGAATCATTTCTATTTAAATCTTAATCAGTACGGAATATATCAATGGCAGGTCATAGTAAGTGGGCTAACATCCAGCACCGTAAGGGCAAACAAGACGCCAAACGTGGCAAACTCTTCACTAAACTCATTCGCGAAGTCACCATCGCTGCAAAGTTAGGCGGGGGCGACCCTGATGCTAACCCCAGACTACGAGCGGCCATTGATACCGCTAAATCCCTAAGCATGCCCAAAGACACCATCGAACGGGCTACTAAGCGTGGTGCAGGTGATGATGACGGTGGGAATGTCGATGAGCTCCGCTACGAGGGTTACGGCCCAGGTGGTGTCGCTGTTTTAGTAGACACCATGACAGACAATAAAAACCGTACGGTCTCTGAGGTTCGCCATGCCTTTACTAAGCATGGTGGCAATCTCGGCACGGATGGCTCCGTTGCCTATCTCTTTACAAAAGTGGGATTAATCTCATTTGCTAGCGGTTTCGATGAAGACACAGTAATGGAAGCCGCATTAGAAGGCGGCGCCGATGACATTATTACGAATGGTGATGGCTCTATTGATGTGATAACTGAGCCAGATAGTTTTGTTGATGCTAAAGATGCCCTGATAGCAGGTGGTTTCGAACCAGAAAATGCAGAAATCACTATGCGTGCCTCGACCTCATGCGACCTTGATAAAAAAGGGGCTGAAAGCATGTTAAAACTGTTGGATGTATTGGAAGATCTGGATGATGTTCAAAAGGTCTATTCAAATGCAGAGATACCTGATGATGTTTTGGCTGAGCTAAGTTGATTCGGATATTAGGAATAGATCCCGGCTCAATTAACACAGGATATGGGATCATAGACTCCCAAGGAAACCACGCTAAACACATTGGTAATGGTGTCATAAAAGTCAGCGGCGAAACACTTGCCGATAAACTAAGAATGATTCATGAAGGCATTGTTAATGTTATTCATGAATACCAACCAGCGGAAGTTTCAATTGAAAAAATATTTATGAATCGTAACGCCGATTCGGCAATCAAACTAGGACAAGCACGTGGCGTGGCTATTGCGGCTAGCGCAATACAGGACTTGCCGGTTTATGAATACACGGCTAACCAGGTCAAACAAGCAACTGTTGGTAAAGGACATGCTGCTAAAGAACAGGTACAACACATGATTAAGATCCTGCTATGTCTGGATAAAAAACCTAAAGCCGATGCGGCTGATGCATTAGCGATTGCACTTTGTCATGCAAACTCACGTGAAGGCCTATTACGTATGCAAGGCGTGACCGGCATACGTTACGGAAGGCTGCAATGATTGGTTTTCTCCGCGGTATCATCATAAAAAAACAACCGCCGCTTTTATTGCTAGACGTGCATGGTGTCGGTTATGAAATTGAAGCGCCAATGACAACATTTTATGCGCTGCCTGAGGTTAAAAATGAAGTCGAGATATTTACTCATCTCGTTGTCCGAGATGATGCGCATTTGCTCTTTGGTTTTGCTACTGAAGATGAACGCCTCTTGTTTCGCACCTTAATAAAGGTAAATGGCGTTGGCGCTAAAATGGGCCTGACTATCTTGTCTGGCATTGAGGCAGATGAGTTTGCCCAATGTGTGCAAAATAATGATGCTGCAAGACTTACTAAATTACCGGGGGTCGGCAAAAAGACAGCTGAGCGATTAATCGTTGAGATGCGTGATCGTCTTGATGGGCTGCCAACAATGTCAGTTACACGAAATAGCGATACCCCGAGCATTGCGAATGATCCAGTTAATGAGGCTGTTAGCGCATTGATCGGTCTGGGCTACAAGCCACCAGAGGCCAGTCGTTTTGTACTTGCCGTAGCCGATGATGGCATGAGTAGTGAAGAGTTAATACGCGAGGCATTAAAAAGCTCGGTTAAAAAATAACCCGGATTAAAATTGAACAAGAGTAATGTTCAGAAGATTGCCATTTTCTAGACACAACTTTGTCATTTTTTTAAATCAAGATAGCAAAGAGCGGCTCAAAAAATGAATTTATCTTTGTGAGAGCAAGGCGGCACCGCGCGCAAAACCGCAATGTATAGGTTATGCATGAGGATTTGAGCACGGGGCCAACGCAGCAATCGCGAAAATAAAACATTTTTGTGCTGCTCTTTCATTAACCCGACTGGCGTAATGAACCGTTTACAGGGAAAATAGGCACCCGACATGGTCGAACCAAACGAAGTTATTTCACCCCAAAACTCAGCCGAAGACGATGTTGCTGATAATGCCTTACGTCCAAAACGCCTTGCAGATTACCTCGGCCAGGCATCCGTGCATGAACAAATGGAGATCTTTATTGGCGCCGCAAGGCAACGCGCCGAATCTCTAGATCACGTATTAATATTTGGACCACCAGGACTGGGTAAAACAACTCTGGCGCATATCATCGCCAATGAGATGAACGTCAGTATGCGGCAGACTTCTGGTCCCGTATTAGAACGACCTGGTGATCTGGCTGCCTTGTTAACCAACCTTGAACCCAATGACGTGTTATTCATAGATGAGATACATCGATTAAGTCCGGTCGTCGAAGAGGTGTTATATCCAGCGATGGAAGACTATCAAATCGATATCATGATTGGTGAAGGCCCCGCTGCAAGAGCGATTAAGCTAGACGTGCCGCCATTTACCTTAGTCGGGGCAACAACGCGTGCAGGATTATTAACGTCTCCTCTACGCGACCGCTTTGGTATCGTGCAACGACTCGAATTTTATTCTGCACAAGAATTGGGCGAGATCGTCAGACGTTCGGCTAGAATTCTTGAGGTTGAGATTGATAATAAGGGTGCCGGAGAAATTGCAGCTCGTTCTCGTGGCACGCCCCGAATTGCCAACCGCTTACTTCGACGCGTACGTGATTACGCTCAGGTAAAAGCGGACGGGAAGATAAATGGCGACATATCAACGCGAGCACTAGATATGTTAAATGTAGATGCGCATGGCTTTGACATGATGGATCGCAAATTATTACTCGCCATACTACAAAAGTTTGATGGTGGCCCGGTAGGTGTTGATAGCCTGGCGGCGGCAATTAGTGAAGAACGTGACACGATAGAAGATGTCATTGAGCCTTATTTAATTCAACAAGGCTTTTTGATGAGAACAGCACGAGGTCGAATTGCAACCCGAACTGCCTGGTTACATTTTGGCATGGAGGTGCCTAAAAACTCGCCTCAATATTCAGATTTATTTAAAGATGCTGAAGAAAAGGATCAGTAAACGATATGTCTGATGAATTTAACTGGCCGGTACGCGTCTACTATGAAGATACCGACGCTGCGGGCATCGTATTTCATGCAAACTATTTACGCTATATGGAGCGAGCGCGAACTGAATGGTTAAGAAGCGTGGGCTATGAACATGACATGCTTAAGAATAAACATGGCATTTTATTCGCTGTAAAAAATGTAAGCATTGAATACATTAAACCGGCATATTTAGACGACCTATTAACGGTTACATCATCTTTATTAAAAAAACGCGGCGCAAGTTTGATTTTTCAACAGATTATAAAAAATGAGAACAACGAATTACTAATAGAGGCAGAGATTAAAGTTGCCTGTCTGAACGCAACAACATTAAAGGCATCCGCCATGCCTGAAGACTTAATTACGGAGCTCGCAAATAATGACAGCTGATCATTCATTCATTGATTTAATCCTGAACGCCAGTCTTCTCGTTCAATTTGTTATGTTAATACTCGTATTAGCATCGCTGGTCTCATGGACCATGATATTTAATAAACAACTTTTGCTAAAACGAGCTAAAAAAGATGCTGAATTATTTGAAGAACGATTCTGGTCTGTGGAAGATCTCAGCCCCTTATATACACGTGTCTCTGCAAAACGTTATGAACCTAGTGGCATGGAAAAGATTTTTGAAGCCGGTTTCAAAGAGTTCGCGCGTTCTCGCAATCAGGATAAAACTGATCCTGAAACCATTGTAGATAGTTCGCAACGCGCCATGCGTATCGCCATGAATAAAGAAATGGATCATCTTGAAACAAACCTTAATTTTCTCGCAACGGTTGGTTCAACTAGTCCCTACATTGGTTTATTCGGCACTGTTTGGGGCATCATGAATAGTTTTCAGGCGCTAGGAACAGTACAACAAGCAACTATATCCATGGTAGCGCCGGGCATTAGTGAAGCCTTGATTGCAACAGCAATGGGCTTGTTTGCTGCAATACCAGCCGTTATTGCCTATAACCGCTACTCCTATGACGTTGAACGATTGATTAATCGTTATGACAACTTTATGGAAGAGTTTGCGTCGATATTGCACAGGCATGCGCATAGTTAATAAATACTCATGAGACAACGAATTAAAAAACGTCCGATGTCTGAGATCAATGTCGTTCCCTACATTGATGTTATGTTGGTGTTATTGATTATTTTTATGGTAACAGCACCATTACTGAGCCAAGGTGTAAAAGTTGATCTACCACAGGCGCCTTCATCACCATTACCACCTAGTGAAAAAGAACCGGTAATCGTTAATGTTGATAAAGACGGAAATTATTTTATTAACTATGGTGAAGATCAGGACAAACCCGTAGCGGCAGACGTGTTATTAAATCGTGTGAGTGCTTTATTGAAATACCAGCCCGGTATACCTGTGCTTGTTGGCGGCGATACAAACGTCGCTTACGGACATGTCGTGCAAGTCATGACCTTGCTCCAGCAGGCCGGTGTTCCATCCGTTGGCATGATCACTGATCCTCCTGAAAACTAATATGGAAGCAAACTGGTTTCTGACCTCTAGGTCATTAGTACTATCAATTATTCTGCATCTTGTCTTAGGTGCGGTCTTGATATTCAGTTTTGAGTTTTCACCAAAACCTACGCCGCCACCAAAACCTATCGTTAATATTGTTAAAGCAACAGCGGTTGACAAAAAACAAGTTGAGTTAGAACTCAAGCGTTTAAAAGAACAGGACGATGAAAAAATAGAAAAAGAGATAAAACGCCAGAAAGATCTTGAGAAGAAAGCAGATGATGCAAAGAATAAACGCTTGGCTGAAGAAAAAAAGTTGAAAGATATAAAAAAGAAAAAAGAACAAGAAACCAAGAAGCGTAAAAAAGAAGAAGCTCACATTAAAAAACTGGAAAAAGAAAAAAAGGAACTTGAGAAAAAAACAAAGCTCGAACAAGAAAAGAAAAAGAAAGTTGAAGAAGAGCGCAAGAAAATAGAGACGGAAAAGAAGAAGCTGGAAGCTGATAAAAAGAAAAAAGAAGAAGAGAAAAAGCGCAAGGAACAAGAAAAGGCATTACAAGATCAGCTTGATGAGGAACTGGAAGCCGAACAAGAACAACGAGATTTGTCAGAAATAGAAAGATATAAGAACGCGATAGGCAGAGCAATACGTGATGAATTTATTACCACCGGGCTCCCTGAAGGATTGTCATGTATTATCTTGATTCGCATGCTGGCAGGTGGGAAAGTGGCTGATGTTTCTATTATCAAGTCTAGTAATAATAGTTTGTTTGATAAACGCGCTGAAAATGCTGTTTATTCTGCATCGCCTTTGCCCGCACCTGATGAAGAACGGCTCCTCAATAAAATGAGGACTATTGAATTTTTATTTACACCATAAGATTATTTATGAAACTATTACGATTATCAAAATATTTATTATTAATTCTTTTATGTTTTAATACTTCGGCCTCTTTTGCCGACGCGCCTTTAAGAATAGTTATAGAAGGGGGCGTTGATAACCCTCTACCTATTGCTATAGTGCCTTTTAGTTGGTCACAAGCCGACAGCGTTGCCCCCATCGATCTCACTAGTGTAATTCATGGAGATCTGAAACGGAGTGGCCGCTTTGATGTGATGGATGAACAGGATCTACCGCAACGACCGACCGAGTTTGATGCCATTAACTTTAATGACTGGCGCAAGTTGGGCATGGAAAATATCCTTATCGGCAATATAAATCTTAACGAGGCTGGTGATTATGATGTCAGTTTTCGTTTGATTGATGTCTATCGAGGAAAACAAATCGCTGGTTTTAGAATACCCGCTAAATCTAATTTATTACGCCGGGTCGCGCATCAAATAAGCGACATTATTTTTGAAAAACTGACTGGGACGCCCGGGGCATTTGACACCCGTGTGGCCTATATAACGGTAAAGAAAGCCAACGATAAAAAAATTCATACATTGCAAATCGCGGATGCCGATGGTTATAACGCACAGATCTTGCTTCAATCACCAGAACCATTGCTTTCACCTGCCTGGTCTCCAGATGGCAAGAAACTCGCCTATGTTTCATTCGAGGGCAGAAACTCAGCCATTTATGTACAAGATATTCTGAGCGGGAAACGCGAACGGGTTTCTGCATATGAGGGAATAAACAGTGCACCGTCCTGGTCTCCTGAAGGATCTCGACTGGCAATGACCTTATCTAAGGATGGCAATACCGAGATCTATATAATGAGTCTTCATTCAAAAACGTTGAAACGGATGACTAAACATGGCGGCATAGACACCGAACCATCCTGGTCACCGGACGGGCGAAAGCTGGCATTCACTTCAGATCGAAGCGGCGG
>JBLHKL010000069.1:0-11204 GCA_047618295.1 Gammaproteobacteria bacterium | reverse complement strand
TAGTGCATCAGGAGAAAAACCGCCGAATACAATTGAATGAACAGCGCCGATTCGGGTACAAGCCAACATAGCGACTGATGCTTCAGCAATCATGGGCATATATAAACAGACCCGATCCCCTTTCTTAACGCCGCGTGCTTTTAGTGCATTGGCAAATCGACAAACTTCCTCATGTAGTTGCTTATATGTGATTTGTCGATCTTCTTCAGGATCGTCACCTTCCCAAATAATGGCGACTTGATCTCCCCGTGACTCGAGGTGCCTGTCTAGGCAATTGTATGAAACATTTAATTTGCCACCAACAAACCAATTAATATTTGCTTCGTTATAATCCCAATCCTGAACCTTGTCCCATTTGGAAGTCCAACTCAAGAATTCTTCGGCCTGTTCACCCCAAAAGGCATCAGAATCATTTATTGACCGCTCATACATCTCACGATAGCGTTTTGCATTGATATGCGCACTTTCAGCAATATTCTCAGGTACATCATAAGTTTTATCTTTAGACACAGTAGTCCCCCGACCAATTTTATTTACCAGTGAATTATTTATAGTTTGGAAAAATGAAATATTGATCTAGATCAATTCTTCAAATAAATAATCTAAATAATTTCTTCTCAGAACGGCACATCATATACCCGTCGATTAAATTATTTAAATTTTCATTTATATAACCAGAACTTATGTTGCATATTGCAACACAGCATATGTTTGGCCATGCTTTATGATTTTCTCAAAACACCTTGAAATCATTATCTTTCTTGTAGTCTTAATTAGACGAAAATACTTTTTTTAATAAATCAGTAGTTCTAGCGGCGGGATCAGCTCTAATTAATTTTTCTTCATTAGCAACAAGATTAAATAACCCACTAACTGCTTTATCAGTAACATATTTATCCAGATCTAATGATTCGACATCTATTAATTTTGACATCATGCCAAGATTATCTATAAGCGCTTTATAATTTTCAGTCACACCAACATTACTAGTAGCTTGCTTAACTATTGGTAAAAACTGTTGATGTAATTGACTACCACTAGTTTTTTTCAGGTACTCAGTAGCTGCGTTATCAGGTCCTTGTAAAATGCCATATGCATCTTCAATAGACATAGTTTTTATGGCACTACTAAAAATTGACATTGCTTTGGGCACTGCGTTTTCAGCCGCCCTATTCATAGACAATACAAATTCATCGGCAATTTTATCCTGCTTTAATTTTCTTAATGCAGTCTCAACAGTTTGTAGTTTTTCTGGCATTGGAATTCTTAGTTTTGGATGCGCAAAAAAACCATTTTCCTTCCCCAAAGTAGATACTGCACTCTGACTTCCTTTTATCAATGCTTCTTTCAAGCCAGAGACAATATCAGCTTTACTAAGGTTTGACTTACCTAATGCTGCTGGCGCTTGTTCTTTGAAAAACTCAACAAAATCATTCCAAGCCGAATGGCAAGGCAAAGACAATCCAAGCAGTAGTGGCAGCACCATTAAAGGCTTTAAACTATATTTAGTGTTCAAAAAAAGACCTCGCTTTCATTTATAAATCAGACTGTATATTCTTACAAAAGAGTATAAAAACAAATTTAAGTATCATATCTCATCGATAAAATAGGGGAATTACTATGAATAAGGTTGTGCTAATAATTATTGCTATCCTGTTGCCACCTGTTGCTGTTTTTCTAAAAAAAGGAGCAGGTAAAGATTTAATAATTAATATTGTCCTGTGCTTACTGATGTTTATCCCAGGTGTTGTGCACGCTATTTGGCTAACTACGAAGTAAAAAAAAAGGATCAATCTTTCGATTGATCCCTTAGATCAAATTGATTTGATAACTGTTATTTTGCTAACACATCAACACGTCTATTTTCAGCTCTTCCTGCTCTTGTATCATTAGATGAGACAGGGTCGCTTTCACCTTTACCAACAGCACGAATACTAGAAGAAACACCTTTTGAAGCAAGGTAATTCTTTACTGAATTAGCTCGTCGTTCAGATAATCCCAGATTGTAATTATCTGGACCGCTACTGTCAGTATGTCCTTCAACTGTGATACTAGCATCAGATCGAGAGTTAATGGTCTGAGCAGCATTATCAAGAATTGATTTCGCTTCACTGGTCAAAGTTGCACTATCAAATGCGAAGTGTACACCACTCAGTGAGACAATCTTTCTCGTACAACCATCGGTATTTACCACGGTTCCTGCTGGTGTGCCTGGACATGCATCAAGATAGTTTGGAACGCCATCACCATCGTCATCTAAAGCACAACCATTGCTGTCAACTTTGATACCATCTGGTGTGAAAGGACAACCGTCTTTTGCATCTGCAACACCATCACGATCTTGATCGTCTGGCCAAAAGTATCCGGTTTGTTCTGTTGGTTCAGGCGCCATTGAAGGTGCTGAGCCACCACATTCCACATGAGAAGAGTCCGCCGTTCTGCCGCTATGGCCCCAACACTCTCCGAATCTATTCTTCCAGATTTGGCCACCTGAGTTAGTCACATAGCCATTAACTGTTCCACCAGTTCCTGTGCCCGCGCATGCTGAAAGTAAAGCAAGCATAATCAGCACACTTAGTAATTTTATTTGATTCATTATTTTAATCCCTCTGTTTCATTCACGATTTTTATGTTGTATTTCAGATAACCTTCTGATTCTTCAATATTATGTGAACTGCGTCACATTAATTCCCCGGTTCACAGTCTACTTATGAGAATAGCGCTCCTGAACATATTTGTCCACGAGATGACGGAATTCCTCTGCTATATTGTTGCCTCTAAGTGTCATTGCCTTCTTGCCATCTATAAACACAGGTGCGGTAGGCGTCTCTCCTGTACCTGGCAAACTAATGCCAATATCAGCATGTTTACTCTCGCCAGGGCCATTCACGACACATCCCATTACAGCAAGTGTCATTTCTTCAACACCATGATAATCATTCTTCCAGATTGGCATCTGACTCCGCACATAGGCCTGTATACTGTCAGCCAATTCCTGAAAAACTGTGCTGGTTGTACGTCCACAGCCAGGGCAAGCTATAACCAATGGGGTAAATGAACGCAAACCCATTGTCTGTAATATTTCCTGAGCCACAATGACTTCATTACTTCGATTGCCACCCGGCTCAGGCGTCAATGAGACACGGATTGTATCTCCTATCCCTTCCTGCAGTATCACGCCCATCGCCGCTGTTGAAGCGACAATACCCTTTGAACCCATTCCGGCCTCAGTTAATCCTAGATGCAATGCATAATCACAACGCTTGGCAATATCTCGATAAACAGTAATTAGCTTCTGAACGCCACTCACCTTACATGACAAAATAATATGGTCACGAGGTAGACCTAACTCTTCAGCACGTTCAGCGCTTTTTAAAGCAGAAACAATCAATGCCTCTCGCATCACATCGTCAGTTTCCAGTGGATCGGCCAATTTAGCATTGTCATCCATCATTTTAGTCAAAAGCACCTGATCGAGACTGCCCCAATTCACACCAATCCGAACAGGTTTATCATATTCAATTGCCTTCTCAATCATTGTCGAGAATTGATTATCTTTCTTCCGTCCAAACCCGACATTCCCCGGATTAATCCGATATTTTGCTAATGCCTTTGCACAATCTGGATAGTCAGTTAATAATTTATGTCCGTTATAATGAAAGTCACCAACTAATGGAACGAGGCAGCCAACAGCATCCAGTTTTTCACGAATAGTCGATACTTTTGCAGCTGCATTTTCCGTATCAACTGTTATTCTGACTAGTTCAGATCCAGCGGCTGCAAGCTGTTGGACTTGCTTTGCTGTTGCATCGGCGTCGGCAGTATCAGTATTAGTCATTGATTGAACAACAATAGGATTACAACCACCAACGACAACTGAGCCAATTTTTACACCGACGCTGTTGCGCCTATCGAGTGGACCAAAACTTGAGGACATTATGAAAACCTTGATGTTAATAAATGAATACTACGCGCAGTCTAATCCGCGGGAAAACGCTGTCAAGCAGACAGTTAATTGAATCATCCTGTTAATTTGTTAGAAAAATTAATATCAGCATGAGATAATGCTAGCAATGAATAAGAAAAATAGTTTTACACGGGAAGAATTACTAGCTTGTGGTCGTGGGGAAATGTTTGGCGAAGGGAATGCTCAGCTACCCCTTCCAAATATGCTAATGTTTGATCGCATCGTCGATATTACTGATGATGGGGGTTCAGTAGGTAAGGGAGAAATAATTGCTGAACTCGATATCACACCTGAGCTTTGGTTTTTTGGTTGCCACTTTATTGGCGATCCAGTTATGCCGGGTTGTCTTGGATTAGATGCAATGTGGCAATTACTCGGCTTTTTTCTGGGTTGGTCCGGTGCGCCAGGACGGGGTCGAGCTTTGGCTGCAGGAGACGTTAAATTTACCGGCCAAGTTACCCCAAAAAACAAACTAGTAACCTATCATATAGATCTGAAACGAGTCGTATTGCGTAGATTAGTCATGGGTGTCGCCGATGCAACCATGTCAGTAGATGGTAAAGAAGTCTATGCCGCAAAGGATCTTCGAGTAGGACTATTTAAATCAACAGAAGATTTTTAGGAGTTCAAATTGAAAAGAGTTGTCGTAACAGGCATGGGGATCGTGTCTAGTATTGGAAATAATAAAACTGAGGTATTGGATTCTCTGAAGCAAGGGACATCTGGAATCACACACTGCCCTGAATATGCTGAATTGGGATTCCGTTCTCATGTCCATGGCTCAATTGATCTTGACTTGAATTCATTAATTGACCGAAAGCTTAAACGTTTTATGGGTGATAGTGCGGCCTATGCATATCTTGCCATGCGTGAAGCAATTGAAGATGCCTCACTGGAAGAAGATAACATATCAAATATTCGTACAGGCGTTATTGTTGGTTCCGGCGGCGGTTCAAATGCTAATTTACAGGAGTCGATTGATACCCTTCGAGAGCGCGGCGCACGTAAAATCGGACCCACAATGGTTCCTCGAATAATGGCAAGTACTAACAGCGCCTGTCTTTCTGTTGCCTATAAAATAAAAGGTGTTAATTATTCTATCAGCTCTGCATGCGCAACCAGTGCTCATTGTATCGGCAATGCCTATGAACTAATTCAGTTAGGAAAACAGGATATTATATTTGCAGGTGGTGGTGACGAGATTCATTGGACCTCAACATTATTGTTCGACAGTATGGGAGCACTTTCGTCAAAGTATAATGATACCCCTACTGCAGCTTCTCGACCTTATGATGCAAATCGTGATGGTTTTGTCATATCTGGTGGTGGTGGAATCCTTGTTCTAGAAGAACTGGAACATGCACTAGCTAGGGAGGCAAAGATATATGCCGAAGTGATCGGTTATGGCGCAACATCAGATGGTTCTGACATGGTCAAACCCTCTGGGGAAGGCGCGGTAAGATGCATGCAACAATCCATGAGTGCTGTTGATAGTAAAATTGACTATATTAATGCGCACGCTACCAGCACACCTGCTGGCGATATCGCTGAGCTAAATGCAATAAAAGAAGTCTTCAAAGATGACATGCCCATAATCAGCGCTACTAAATCTCAAACAGGGCATGGCCTCGGTGCGGCAGGGGCTAACGAATCGATCTATAGTTTATTGATGTTGGAAAATGATTTTGTTGCCTCATCTTTGAATATTACAGAACTCGATCCTGGTGCAGCAGAAATGCCAATTGCATTTAATCGAACTGATAATGCAGGACTGCACACAATCATGTCTAACAGTTTTGGATTTGGTGGGACTAACGCTACCCTAGTGTTTCAAAAACCAGACTAATTAATACATCATTGCTACCAATTCAACCTGATTACCAAGGTTGATTTGTAATAATTATTAGCTCTTGAGTTTTCTATAGCTGCATTAATCACACGACCGTCATTCATGGCGGTCGGTAAATAATTGTTCCCTTCATTATTGACACTCCCGCCATCCATGGCGGTCGGTAAATAATTGTTCCCTTCATTATTGACACTCCCGCCATCCATGGCGGTCGTGCTAAGCTGTGCGGATGGAGGCTAAACTATTAGCAGTGCTATTAAGCTGGACGGTAAGCCTGTCGAGTTATCCGCATCCGGGTGTAGCACCTGAACTCTCTTATAAATCGCATCAGTTTTTTGTTGATGTTGCCTGTGCAGGAAATGAAAAATGTAAAGCTGTTGCATGGTATAACAATAAAAATACAATATTTCTTGATGATCGTATAAAAGGTAATACCGATGCAAACACGCGCAGTGTTGTTGTCCATGAACTCGTTCACTACCTGCAAGATCTCAGTGGTAAATATGAAGAGATGAATTGTGATCTACATGCAAAACGTGAACGTGAAGCATACTCAATACAACGCCAATATCTCAATAAAATTGCTGGTAGATTCGTTGCGATTTACATGAACTATCCTCCATGCAAAATACAAACAAACTAATTGGTCATAGATTACTTAGAATTAACATCATGGGCATAATCAATTTTGGATAACACAATTCTATTATCTCTTGCTGGTATTGGTGTTCTCGGTATCTGCTGTCAATGGTTAGCGTGGTGGGCAAGGTTACCTGCAATCTTATTTCTATTAATTGTTGGTATCTTGGTTGGGCCAGTTTTTAACTTACTTGATCCAGATGCGTTATTTGGAAAATTATTATTTCCAATCGTTTCTTTGTCAGTCGCTGTCATCCTTTTTGAAGGAAGCTTGACATTAAAATTTGAAGATATTCGGGGTCACGGCAAGACCGTTAGTAATCTAATAACAATTGGAGCATTGATAACCTGGTTGATTATTGCTTACAGCACACATTATTTAATCGACTTCCCATTTGAACTCGCTTTTTTATTTGGGGCCGTAGTTATAGTCACCGGCCCAACAGTTATTATTCCGATGCTGAGAACAGTACGTCCAAATGCCAAGATAACGAATGTGCTTCGTTGGGAAGGTATAGTTATTGACCCGCTCGGTGCTTTACTTGCTGTACTTGTATTTAATTTTATTATTTCAGGCCAACAAAATAATGCAATAAGCTCAATTGTAATAACCTTTGGATCAGTAATTTTCGTTGGTTTTTCTATGGGGTTTCTAAGTGGTTGGTTATTAGGTGTGTTATTAAGAAAGCAACTTGTCCCTCAGTATTTAAGAAATGTCCTCACTTTAATATCCGTATGTGCAGTTTATGTTTTATCAGACACTATAGAACATGAATCTGGTTTGTTAGCGGTGACCATTATGGGTATGACTATGGCAAACATGAAAGATTTGGATATCGATGACGTACTCGATTTCAAGGAAAGTTTAAGTCTGTTATTAATTTCAGGGTTATTCATCATCCTTGCAGCAAGAATTGAGTTTTATCAATTCATTCAATTAGGCTGGGCTGCTCTCGGCATCCTTGCAATAACAATGTTGGTAGCAAGACCTGTCTCTGTATTTATTTCTGCTATCGGTTCAGACTTATCATTTAATGAAAAATTATTAATTTCATGGATTGGTCCACGCGGTATTGTAGCCGCTGCTGTATCAGCACTGTTTGCATTACGACTTGAAAATGCCGGTTATGCTGAAGCTGGGCTAATTGTTCCCCTCACATTTTTAATTATTATTGGTACAGTTGTTATTCAAAGTGCGACTGCTAAATTTTTCGCTAAAATTCTCGATGTCCGAGAACCACCACCAAGCGGTCTATTAATAATAGGTGCTGGTAATGTTGCACGTGCAATTGCTAAAGAATTACAAACGCACGGAATCAAAGTCATTCTCACAGACAGTACGTGGGAAAATATTAGTCTTGCACGGATGGATGGTCTAGAAACCTATTATGGCAATCCGATCTCAGAACACGCGGATAGAAACCTGAATCTTCTTGGACTTGGCAAAGTTCTAGCAATTTCCGGTCGTAGTAATCTGGATACGTTGGCCTGTTTAAGATTCAAATCAGAATTCGGTGTTAAAAACGTCTACGAATTAAAGTCATCTCGTGAAAAGCACATCGATGATAAACACATCGTCTCTACACGTCATAGAGGGTATGAATTGTTTGGTAAAAATGTTGCTTATGGCAATCTTGCTAATCTCTTAAGAAATGGTGCCGAAATAAAAAGCACACAATTAAGCGATGAATTCACTTTTGAGCATTACCTCGAAAAATATGGTGAACGTGTGACGCCCCTCTTCGCTATCGATAGCAAACAACGGATACAAATCTTCGTCGCAAACGGAAAGATGAAGCCCGAATCAGGCTGGACTATCATAGGTATGATTCAAGCTGAATAGAGTGGTGTTTGAGACGAATCAGGTGCAAATAGTTAATTATTTAGAAGTAAATGTGATGTTTGTCACAAATAACCGACAATCATAGGTTTTTAGGCATCAAATTGTGAGATCCATCACAGCGAGGAACGATTTCATCTACTAGACTTATATCCATAGTAATCATCATACATTCCTCCTTGATGCTTATAATCGAGTCTGGATATATACATAGCCCTCCTCCCCCAAAAGCTATGTGTCTCCAGGCTTTTTTTATTCCTAGAAAAAAATTAGATTTTATCTAAATAGAATAACCCTAAAACAATCAAAATTATCAATGGGATGACTACCAAATAATACTTCAACTTGAAGCCCTTTTTAGCTTTAGTAGGTGTTGATTTACTCTTATTCATATAACTATTAGTTGCTAATCGCCATTGAGTTTGAGTTGATACGCTGGGGTCTTCAAGCATTGCTCGCCATTCTTTGACCGATTGAGGCCTTTCTTGATATTTACTTCTTAATGAATGTTCAATTGCACGCAGAAAAAATGTTGAATACTTTTTACTGTGCTTATCTAACTCATTCCAGATTTCACTAATAGCCTCTTCGCCCGTGTATCGATTTCTAAACGTTGCATCAGTAGGTGCCTCACCTGTGATTGCTCGATAACATGTCGCACCAAGGGCATAGATATCAGTCCAGGGCCCTTGCATAGAACTCTGTCCATAATATTGCTCAAAAGGCGCATAACCTGGTGAGACAACCTTGGTTAAGGTCATAGTTTCTTCACCTATCGCCTGACGCGCAGAACCAAAATCAAGCAAGATAGCAGTACCATCTTCTCTGATAAATATATTGCCAGGCTTTATATCCCTATGAATAAACCCTGCTTCATGCAGCACCTCCATACTATCCAACAAACCAATCATCATATCTTTCAGTTCGTCTTCAGTTGGTTGGCCATCTTTAAGCAATTGCTCATGGAAGCTAATGCCATGTTCATAACTCATGACCATATAAGCTGTGTTATTTTCTTCAAACACAGTATGAACCCGAACAATATTATTATGATTAAACTTAGATAAAGTTCGTGCTTCCCGAATAAAGCGTTCCATTCCCCATGCTAATTGCTCACCCATAACATCATTTAATGGGCGGATAGTATAATTATTATCTCGAGCCGCAATATCGCGTGGCATAAACTCTTTGATCGCAATCTCTCGATCAAGATTGTTATCATTAGCTAAGTAGGTAACACCAAAACCGCCTTGTCCAAGTACACTTTTTATGGTGTAGCACTGCAATTCATACCCTGCAGGCAAGGTTTTTGGCTCGACTCTTTTAGGAAAGCTCACTCATATGAATTGCATTATTTAAAACTTATTTAGGATAAAAATGTATCCATTAGCTTTGTGGTAAATCTATGAAATGAAAATAGGCAAGATTATTGCCCGAGATTGATAATCTCGGGCAATTTAATGTGTGTGCAAAAGGTGTTAATCAGACTGAATCACATGCTTTAAGGGCACGGTACGCCTTGCTCCCCTTATCTACTGTAGCTCCAGACTCGGAACCATCGGTAAAAATCGTCGCATTATCTTCATCAAGATATTTATGACCTTCTTCCCAGTTTTTCACATCGGCATAGAATTCAAGCGTGGAACGCATAATCCGGTTTTGTTTTTCCAGTTTTTCAATTTGTCCCTTAGACGCACCATCTTCTTTTTTACTACCAAATATCATGAAAATTCCTCCTAAATCATTCTTTTAGCGATACTAGCACTATTTTATCGATTTACAATAATGTTGTAATCAATCTCAGCAAGAAGATCCATGTTCACTGATTGACCTCCTTCTCATCATCACATTTAATGTCATATTCACATTTGCCAAGGTCATCTTCCAGGCAAATTTGTTCGTCATTTTCTGTTAATTCCCAACGCCCTGATATTTCCTTGACTCTACAAGGCTGTTTCAGAGGTTTACCATCCAGACGCAACAAACTTCTACTTCCAGAATAATAACAAGCAATATACTCAGCCTGATTATTAATCCTGACTGAATATAATTTCTCTACAGATAATACATCTTCAAGTGTGCGCCGCTCATTTATCGTCCAATCATATTCTCGAGTAATATTTCTCTCTTTTATCTTCACAGGTGCTGGACATTGGTCAGCAAACAATAAGCTTGGGCTTATTGAAAGAATAATAAAATAGATGTATTGGTATTTGACTAATGATTTCATAGCTAATTTTAGAGTTCTTGCAGCCTTTTAAGATAAGATTATACTCATGTTTTAGAATAGTTATTAATTTCAAGGGTGTAAATTATGCAAGATAATCTTAATGAAAAAATTATTTCTCTAAAAAAGGAATTAGATAAAATATCCATTGAGAATAGTGACGCAAAAGATCATATCAATGCATTGATAGAAGAAATTGAAAACTTAAAGGGCCAATCTTCAGAAGACAACTCTTTTATCATCAATAAATTAAAACAATCAATTGAGAATTTTGAAACTGAACACCCAAGAGCAACAGCCATCCTTAACGATATTATGGTAACTCTAAGTAATATAGGAATTTAATGTAATTAGCGTTTAGCCCCTACAATATACTTTTAAAGATTAATAAGCGGTTATTAGCTGGCATAGCAACATCTTTTAAAAGAGAAAACGAATTATTTTTTGCTAGCGAATCTAAATTTTCAAAATCTCTGAGACCGCTTCCTGGGTCCCTCTCTATCAACATGTTATCAAAATGACGGTTACTATCGCTCGTATAGTCGTTGTTGTAATTGAACGGTCCATAAATCATAAAGTGGCCACCGGAAGAAAGAATACGACTAACACCCTCAAACATTGAAACAACTTCATGCCAATGCATTATATGGCATGTGTTTGCTGTAAAAACGCCATCAAAACA
>JBLHKL010000068.1:0-11291 GCA_047618295.1 Gammaproteobacteria bacterium | reverse complement strand
TCATTGCAACATCTGTTAATTGATTACCTTCTTGAGTTGCAATTTCTTGCTCCTGTTCAATAGGCAAGTCTTGATTCAACACAATTTCTTCAGTGTCTACAACCTCAGGCTCTTCAATTTTTTCACTAATTATTGTGCCACTGACAACGTCAGGATTTTTAAATTTTGAAAGCGCAACACCTGGGACAATTGTAGACTCAATTCCTCTTGCAACAATTGGCGAGGGAAGCTTTCTAGTAACTGGAGTTATTGTAAAGTAATAAAAAACAGAAAAAGAACCTAGCGCCAAAACAGCAAGCACAATAAATGCACCCCAGCTATAGCGACTACTTGTCTTCGATCTTCCCGCTGAAAACACAGTTTGTGCAGCAACTGGAGTAGGATGAAATTCTCCTCCCCCAATGTCTTTTACAAGTTGATCCGCGGGAACTCCCGGGAGTGTTTCTTCATAAATATCGGTATTTTCTTCTTCGTTTTCAAATAACACTCCATGGAATGTATCATCAAATGGCGCTGACACATTTTCAGTACTTAAGCCCTCAATAATTGTTGTGTCATTTAGATCAATCGCTTGTTGAGTTTCTTCAAAACCCTCTTGTGAAGTAGCTCCTGAGGAAATTGTATTTTCCATTGTCAGATCTTCAGATATATTGATATCCTCAATCGATAGTTTGCCTGTTGTTTCTTTATCTTCTTGCTCAATTTCTTTTACTACTTCAGGCTCAAATGCCTCAACGGTAGCTACCTCTAGCGGTGAAACATCAGGTTCATTGCTTTGGGCATCGATTGGCTCAAGTGATAACCTCATTGTTTCTGTAAAGCGACCACCTCTATCTGTGTCGCCAGCATCATCTATTTGTCTATTTGGATCGTCATCATCCAAATCATCAGCACGAGTATTGGCGTCGACCTGCTCAAGTCGCTTTGCTGCTTTCTTTTTTTCTTGTTCCGCCTTTTTCAAGGCGTCCATCAACAAACTCACAAGGCATCATCTCCGGGGACTGATTTATCACTTAGAGGTTGATAATCTTTGGACAGGTATTTCTTGTATTCTTTTAGATCTGTATCAACATTAGGATTACTAATAATTATGGGCTTTATAAATATAACCAATTCCGTCTTGGTGTATTCAGCATTAGTCGTTTTAAATAGGTTGCCAAAAAAACCAGCATCCTTTGCTCCGGGAAGACCGGCATCATTATCACTAGCCGCATCCGTCATCAACCCACCTAATACACCAATCTGTCCATCCGTCATCCTTAAAACAGACTCCATTTCCCTGACAGCAATTTGTGGCACTGGGTTAGTCACACCCGCGTTAGCTAACTGCGGATTAGGGTCATTAACAGAACTTACAAGTCGTGATATTGTCGGCCTGACATTTAAGGTAATCGTGCCGTTGGAGTCTATCTGTGGCGTGACTGACATAACAATGCCAACAGGGACTGTCTTCGCTGTCGTGTCAACAGTGACGATTGCTGCACCGCCGAGTGTGCCTGGTGTAGTCTCAGCATCAACTTCAAAGTAAACAATATTTTCAACGACCTTGAGTAAGGCGGTTTGATTATTCAAGACCATGATCTGTGGACTAGAGAGAATATTTGAATCACCAAATTCATCCAATAATGTGACTGTAGCAGTCAAGTTATCGGGCCTACCATCACTAGCGTCGGTACGAACCACGAATGAACTAAGAGCAGTTGTAGCAAAAGCGGGAACCCCACCTACTGTGGTTGATGCTATATTGAACGCCCCTGTACTTAATGCATTCCAGTCAATACCAGCCTGATATCGTTCATTTAGTCTAACCTCAACAATCGTTGTCTGGATCAGGACCTGTCGTTTTGCACTGACAAGAACTCGATCAATAAAAGACTGTATTTGTTCATGCTGTGCAGCTGTAGCCCTGACTGAAATTATGCCAGATTCGGGGTTAGGAATAACGGTGTCGGTTACCGTTATATCTCCACCCGATGAACTGGATGTTTTTTCACCCAGGATTGCTGAAATATTCGATACCAATCTAGCCCAAAAGTGATGCGTAGACTCTGTTTCAACATCTGTCGTCGAAGTATTACCACCACCACCACTAGATCCAGCATCACCGCCACTGGTCGACGAAATTTGAGTTGAGACCGAACTACTGCTCGACATGTCTCTGGATAAATTCACATAATCAACCTTGTAGGTCCGCAGAAAAGGCGTGTCCTGGGAGATGAATAGATTATCACCATCATATTCGTAGCGCATATCCACTTGCCTTGCGATTCGCTTTAAAATCTGTGGCAAGGTTTGGTCAACGGCATTGATCGTAACGACACCGTCTATCTCTGGATGAATATCGACATTCACTTTGGCATCACGTGCCAATGCAAACAATAACTCTTTCACCGGCACTTCATTAACAACAACGGTATAGCGCTCAACTGGTGCTGTTGGCGTAGGCTCTGGTAAAAGCGGCACCTGTTCAACTAAGTCTGGGATACTTGAGTCTATCGGTGGGGACTCTGCTGCATTGAGATGCCCTGACGATGGCTCAAATGGGACAGGTTCTATCTCAGCACAGCCTAAAACAGACATAAGCAAGACGAACAGGCTGATCTTTTTAATCATTATATATTTTGCCCCCAAAATAAATTTTCATAATTATATGAATAATTACTTTATGAATCACTTGAAAGTAACTTAATTTCATAGTTTTTTATCATCTTTTAACGGTCGATAAATAAAGGTACTACAGAGTTTACAGGTCAGTTCGCCAGCAACTATTTCATGATTAATCGCTGTTTCTGATGGCAGTATCGTCAATTGATTTAATAACGCCATCTCATCATCGCCATGTCCACTCACAGCTTTAATCAAATCCCGTATTTCAAGCAGATCATCATCTCTCTTATCGGTCTTCGTGTTATTTACGATTGCTTGTTTAGCCTTCTCTGGATAAAAATAAGTGCCTTGTTCAACACTCTGCCATTGTGGTGTTTCCAATTCTGATGGATCGGGTCTTGCGATAAATACTTCAGAGTTTATCTCTGAATTGGCAAGGTTAATATTTGTGCTTTGGAATTTATCATCCGCCTCTGGAACTGTAATTATTTGACTATCCTCTTGCTCAGTTTCTGCAAGCACTTCACGTGCCTCTTTCACTAGCATTAACGATGAACTACCCGCCGCCTTTAAACCTTCAATGTCATCCTTGTTTTCCCCAGCGCTAATCTCTTCTGAGGCTATTGATTCCTGTGCAAGAAATAATGAATGTTTAATACTTGGCATGGCAGCAACTAATGCAGCAACCACAACGACTATTGTAGCAATCATCCCCCAACGAAGCGCTGGAAATTGACGTTTACTAACAAATTCTGTCTCGCGCGCAGCAAGCTCCACATGTTTTTTTGTAACATTATTTGCATTCGCAGCATAACAGGCGAGCAATGACTTATCGGCCAAAATATTAATTCTGCGTAACAATCCACCTGAATATTTAAATATCGTCTTGAACGCTTTTTCATTGAACAATTCTACGGAACGATAACCACATGCACGCAAGCGTGAATTAATATAATCCTTCACCTCATTTGGCTTAAGCGGTGACAAATAAAAGCTGTAAGTAATCCTTTCTTTTAACTGCCTTATCTCTTGTTTTGAAATCATTACGTCCAGTTCAGGCTGGCCAAAGATCACGATCTGTAAAAGTTTATTTTGCGCCGTTTCAAGGTTGCTGAGTAAACGTATCTCTTCAAGTGTCGCTATCGGCATGCTTTGCGCTTCTTCTACAAAGACAACGATTTGTTTGTTCTCCGCATGTCGCTCAAGCAGGTAATTTTGCAACGAGTTCATGACCTTCAAACGAGAATCATCAGGCCTTACTTTTAAATGAAGTTCAAAAGCGATTGCATGCAAGATATTGTCTGGTGATAGGCTCGGGTTTGCCAGATAGACAATTTCGATATTTTCCGGCAACTCCTTTTCCAGCATTCTACATAGCGTCGTCTTACCACTGCCCACTTCACCAACTAACTTAACTATGCCTTCGCCACTAACAATGGCGTATATCAAAGCGTCAAGAATAGCACCACGATCGCCGCCCGGAAAAAATAAACTCGTATCAGGAGTTATCTTGAAGGGTGGCTGCTTTAGATTGAAATAATCGTAATACATTTTTTGTTACCGTGTGCTCAATCCGAATCTGTTTTTATATTTAAACGCTGTAGCCTACTGTATAGTGTAGTACGATTTATACCTAGCAAACGCGCCGCTTTACTCAAATTTCCATTACATTTCGATAAAGCATGATTTATGTATTTTCGCTCCCATATTGATATTTTTTCATCCAGATGGAAGTTCTTATCATTTAAATCCTCTACAACGAAATCATCTCCATTATTCAAATCATTCGCATTTTGATTAAAATCTCTTTCTAGCTCATCTTCCAACACTTTTGCAGTTATTGTTTTCCCTGAATATTTAGCCGATAAGCGAATTGCTATATTTCGCAATTCTCTGATATTTCCCGGAAAAGAGTACTCCTTCAACAAAACCTTTGCCGTTTCATCTAGCTCAACCGCTGGGTTACCAGCTGCATACATCTTCCTAAAATAGTCCATCAAATTCAGCACATCTTGCTCACGTTCTCTCAGTGCCGGAACATGTATCGTTAAGACACAAAGCCGATGATAGAGATCTTGTCGGAATCCACCTGACCTGACCTCTTCTTTTAAATCCCGGTTCGTAGCTGCGATGATTCTTGCTTTAGACACGCGGTGTTTAGTTTCACCAATGCGATAAAACTCTCCATTTTCTAGGACTCTTAATAACTTCGATTGTAGCGTCAACGGCAATTCACCTATTTCGTCCAGAAACAGTGTGCCTTCACCGGCATCCTCAAAAAAACCTACTCGTTCAGAAGCGGCACCAGTAAACGCGCCTTTTGCATGACCAAACAACTGGGCCTCTAATAACTCAGGCGTAAAAGCAGCACAATTAATTGTCATGAAAGGGGCGTTTATGCGACTACTTGAATTATGCAGCTCTTCAGCGACTAACTCTTTGCCTGTGCCTGATTCACCTTCTACAAGAACCGGGAAAGGCGTATCTGCAAATTGGTTGATTAAATCACGTAATGTTTTTAGTGCGGCGCTATCACCCAAAAGCTTAGTGTCACTAACGGAAGATTCTTTCTCGGAAGACTCCGCTTGCAACATCATCATTTGATGCCCTAATCTCGCTTTCAATAAAGACATGTCACATGGTTTAGGGATAAAGTCGACAGCACCTAATGTCAAAGCGTGGTGAATATTCACTTCTTCATCTTGCCCTGAGAGAACAAGGATTTTAAAACTATCATTCAATGCCATCAGCTCTTCAATTAACTTAAAACCTTCCTCTGGTGAATGTGGTTTTGGTGGCAGGCCAAGATCAACTAGCGCCAATGAAGGCTTGACGGGTAGGTCTTGAAGCTGCGCCTTCACTTGTTGACGGGACTCAGCCGTAATCACATCAAAATCTTTTTCCAGGACGATAGATAGTGCATCGACAATGATGGAGTCATCATCCACGAACAAGAGCAAAGGCTTTTCTGCGTTCACAAACGTATTAATTTTTTTAACTGTCGACGACAAAGCATTGATTCCTAAATACTTTCAGGCTCAAACATACAGCCAAAAACAGCTTACAGCAAGGATATTTAAAGTGATTATCTAAGAATAAGAAAAAGAAAGGCCGGTATGGGAAAAGCGAGCAAGACCAACAATAGCTCGCTTTTCCGTTAACTTATTGATCTATACCAAGATTTTCCCATATTTCGACACTTGCTGTCGATTGGTTCATGGTATAGAAATGTAATCCTGGCGCGCCGTTAGTAAGTAATTGCTCACATAGCTTAGTTGTTACTTCTATTCCAAATTTCTGAATAGAAACACGATCATCACCAAATTCCTGAAGGCGCTTTAAAATCCAGCGTGGAATTTCTGCGCCGCAGGCTTCAGAAAATCGGCATAGCTGTGTGCATGTCACGATCGGCATAATGCCCGGTACGATAGGGATATCAATACCCAGTTTTTCACAACTGTCGATAAAGCGATAATAAGCATCCGGATTATAAAAGTACTGAGTTATCGCGGCATTCGCCCCAGCATCAACTTTGCGTTTAAAGTTCTCAAGATCTTTTTGTGCACTGGCCGCTTGTGGATGAAACTCAGGATAGGCAGCAACTTCTATATGAAAATGATCACCTGTCTCTCTTCGTATAAATTCAACCAATTCACTTGCATAGCGTAACGGCCCACCGCCAATTGAACCGGAAGGCAAATCACCACGCAGTGCAACAACATTGTGAATTCCACCTTCAATATAGGAGTCCAGAATGGTTTTAATTTCTTCTGTGGTACTGCCTATACAAGAGACATGCGGCACACCGTCAATACCGGTCTTTTTATAGATATCCATCACGGTCTCAAAAGTTCGTTCGCGTGTACTCCCACCTGCACCAAAAGTCACCGAAAAGAAACTGGGTTTAAGCTGCGCCAAACGATCCGTCGTCATTTGCAACTTCCCTACCGCTTCCAGGGTTTTTGGAGGAAAAAATTCAAAGCTGAATTTAGGAGTATATTTTTTTTGTGATTCCATTGTTGATACCTGTTATTCGTATCCAGATAAACTAAAAGTTGAAATACCTAACCTCTCAAGAACGCCCGCAGGTCACAATTAAATCTTCGGACATCCTTAAGCGGTGAAGCAGTACGCTTAATAGCGATAGTTTTCAGGCTTATATGGCCCATCAACCGACACATCAATATAGTCTGCTTGCTCTTGAGTTAAGGTTGTTAATTTTGCACCGATTCTATCGAGGTGAAGTCTAGCAACCTTCTCATCAAGATGCTTTGGCAGCACATAAACATCTTTGCCATAGTTTTCGCCGCGGGTGAACAATTCAATTTGCGCTAACACCTGATTAGTGAATGAATTAGACATAACAAAACTCGGATGACCTGTACCACAACCCAGATTAACCAGGCGCCCTTTAGCAAGAAGTATTATGCGTTTACCGTCAGGGAATATGACGTGATCAACCTGTGGCTTGATCTCTTCCCATTCATACTGCTCAAGACTGGCGATATCAATTTCATTATCAAAATGACCGATATTACAAACAATAGCCTGATCTTTCATTTTAACTAAATGGTCATGCTTAATGATGTTGAAGTTGCCGGTAGTTGTAACAAAGATATCGATTTGGTCAACAACATCTTCTAATCTGACTACACGATATCCTTCCATCGAAGCCTGTAAGGCACATATTGGATCAATTTCAGTGATCATGACCGTCGCACCCAGTCCTCGTAAAGACTGCGCACTTCCCTTGCCAACATCGCCATAACCCAAGACCAATGCGACCTTACCAGCAATCATGACATCTGTTGCACGCTTGATTCCATCTACAAGAGATTCTCGACAGCCATACAAGTTATCAAATTTAGATTTAGTAACCGAGTCATTGACGTTTATTGCAGGGAAAGGCAAGTCTCCTTTCTTCTGCATTTGATACAGGCGCTGAACGCCGGTCGTCGTCTCTTCGGTAACACCTTGGATACACGCTAGGGTTCGCGAATAGAACGTAGCATCTTCAAGCAGTTTATTTTTTATGGCAGCAAACAAAAAGGTCTCTTCTTCAGAACCTGGGTTATCAAGAACGGATATGTCGCTTTCTGCTTTGGTGCCGAGGATCAATAACATGGTCGCATCACCACCATCATCTAAAATCATGTTTGGTGAACCACCATCAGACCATTTCATCATGCGGTGGGTATAGTCCCAGTATTCTTCTAGTGTTTCACCCTTATAGGCAAAGATGGGAATGTTTTGGTCCGCCATTGCTGCCGCTGCATGATCTTGAGTTGAGAAAATATTGCAAGACACCCAGCGCACTTCCGCGCCCAGGGCTCGTAAGGTTTCCATCAAAACAGCGGTTTGTATGGTCATATGCAATGAACCGGCAATACGTGCGCCTTTTAATGGTTGTTCATTCGCAAATTCTTCCCGGATAGAGACTAAACCAGGCATTTCAGTTTCAGCGATACGAATTTCTTTATGGCCCCATTCAGCCAAAGAAATGTCAGCAACGTGGTAATCGGGTGTAACAGAGGTAGCAGCTACGCTCATATTGTTCTCCTATAAAAACAATTAAGCGAGCGCCGTTGCAAATGTGCCGTGTTTGTCTGAGCCTAGCGGATTAGAAATCCGTCGCAACGCTCCTCAGATCTACGGTTGTAAAAATCGAAGCGGGAGTATAGTACTACCCGCTTCTAGATTCAAAGACCTTATCGTCAAAAAACGAGAATGCTTTAATTATTGTCTATGACAAAGCGCCCTTTAAGGCATCTACCTTATCTGTCTTTTCCCAAGGCAAATCAATGTCGCTACGACCAAAATGACCATAGGCAGCTGTTTGACGATAGATTGGCCGTAAAAGGTCCAACATATTGATAATGCCCTTTGGACGGAGATCAAAAACCTCTCTTATAGCATCAATTAATTTAGCTTCTTCAACCTTACCCGTGCCAAAGGTCTCGATACTGATTGACGTTGGCTCTGCAACACCGATTGCATAAGATAATTGTAATTCACAACGATCCGCGAGACCTGCAGCGACAACATTCTTCGCCACATAACGCGCAGCATAGGCAGCAGAGCGATCGACCTTGGAAGGGTCCTTGCCAGAAAAAGCACCGCCACCATGACGGGCCATACCCCCATATGTATCAACAATAATCTTGCGTCCAGTTAGGCCACAATCACCAACCGGCCCACCAATAACAAAACGTCCGGTAGGGTTAACAAGATATCTTGTTTTATCAGTGATCATATTCGCTGGTAATATCGGCTTGATTATCTCTTCGATAACCGCCTGTTCAAGATCTTTATGTTCAACATCAGGGTCATGCTGTGTAGACAACACGACTGTATCGATAGATTTAGGCTTACCATCTTCATAAACTACGGTTACCTGTGATTTCGCATCCGGTCTTAACCAGGCTAATTTGCCTGCTTTTCGGACCTCGGCCTGCTTCTTAACCAACAAGTGTGAATAAGTAATTGGAAATGGCATCAAGACATCCGTTTCATTACAAGCGTAACCGAACATCAAGCCCTGATCGCCCGCACCTTGATTTAAATCCAGACCCTCACCTTCATTCACACCTTGGGCAATATCCGGAGACTGTTTATCAATGGAGACCAATACTGCACAAGACTCCCAATCGAATCCCATGTCTGAGTGATCATAGCCAATTTCACGGATTGTCTGGCGAGCTACATCTTGCATATCAACATAAGTCGATGTCGTAATCTCCCCGGAAAGCACGACCATCCCTGTGTTGACCATCGTCTCACAAGCGATACGCGCCTTGTTATCATCTTTAAGAATTGCATCGACAACAGCATCAGAGATCTGATCTGCAACCTTGTCTGGGTGTCCTTCAGAAACTGATTCTGAAGTGAATAAGTAATTGTCAGCCATATTGCTTCCGTGATTGTATTAATTAGAATTTTCAACCGCGCGAATTCTATCCTCATTAGAGCCGTACCGCACGAAATATGACGATATTTTTATAAACGCGGTAATATTTAGAGCTTAAATTAGAGATACGGGTGATATAAGTAATGGTATTGATGAAAACTCCGATTTGCAACTTCGGTGAAAAAGCGATCGATTTTAATCTGCCTGGCACGGATGGAAAGCAGTGGTCTTTAGACGACTGCGTAGGTGAAAAAGGCACCCTGCTTATGTTTATTTGTAATCACTGTCCTTATGTAAAGTCTATACAGACCAGGCTTATTGATGATGTATTGAAACTAATGGATATCGGAATTAATAGTGTCGCCATCATGTCAAACGACCCTGACGATTACCCGGAAGATTCTTTTGAGAATATGCAAAAAGTGGCAGCTGAATATAATTTCCCGTTCCCATATTTAATTGATGAGTCACAGGAAATCGCCAAGGCTTATGGCGCTATTTGTACGCCTGACTTCTTTGGCTATAACGCAGCGCTTGAATTGCAATATCGAGGTCGGCTTGATGACAGCGGCATGAAACCACCCTCGAACAACAGCAAACATGACCTGCTTGAAGCCATGATTGATGTTGCCAACACTGGAAATGGACCAAAACATCAAATTCCAAGCATGGGATGCTCGATTAAATGGAAAAATAGTGCTTAGGATCTTGCTCCAAAGTGGCACTTAAGCGACAATGTGCGGCTTGAATTTAGGTAAAAACCTGCCTGTATCACCGCGCTATATTTAGCGGAAACTAAGCTCTGCACATGATCGTCATCGTCAACTGATGACACAACATCAGGCTTTGAATGCAGCAATAATTAACAATCATTATTTTTAGGCTAAATAGCCACTTTGGGAGATCTACTATGCTGACAAGGCATGAACTTGCCAATGCGATTCGTGCTTTAAGTATGGATGCTGTTCAACAAGCTAACTCTGGGCACCCAGGCGCTCCAATGGGTATGGCAGATATCGCCGAAGTCCTGTGGAATGATTTTCTAAAACATAACCCAGCTAATCCAGATTGGGACAACCGCGACCGCTTTGTTATGTCGAATGGTCACGGCTCAATGTTAGTTTACTCTTTATTGCATCTGTCAGGTTATGACTTGCCAATTGAAGAACTTAAAAATTTCCGCCAGTTACATTCAAAAACACCCGGCCACCCAGAATATGGTTACGCGCCAGGTGTAGAAACAACGACCGGCCCCCTCGGGCAAGGGATTACCAATGCTGTCGGCATGGCAATCGCAGAATCAGTATTGGCCGCAAAGTTTAATAAAGACGATTTTAATATTGTCGATCACCACACCTACGTCACTGTCGGCGATGGTTGTTTAATGGAAGGCATATCACATGAAGCCTGTTCACTTGCTGGCACATTAGGTCTTGGTAAATTAATCACCCTCTATGACAGCAACCAAATTTCCATTGATGGAGATATTGAAGGCTGGTTTGCCGAAGATGTTGCCGCTCGTTTTGAAGCCTACGGCTGGCATGTTATTCGTGATATTGATGGTCATAATCCAGACGCAATTAAGAAAGCTATTGAAGGTGCAAAAACCAATGAATCACAACCCAGCATGCTGGTTTGTAAAACTACTATCGGCTGCGGTTCTCCGAACAAAGAAGGTAAAGCAGCCAGCCATGGTGCTCCGTTAGGAGATGAAGAAATAAAACTCACCCGAGAAAACCTCGGCTGGAAACATGACGCCTTCATTATTCCTGATGAG
>JBLHKL010000067.1:0-11421 GCA_047618295.1 Gammaproteobacteria bacterium | reverse complement strand
CTATTTTACCGATCATAAAACTATCAGCGAGGTGGTTTCCTATACAGCAACCTACGTTGGCCAGGTTCAAAAAGGTGAAAAGATTGAAGCTGCGGGTTATGTAGAGCAAGGTAGCGATGGGAAAAACAGGATATTGGTTGGCACAAGTCGAGAGGCAGCTGGAGAATATATTCGGCTTGTCGGTTAAGTAATTAAAAATATACGAGATAATAGTAATGTTAGAAAGATCAAAAATAATTGAATTATTGAATGCAAATAAGGCAAAGGATTCTGTATTAATAAAAGGCTGGATTAGAACACTGAGAGAAAGCAAAGGTTTCTCTTTTATAGAAGTTAACGATGGTTCATGTTTAGCCAATATTCAAGTTATTGTAGATAGCGATATAGAAAACTATACCGAGATAGTGAAGTTAACCACCGGCGCTTCTATTTCAATTCAAGGTGAATTAATTGAGTCTCCCGGCAAGGGACAGCAGTGGGAGATACGAGCAGGTACAATTGAAATATTAGGTATCGCTCCGGAAGATTTTCCTTTGCAAAAGAAACGTCATACGGATGAATATTTAAGAACAATTGCACACTTGAGACCGCGCTCCAACAAATACAGCGCTATTTTTCGTATACGTTCGAAACTCTCTTTTGCTATTCACGAATTTTTCAAAGAACGAAATTTTCAATGGATACACACTCCCATTATTACCGGCTCAGATTGTGAAGGCGCTGGAGAAATGTTTAGCGTCACTACAATGGATCTGAATAATATTCCAAAGAAAGATGGACGTGTTGATTACGAACAGGATTTTTTTGGTAAAGAAGCCAGTCTAACCGTATCTGGGCAACTTTCTGTTGAAACATTTTGTTTAAGTCTGGGTGACGTGTATACCTTTGGCCCTACTTTTCGTTCAGAGAATTCAAATACCAGTCGCCATATGTCAGAGTTCTGGATGATAGAACCAGAAATGGCATTTGCCGATCTGCAGGATGATATGAAACTCGGACAAGAGTTTATTCAATACCTTGTTAAATACACCATGGAAGAATGTGCGGAAGATCTGGAGCTATTTGCTAAGTTTGTTGATAAAAATTTGATGACAACTCTGGATAACATTGTCAGTAACGATTTTATTCGTTTGCCATACACAGAGGCGATCACGGTCCTTGAACAATCAGGCAAGAAATTTGAATACGATGTTGCTTGGGGTAAAGATCTGCAATCTGAACACGAACGTTTTTTGACAGAAGAACATTTCAAACAACCGGTTATCGTTTATGACTATCCAAAAGATATCAAGGCATTCTATATGCGTTTGAATGATGATGAAAAAACAGTGGCGGCCATGGATATTCTTGTTCCTGCTATTGGCGAGATTATCGGCGGTTCACAACGTGAAGAGCGATATGATGTGTTAAAGAAACGTATTAATGATATGAACTTTGATGAGTCAGACTACTGGTGGTATCTGGATACTCGTAAATACGGTACTGCACCGCATGCTGGTTTTGGTCTTGGTTTTGAACGTTTATTAATGTTGGTCACGGGTGTTGCAAATATTCGTGACGTTATTCCTTTTCCGAGAACCCCTAAGCATCTTGAGTTTTAACAGCGGAATGCTTACCAGTATTAAATCTAGACAGGTGTAGTTTAAAGTTTATCAAAATAACGATGCATTTCATTAACCACTTTTCTTGAAAGAAGAATTGTCGCTATTAAGGTTGGAAAGATCATTAAGGCAAACATCGTATCGATGATATTAATAATGGTTGATTGAGTCCAGACTGCACACATCGGAATGATTGCTAGGTAAACATAAACAAATTTACTACCGACTTTTTTACCAAATAAGTAACGTGCACATTTTAAGCTATAGTACGAATAAGTAATCATTGTCGATAAGGCAAACAATGTGAACACGGTATAGACAATGTATAGACCTATACCTGGTAGCGTCTGATTAAAAGAAAGTGCAGTCATGATTATGCCGCTTTCACCAGAATAGATGCCAGAGCTTAGTATCACTAATGCAGTACATGTACAGACAATATGCGTGTCAAAGAATGGGCCTAACATAGCGACCAGGCCTTCACGCACAGGCTCTTTAGTTTTTGCAGTGCCATGTGCCATGGCTTCTGTACCTACGCCAGCTTCATTAGAAAAGATGGCGCGTTTTATTCCAGTAACAAGGACTTCTTTAAAAGCCAAACCCGTTGCGCCACCGTACATTGCTTCTGCGCCAAAGGCGGTATGATAAATATCAAGTAATATGGTCGGTATAGCATCAAGGTTTATTGCAATGACAACAAAACTACTTAAGACATAAGCCAGAAACATAAACGGTACGATACGGGCTGTGACATAACCGACACGTGTAATACCGCCAATGATAATCGTACCGATAAAGACGAGTGCACCGATACCGGTATAAATAGGTGCTACTGAAAATTCATCTTGTAATAAACTCGCCAATTGATTGACCTGAAACATTGGTATGCAACCGATCAAACCTGCAATGGCAAATAGAATGGCAAGTGGTTTATAGCGTCTGCCTAAGCCCGCTTCAATAAAATACATTGGGCCACCCTGTTCAATACCATCTTCATCTTTCTTGCGATAAAGACATGAAAGAGTACACGTGAAAAATTTGATAATCATGCCGAAAAATCCAGCCACCCACATCCAGAAGATAGCGCCCGGACCACCGAGACTGATCGCGATAGCGACGCCAGCGATATTGCCCATGCCGATAGTCCCTGAGAGGGCGACTGTTAAGGCTTGGAAATGTGAGAGTTCTCCCGGGACATTTTGTTCGTCAAACTTGCCTGATAAGATCTGAAAAGCATGGTGGAAGCCAATAAAGGGTTTGAAACGAGAAATATAGGAAAAGTAAATTCCGGTTGCGAGGATAAACACAACAAGCGGCAAACCCCAAAGGAGGTCAACGACGACAGACCAGAATTGCTCAAATTGATTCATTGCTTTTGATTATGTTTTAACGAATATTTTGCACTGCATTGAACATTAGGCGGTCAGACTAGTCAAATCCTCATTATTAAATTGATGGCTAAGATAATGTTTAAATTTTCTTCAGTTTGTATTGTTTTACTTTTATCTGTACCAGTTAGAGCTGATGTGACTATTACTAGTCCCGACACTCAGGTTAGTCTGCTTGAGCTTTATACTTCCGAAGGTTGTAGTAGTTGTCCACCAGCTGATAAATGGATAAGCAAGCTAAAGTCACATCCGGGTCTATGGCACTCACTAGTTCCCGTGGGGTTTCATGTCGATTACTGGAATTATATTGGTTGGGCAGATCGGTTCTCTTCTCCAGAATATTCAGCACGACAGCGTCGCTATGCACGTACTAATAATTTAAAGACAGTTTATACCCCAGGTTTTTTATTGAATGGAGAAGAGTGGCGTTCATTTTTTGGTGTAAGAACATTATCGACCGAGACAGATAAGAAAGTAGGCCCGTTGAGTCTTAAGATTTCTGATATGGAATTAGCGGCTGTATTTTATCCTATTGAAGCGCTGACGGATAAAATATTAATATTGAATGTTGCTGTACTGGGATTTGATATTAAAACGGACGTGAAGGCAGGAGAAAATAATAACAAAGAACTCAAGCATGATTTTACTGTATTAGGTTTTAAGTCGATTCCTTTATATAAGGACAAATCTTTCTACTCGGTGATGACAGAGTTGCCCGATATTATTGAAACAGCGCCGAGAATGGCGGTGTCAGCATGGATAAATAAAGAAAATGATATGACACCAATACAAGCGGTTGGCGGTTGGATTCAAGGACAGTAATTACTAAAAACAATTAAAATCATGATAGCCCGGTAATTCCGGGCTTTTTTATATCCAAGGATGGAGTGTCAGGATATGCAGGCGCATATAAAGGACGTAGAATTCATCTGAAATAATAAATTATAAAAAGAAATGCAAGACACACAATCTGATAATTCTTTACAACGCATTACATTACTAATGGTATTGTTAAATGCATTTACAACACCGTTGATGTTATCTGCTGTTAATGTTGCATTACCTGCCATTGCCACTGATCTATCAATGAATGCGGTATTGTTAAGTTGGGTGCCTATGGCCTATTTGATGGCTAGTGCTATGTTTGTTTTAATATTTGGTCGCATTGCCGACATGGTAGGACGCAAACAAATTTTTCTATTGGGTACAGCGAGTGTCATAGTTACATCCTTAATCGCGGCCTTCGCAGTTAATAGCACCATGTTAATTTCAGCGCGTTTCTTACAGGGCGTTAGTGCTGCAATGCTATATGCGACTCAAGTCGCTATTGTTTCATCTGTATTTCCACCAGCAAAACGCGGTCAAGCGATCGGTTTAACCGTATCAACAATCTATCTGGGCCTAACGATTGGACCTTTGATAGGTGGTTATGTCATTGATAGCTTTGGTTGGCGAGCAAGTTTTATGGTGCATATTCCATTGGCTGTTATGGTCTTATTTATCGGCTTATTTTTTGTGAAAGGTGACTGGTCGGCGGATGAACGTGGCAGTTTTGATTTGTTTGGTGCTCTTTTATATGCCTTATCGATATTAATGATTTGTATTGGTGTTTCCTTCATTCCCGCATATACCAGTTTCATTTTTCTTACTATTGCAGTGCTTGGATTTATATTTTTCTTCTTATTTGAGCGTGTACATAAACACCCGATATTTGATGTGAGCTTATTTTTTACAAACCGTGTATTCACATTCTCTTGTCTTGCATCATTAATAATCTATACAGCGACCTTTGCTAATGTGGTGCAAGTTAGTCTTTATCTACAATATTTAAAGGGATTATCTGCTACTACAGCCGGTATGATAATGATGTGTCAACCGCTAACAATGGCAGTTTTCTCGCCATTGGCTGGAAGGTTGTCTGACCGATTTGAACCCAAACATCTTGCTACATCAGGCATGGCCATTAGTGCTTGTGGATTGGTATTACTTTCAAATCTACAGATTGAATCAACATTGAGCTACTTGATCTTTGCTCTAGTAACAACAGGGTTTGGATTTAGCTTGTTCTCGTCGCCAAATGTTAACGCAATTATGAGTTCAGTAGAGAAACGTTCTTATGGTAGTGCGAATGGTGTTATGGCAACTATGCGAATTGTTGGCCAAATGAGCAGTATGGTGTTGGTAACGTTAATCTTTGTCATTGTTATTGGTACTGTTGAGATAGGACCATCAACTTATGACTCATTGGAAAGGGCGATACGTTTAACTTTTACTATTGCCGCGATGCTGTGTGTACCTGGGCTTTATTTTTCTATGGCAAGAGGGAAAATGAGAACTTCTTAATCACCTCGGTACAGGTTAGGGCTCAATGGGTCTGGTGGCATTTGTAAGTGGTAACCTTTTTCTTTAAGATTTTTCATGACCACATTAATATCTTCGCGAGCTAATTTTCTTTCAGGCGATAACTCAAGGTCCATTGTATGAGTGAGTTCCTTAGCCATTTTAATCAATTCCTCCGGCAGGTCATCGCTAGTTTTGTCTTCATGAATGTATAAATACATTCCGTCTTGTTTGGAACAACGATAAATTTTGCAATTGATAATGGACATGTGTTCGAGAAGTATTTAGTAAAATTATTTTAAATTTACCACAGAGTACACAGAGGTATTCATATTTTCTCTGTGTACTCGATAATTTGTTCCTGACATTATTCTACCGCCTACATCCATGTAGGCGTCTGTGGCGATGTTTAGCCTTTAAGTAATATCAAAACAAACCAGTGATATTGCCGTTATCATCAATATCAATACGCTCAGCTGCGGGGACTTTTGGTAAGCCAGGCATGGTCATCATATTGCCGCAGATGGCAACAATGAATCCCGCACCATTTGCCAGGCGGACTTCACTGACATGAACATTATGTCCTGTAGGTGCACCTATTGCAGTTGGGTCGGTGGAGAAGGACATCTGGGTCTTGGCCATACAAACTGGATAAGAACCATATTCTTCATTCCAGTCGGCTAACTGTTTTTTCACTTTTGGGTCATACGATACAGAACCCGCACCATAAACCTTGGTTGATATAGCTTCGATCTTTTCCGTTAGAGAGTCATCGTCTTCATAAACGTATTTATGTGTGCCCGGATTATTATCAACGATATCCACTACTGCATTAGCCAGATCTTCTGCACCCGCGCCGCCATCGGCCCAGTGTTTGGATACAACGGCCTTTGCGCCAAGGGATTCACAACGTTTCATCAACATATCAACTTCTGCATCGGTATCCAGAGTGAAATGGTTTAGACAAACAACGCATGGCAAACCATAGACTTCATTAATGTTTTTAATATGACGTTCCATATTGACCATACCCTTATCCAGGGCTTCGAGGTTTTCATTATTCAGGTCTGCTTTGGCAACACCGCCGTGATATTTCATAGCGCGGATGGTTGCAACCAGCACAACCGCGGCAGGCTTTAGACCCGCCATACGGGACTTGATATCTATAAATTTTTCAGCGCCCAAGTCAGCACCAAATCCACCTTCAGTCACAACATAATCGGCCAGCTTTAGACCGGTCTTGGTTGCGGTAACCGTGTTACAACCGTGAGCGATATTAGCGAACGGACCACCATGGATGATGGCGATATTATTTTCCAGGGTTTGAACCATATTGGGATTGATAGCATCTTTTAACAATGCAGCCATAGAACCTTGAGCCTTAAGGTCACGTGCGTAGATTGCTGTTTTATTATCACGTTTATAACCAATAAGAATACGACCAAGACGTTCTTTCAAATCTTTACGGCTGGTAGCCAGACAGAGAATAGCCATGATTTCAGAGGCAACGACAATGTCAAAACCATCTTCACGCAGATAACCATTAGCAGGTCCGCCTTGGCCAACTGTGATCTCACGCAAGGCACGGTCATTCATATCGACGACACGTTTCCATTGGATTCGTCGTGGGTCGATGCCAAGTTCATTACCATGAGTGATATGGTTATCGATCATTGCAGAGAGCAGGGCATGGGCAACACCGATGGCATGGAAATCGCCGGTGAAATGCAGATTGATGTCTTCCATAGGGACAACTTGTGAATAACCGCCACCTGCCGCACCGCCTTTCATACCAAAGCAAGGTCCTAATGAAGGTTCCCTAAGGCACATAATGGCTTTTTTACCGATGCGATTGAGTGCATCGCCTAAACCAACTGTTGTTGTAGTTTTGCCTTCGCCAGCAGGAGTCGGGCTGACAGCCGTAACCAAGATGAGCTTGCCATCTTCTTTATCTTTAAGACTGTCTATGTAGTTGAGT
The DNA here is from genome assembly GCA_047618295.1 of Gammaproteobacteria bacterium. Classification (GTDB taxonomy): domain Bacteria; phylum Pseudomonadota; class Gammaproteobacteria; order Eutrophobiales; family Eutrophobiaceae; genus UBA7359. The sequence goes on along the minus strand of JBLHKL010000067.1, from coordinate 4,114 downwards.
GATAATTTTGCTTTATAGTGACCATAAGGTTCCAGATGTTCACTGGCTATTCCATATTGATCTGCGGCCAGATCAACAATACGCTTCATTTTTGCCTTTTGAGCAATTTCAATATCAGACATTACGCCCTCCCAAAAAAAGTATAAAATACAAAAAGTTATATTAAAGATGTGATGAAACCGTTATGTTCACTTATTATTATGATTTTTTTTGACGGTGAACTTTTTCGACTATTTTAGCCTGTTACAGTGTGATTCACTAACTTGTTTATTTATTTAAGGTTTGTTAGCAGTAAACGGTGCAATCATTTTTGAGGATTAGAAAATAAACATCTTACTTGAATATTTAGCACGTACACGAACCCTGTTAGCCGGAAAGCGAGCGCTACTCGCGCTTTCTTTACTTGGTTTGGTAACAGGAATTCTTGTTGGCGGTGTGATTATTCTGTTTCGTTTCAGTACCGAATATAGCCAAATGTCTTTTTTACCCGGCGCGGACCCTGAAAATTATGAAGGGCTAACTTGGCAAGTTCGTTTATTAATTACAACGGCGGGTGGTTTAACGCTCGGTTTACTATTTTATTTTGTCTCGAAAGTACCTCTCAGAGTAGGCGTGTTACATGTTCTGGAACGCCTGTCTTATAATGAAGGTAATCTACCCCTAAAAAATCTGATATTACAGTTTGTCGGCGGCACAATAGCCATTGTTTCAGGGCAATCAGTTGGACGCGAAGGTCCCAGTGTTCATTTGGGCGCAGGCAGCGCCAGTTTAATGGGGCAATATCTTCATTTACCCAATAATAGTATTCGTACGCTTGTCGGTTGCGGTGCCGCTGCTGCCATTGCGGCTTCCTTTAATACACCCCTTGCCGGTGTTGTTTTTGCAATGGAAGTTATTTTAATGGAATACACCATTACCGGTTTCACACCTGTCATCTTGTCGGCGGTTAGTGCAACGGTCATGTGTCGTCTTATCTATAATGAGGAGCCGACGTTCACGGTTTACGCCCTCGATCTTAAATCATTTTTTGAATTACCCATTATTGTCTTAATGGGAATCTTGATCGGTGCTATAGCAGCGGGATTTATTAATCTGACAACGTTCTTTACAAAGCTAGGAGAGAAAATAACGATCTGGTTGCGCATGACGCTTGCCGGAGTAGGAGTAGGGCTGTGTGCGCTGCTTTGCCCTGAAGTCATGAGTATCGGATATGACACCGTTAATGCAGCAATACTGGGTGATATAGCGGTGATTAGCTTACTTATTATTCTGTTGGCGAAGATTATCGCAACATCACTGTGCATCGGTTTCAGTATTCCTGCAGGTTTGATTGGTCCAGCCATTTTTATGGGTGCTTTGGCAGGCGCCATTGTCGGTAAATTCATTGGAATGTTCAGTAGTAATTTTTCAGAGGTCGGTCTCTATGCCATGCTCGGCATGGGGGCAATGATGGGAGCTACATTGCAGGCACCATTAGCCGCTTTACTGGCCTTACTTGAGTTAACTGGAAATCAGAATATCATCTTCCCCGGCATGCTCGTAATTGTCAGCGCAAACCTAGCGGCACGTGAACTGTTCAAGAGTGACTCAATCTTCTTATCTCAATTCAAGGGGATTGGGCTTGATTATCGCAATGACCCGATTGCACAGTCTCTAAGACGAATCGGTGTCGAGTCGGTGGTGAATAAGGCATATGTCATGACCGAGCCGGTGATACAACGGAAGGTTGCGATTAACCATTTAAAAGATGCGCCAGACTGGTTAATAATTCGGCGTGAAGAGGGTAATCAGTTGATGCCAGCAACTGATTTGGCTCGGCATCTAGAAGAAACGGATGACGAGGAAATTGTACTACTGGAAATTCCTGCTAAACGACGACAATTGGCCAAGGTGAGTCTTGAATCCACTTTGCAGCACGCACAGCAGCAAATAAATGACACAGATGCAGAAGCTTTGTATGTGACCCGAAAGTTAGGTCCATCAGCCGACCGTATTTACGGCATTATTACCCAGGAAGATATTGAAAAACATTATCGGGTTGTTAGCCATTAAGATGAATTGAGGGATTCCGGAATTTAGTGGTCTGAAGAGCCATTAGTGTATTTCTATGATGGTGTCTTAGTTCTGATTCTGTTAGCATTATTTCCCCTGAATATGATGCTATTTAGGCTATTTTTTATCCTACAAATCGGTTTAATTAAACCGAGCAGTACTTCTCCCTCTAAAATTCTTGTTCTTATCGGTATGATTTTATGACGCGTTATATATTTACTACTGGGGGTGTTGTCTCGTCACTAGGCAAAGGCATCGCTTCTGCTTCACTCGGAGCAATTCTTGAGACACGCGGATTAAACATCACACTCATAAAACTCGACCCTTATATTAATGTTGACCCGGGAACCATGAGTCCTTTTCAGCATGGTGAGGTGTATGTCACCGAAGATGGTGCCGAGACAGATCTCGATTTAGGGCATTACGAACGTTTTGTACGTACGAAGATGGGCAAAAGAAACAACTACACCACGGGCCGTATTTATTTAAACGTCATACAAAGAGAACGTCGTGGAGATTATCTCGGCGGCACGGTACAGGTTATTCCGCATATCACCGATGAAATTAAACGCTGTATAAAACTGGGTGCGGGTGACGCTGATATTGCGATGGTTGAAATTGGAGGCACAGTAGGTGATATCGAATCACAACCTTTTCTGGAAGCGATAAGACAAATGCGCATCGAGTTGGGTGCAGAAAACACCCTGTTTATGCATTTAACGTTGGTGCCTTATATTGCTGCTGCAGGTGAAATTAAAACCAAGCCGACTCAGCACTCTGTTAAAGAATTACGCTCCATTGGTATACAGCCTGATATTTTGATGTGTCGCACGGATCATATGATTCCCGATAACGAAAAAAAGAAAATGGCCTTGTTTACCAATGTCGAAGAATCCGCAATTATTTCTGCGCTTGATGTCGATAATATTTATAAGGTACCGAAGGCGCTCTACGACCAAGGTCTAGATGAAATAGTGAATAAAAAATTTGCTTTGAATCTACCGAAAGCCGATTTGCATGAATGGGAAAATGTAGTTGATGCACTTGATAATCCAACAGGTGACGTCAATATCGCAATGGTTGGTAAATACATGGATCTGGCCGACTCTTATAAATCGCTTTCTGAATCATTAATTCATGCAGGAGTTCAAACACGAACTAAGGTCAATATAATTTATGTTGATTCAGAAGATATCGAAAATAAAGGTAATGATTACCTGAGTGAGATTGATGCGATATTGGTCCCTGGCGGATTTGGTAATCGTGGAATCGATGGCAAGATTGCAGTGGTTCGTTATGCGCGTGAAAACAATGTGCCGTATCTAGGTATCTGTTTGGGTATGCAGGTTGCTGTTATTGAAATAGCGCGTGATCTGGCCAAGCTTGAAAATGCTAACAGCACAGAATTTGATAAAAATACAGAAAATCCCGTTATCGCATTAATTACGGAGTGGCAGGATTCCACAGGTCGAATTGAACAGCGTAGTGAAGGTTCCGATTTAGGCGGCACCATGCGTTTAGGAGGTCAGGAATGTCAATTGCTTGAGGGCTCATTGGCAAAAGAATTATACCAATCAGATAAAATTACCGAACGACATCGTCATCGCTATGAGTTTAATAATACTTATTTGGAACAACTTGAGGCAACAGGAATGCGTATCTCGGGTCGTTCATCTGATGGCGAATTAGTTGAAATGATTGAAATGCCTGAACACCCTTGGTTTGTAGCTTGTCAGTTTCATCCTGAGTTTACATCTACACCAAGAGATGGGCATCCACTATTCACTGGCTTTATAAAAGCCGCAATAGAATACAAAGAATCAAACTTGGGAACTATAAAAGATGCAGCTATGTAATTTTGAAGTTGGACCTACTAAACCTTTCTTTTTAATCGCCGGACCCTGTGTTATTGAAAGTGAACAGTTGGCGATGGATACAGCAGGACAGTTAAAAGAGCTGACCGATGAATTACAGATACCCTTTATTTATAAGTCATCGTTCGACAAAGCTAATCGTAGTTCGCATGATAGTTTTCGCGGGCCAGGCATTGAAGCTGGCTTAA
>JBLHKL010000066.1:0-11453 GCA_047618295.1 Gammaproteobacteria bacterium | reverse complement strand
CTTCAAATGTAATACGCGGTATTACTGTGCGAGCGTAAACTAGTCTTTTGTTATCGCATTTTAACCAGGATTCTCGAATAAATGTAGTTTCATTATCAATTAAAGAAAGCAACTGATTTTCATCTGACATTGGATCGGACCAGGATTCATTTTTTAATTCAATATTAAACGTACCTCTACAACTATCTTCAATTGAGCGTGATAATGAACCACGCTGAAATAAAAGATCATGCAACCTTTTATCATCAGGCTCTTCTTGGGTGCTTAACTCATTTTGCCAATGCAGTTTCAATTGTTATTGTCCTTATTCACTAAACGTTACTATATTCGAGGCTTTTACCTAGCCAGCGATGGATTAATGATTTTACCTTGTCAGGGTGCTGAGCGAGTAATGTTTTTGCAGTGTTTTGAATTTCAGGCAGTAAGTGAGCGTCACGCATCAAATCAGCAACGCGCATCTCGGGCATTCCTGCCTGTCGAGTACCTAAAACCTCGCCTGGGCCTCTTAATTCAAGGTCTTTCTCTGCAATGAGAAAGCCGTCGCTGCTAGTACGCATAATTTCAAGTCGTTGTTTTGCCAGGTCTCCTAAAGGTGCCTGATACATTAATACGCAATCACTTTTAATTTCACCACGCCCAACTCGCCCACGTAATTGATGTAGTTGAGATAGGCCGAAACGTTCAGCATTATCAATAATCATCAAACTTGCATTAGGAACATCAACACCGACTTCAATAACTGTTGTAGCAACCAGTAGTCCAATCTTGTCATCCTTAAAGTCTTGCATTACAGCTTCTTTCTCATTTGCTTTCATGCGACCATGGATTAATCCAACTTTTAAAGAAGTTAATCTCTCAGTTAGTTTTTCTGCGGTTTCAATTGCTGTTTCACATTGTAGTGTTTCTGACTCTTCGATTAAGGTACATACCCAATAAACCTGACGACCCTCTGCGGTAATATGTTTTATTCTTTCTATAATATCTTCACGTCGATCATTTGAAATGACGCTTGTGTTTATAGCTTTTCTATTGGGTGGAAGCTCATCTATCACAGTATGATCAAGATCGGCATACGCTGTCATGGTTAATGTTCTGGGAATAGGTGTTGCAGTCATGATTAATTGATGCGGGTATTTGTCATGCTGTTGTCCTTTTTCCAGTAAAGCGAGTCGTTGGTGTACGCCAAAGCGATGCTGCTCATCAATGACTATCAAGCCTAGTTTTGCAAAACTTACCTTATCTTGAAATAAGGCATGTGTGCCAATAGCAACGACTGGTGTTTGATCTTGTAATCGCGCCTCAACATTTACACGTATTGATTTTTTTAATTTACCTGTTAAAAAAACCACATCTATACCTAAAGGTTCTAACCAACACAAAAAATTATTATAGTGTTGTTCAGCAAGTAATTCAGTCGGTGCCATTATCGCCACCTGATAACCTGCTTCTATCGCTTGTAATGCGGCTAATGCAGCAACAACGGTCTTGCCTGAACCTACATCGCCTTGTAACAATCTGAGCATCGCCACTGTTTTATTTAAGTCAGACGCAATGGTTTTATAAGCTTGCGTTTGAGCATTAGTTAATGTGAAGGGCAATCTTTCCAGATATTCCGGGACAAGCTGTGTGCTTAGATCAAAAGCAGGAGAATGTTCTGTCCTTAATTCATTACGTAACTCAAGTAGACTTAATTGCTGGGCCAGCAGTTCTTCAAAGGCAAGTCGTTGCTGTGCGGGATGCCGTCCTTCAATCAGGCTTTGGACATCTGCATCAGGTGGTGGACGATGTACATAGTCGAGGGCATCTATTAGCGTTGGCAGGTTTTGTTTTGCTAAGATTTCCTCAGGTAATAATTCACTCAGGTTTTGTTTATCATTACTCAGGGTTGCCAGCGCTTGTTCGCTTAGTTTACGCATACGAGCCTGTTGTAAGCCTTCCGTGCTGGGATAGACCGCGGTTAATTGTTCTTCCAATTCATCATCATGTGCATCGCTAAGTACACGATATTCTGGATGAATTATTTCTAATGATTTTGGACCACGACGAACCTGGCCATAACAGCGTATTGACAGGCCACGTTGCAAACCTTTTTCTTGAGCTTTGGAAAAATAAAAAAAACGTAAAACTATTGCACCGGTACCATCACTGATTCGACACAGCAGAGACCGCCGTTTTCCATAACGAACCTGTGTTAGCTCAATTTCTCCCTGGATGTAGGCGTTATGGCCAAAGCGTAATGCTCCAATAGGTGTGAGACGAGTTCGATCAATATAACGATGCGGTAAATGAAATAATAAGTCCTGTATAACGCTGATGCCGATGCGTTCCAGCTTTTCTTGCAAGCGAATTCCTACGCCACTTAATACGGTGACTGGATCTGATAGGGAATGTTGTTTTTGAATTGTCAAAGCCCTGAATTATGGCAGTATGGTCTTGGATTTTGTGTTAACAAATATCTTTTTTATTCCTCTTAGAGTGTCATTATTGCATCCATTTCCACCAGAGAACCCTTTGGTAAGCTGGCAACACCAACTGCAGCCCGTGCAGGATAAGGTTCAGAAAAATATTCAGCCATGATTTCATTTACTAAAGGGAAATGTGATAAATCGGTAAGAAATATATTTAACTTGCTGATGTCTGCCAATGATCCGCCAGTTGCTTTTGCAACAGCAGTCAGGTTATCAAATACACGGGTAATTTGAGCGCGCATATCACCCTCTATCAGTTCCATGGTTTCTGGTATCAATGGAATTTGACCAGACAGGTATACTGTATCGCCAACTTTTACTGCTTGTGAATAGGTTCCTATGGCTTGCGGTGCGTCTTTAGTAGATATTATTTCTCGTTGCATTACTGCCTCCTGAGTATTGTTAATGACGCGTTAAACACGCGTAATGTGCGAAACACTTTTAATCGATCTGATCTTTCTGATCACATTCGCCAAATGAACCCTGTCTTTTACATCGATAATAAATCTTTGATCAGCATAGCGGTCGTCGCGCTCTACCATTTCTACCTTTTCAATATTTGCACCTGCATCAGCAATAGTCGCGGCAATATTTGCCAGTACGCCGCGTTGATTACTGGAATTTAAACGAATCATAACCTGAAATTCACGTTTTATATCTGCTTCCCATTCAACCTGAATCCATTTTTCTTGGTGGTTTCGATACTCAGCAATATTTTTACAAGTTTGTCTGTGTATAACAATACCGCGTCCGGATGTAACAAAGCCATGAATTGGATCGCCCGGTATCGGATAGCAACATTTTGGGAAATTGATTACCAGACCCTCAGTGCCTTTTATAGATAAGGGGTTGGTTTCTTTTGGATCAATGTTTTTACTTTCTAATAAAGTCAGTTTCTCAACCGCGACGACTTGTCTGGCAAATAATGGAGCCATCTTGTTACCTAGCCCTATCTCTTGGAACAGAAGATCAACATGCTCCAGATGGTTTTCGGCTAACAAAAAGTTCATGTCAGTTTCACTGATGTCTTGATAGGAAATGCCGAACGGTTCTAATTCTCGATTCAATAAACGTTTGCCTAAAGCAATGGCCTCGTCATGTTGAAGGTTTTTCAGGAAGTGTCTGATCTGTGTTCTAGCTTTTACTGTAGCTACAAAATTTAGCCAGGCGGGATTCGGCCTGCCGCTTTTTTTGGCGGTAATTACTTCGACCGTTTTCCCGCTAGTTAAATGTGTACCTAGTGGTACCAACTTTCTATTAATTCGGGCACCTACACAACGATTACCTATATCAGTATGGATGGCGTAAGCAAAATCTACAGTGGTTGAACCGCTAGGTAATTCCATAATCTTGCCTTTTGGTGTGAAGACATAAACATCATCAGGAAATAAATCTACTTTTACATTTTCAAAAAACTCTTCCGGATTACCTGCCGTTTTATTCATTTCCACGATATTTCGAAGCCATTCTCTGGCGCGACGATGGACATTGCTTCGATCATTATCGACTCGAGTAGGTCTTTTAGATTTACCCTCTGCTTTATAGAGCCAGTGTGCAGCAATACCAACTTCAGCAACATCATTCATGTCTTTCGAGCGAATCTGTATCTCAATTGGGACGCCGTATGGCCCAAACAAAACAGTATGTAGCGACTGGTAGCCATTGGTTTTCGGGATGGCTATATAATCTTTAAACTTACCTGGTACAGGCTTATATAAATTATGTACGCTACCTAAAGTACGGTAGCAGGTATCGACAGTATCAACGATCAAGCGAAAGGCATAGACATCAAAAATATCAGAGAATGATAAATGTTGTTCTCGCATCTTCACGTAGATTCCATACAGGTGTTTTTCTCTACCTAAAATTTGCCCCGGGATCTTTTCTTGACGCATACGACGTTTCAGGGCTGTTCGAATTTTAGTGATAATTTCCTTACGATGACCGCGAGCCTTGTTGATTTGTTCATCAAGAATTCTGTAGCGCATCGGATACATGGCTTGAAAACCGAGTTCTTCCAGTTCCAGGCGAATTGAATTAAGGCCGAGTCTTAATGCTATAGGTGCATAAATATCAAGAGTCTCACGGGCAATACGACGTCTTTTTTCCGGTTTTAATGCCCCTAGGGTGCGCATGTTATGCAGGCGATCTGCGAGTTTAACCAGAATGACACGTATGTCATTACTCATCGCCATTAACATTTTACGAAAGTTATTTGCCTGAGCTTTAGCACTACTTTCAAACTTAATCTTGTCCAGCTTGCTGACGCCATTAACTATTTCAGTAACACCTTTACCAAATTTTCGTTTTAGTTGCGCTTCAGCAGTAGGGGTGTCTTCAATAACATCATGCAGAATAGCCGCCATGATAGTTTGATGATCCATATGCATCTCGCCGAGGATGCGAGCGACTTCAAGAGGATGGTTAATATAGGGTTCACCGCTAACACGTTTTTGGCCTTCATGCGCTTTGGCACTAAAGTAATAGGCACGCTGTACTTTAAAGACCTGATCTTGTTGTAGATAGGTGCCTATAAGTTTACTAAGGTCATTAATTGTGTACACGACTATGTTTAACAGTGATATTAATCAATATGTACGGTCTTGCGTACGGGAACTAGATGATACAACAGCAGAAAGGCGCACGCTGCGCCTTTCTGTTAGGAAAAGTGTTAGTGATTATTCAGCAGAAGGGATGCTAAAGTCGGATTCAGTGAATTCGTCTTCTGTTTCAAACTTGTTGATTGTGTCGATATTGCCATTATTGACCAAATTTTCAGCTATTTCGCGTAAGGCAATAACGGTAGGTTTGTCGTTTTCAGCAGGGACTAAAGGGTCTGCGCCCATTGCAATCTGACGTGCTCGTTTGCTTGCTAATAAAACCAGATCGTAGCGGTTTACAACATTTTCTAAGCAGTCTTCAACGGTTAATCTGGCCATGGTGTTCCTCTTCTTTATCTTGTATAAAACTTCAAGTTCATTCCGGTTAAAAATTAACCAGTGTTTTGTGGGAGAGCTATTCTACTGAATTCAATCCTTTTGTGCCATGATTTGACTGACAAAATCATCATAAAATGCCGATTGTCGACAACTGCCTAGGTTGGTGGTGGTAATAATGGCTTTGATCTCTGCCAAGGCAGACTCAAAGTCATCATTTATCACTATGTATTCAAAGTCTTTGTAATGAGAAATTTCCACATCCGCGACGTCCATCCTGCGTTCGATTGTTTCTGTATCATCCTTTTGGCGTAAAATTAGTCTATTACGAAGTGTTTCATAGTCCGGTGGCAGGACAAAAATACTAACGCTATTTCGCATTTGAGATTTTACTTGCAGAGCACCTTGCCAATCTATTTCAAGAATGAAGTTTCTACCAGAAAGCATTTCTTGTTCGACCCAGTCTTTTGGGGTGCCATAGTAGTTACCAAAGACTTTGGCATATTCAAGAAAGTAATTCTTCTTAATAAGACCTTTGAATTCACTTTCATTTATAAAATTATATGCCTCGCCGTCCTTCTCATCTGCTCTTGGTTGACGAGTAGTGTATGAAATAGAGACATCAATATTATTATCTTCTGTGATTAGAGATTTAATGAGTGATGTTTTACCTGCACCAGAAGGTGCAGCAATAATAAATAATGTACCGTTTTTATTTTTCATAGACAGCCAACTATTCGATATTCTGAATTTGTTCACGCATTTGTTCAATCAACACCTTTAAATCGACCGATGAATTAGTGGTATCTAGGTGAGCAGACTTTGATCCTAATGTATTCGATTCACGATTCATTTCCTGCATAAGAAAATCCAGACGTCGACCGACAGGGCCGTCTTGATCAAGCACGCGTTGTACTTCATCAATATGCGCGTCCAGGCGATCCATTTCCTCTGCCACGTCCATTTTTTGTGATAATAATAATAGCTCCTGTTCAAGCCGGTCATTATCAAACTCAGTGCTCAGTTCCTGTACGCGTAGGCTTAGCTTTTCACGAATACCATCGAGAATGGTTGGCATTTGTTCACGTACACGGGCAACGATATCTTTAGCGGCTATACTACGTTCCATGATCATCGTTCTGGTCTTGTCACCTTCACGTTGGCGAGTATCAATAACTGCAGTGAGGGTTTCATTGACTAAATCAAGTAATGGTCCGCTTATCGCTTCAGGATCGGGAACATCTCTATCAAGAACACCTGGCCAGCGCAGTAATTCTAGAGGATTGATTGGTGCAGGTGATTTAATTTGTGAGTTTGCTTTTTCAGCAGTTTCCAGAATTTTTGTTAACAGTTCCTGATTTACTGGCAATGTACCTTTAAAATTTTCACGTTGTTCATAGCGAATATTGCAGTCAACTTTTCCGCGTTTTAATTGTTTTGATAATCGATCACGAATAGCTTGCTCAAGCAGACGCAATTCTTCTGGCAGCCGAATCGACATTTCCAGATAACGGTGATTGACGCTCCTTATTTCGCAAGAGGCTTCACCCCATTCTCCAGAATGTTCTGCTCTACCATACGAGGTCATGCTCTTTATCATCAAATTATCCTTTTCATTATCATTATTTGTTAATAGTAACGTTTCAGCAGTATATCGGAAATACGCAGACAGAATTTATCGTTATAATTCTTAAAACCTTAGTTGAATTCAGGAGTTACGGTGTGTTTTGGGTTGGTCTGCAAGGCACGGCTCGCCGGTAATGGCCGTAGTCCTTGCCAAGAGTCGTAACACCGCACGACTCCATGGATGGAGGAGATAGAGTGACGCATGATGCCAAAGCCGAGGGCAGCCCAAAACGCAGCGTAAATCTGTGTAGTGAATTTTGTCTCTCCCGATAGGCTAAGAAAGTTTATCGTTTTATCCTCTATTTCCATTACTTCACATTCATTACTAGCGGTCAACTGAGGTTTTAAGGATAATGCAGCACTTTTTTACAGGAGATTAATATGCGCCCAAGTGGACGTTCAGCGGACCAACTTAGATCAGTCACAATAACAAGAAATTTCACTTGCCACGCTGAGGGCTCGGTTTTGATTGAGTTTGGAGATACAAAAGTTATTTGTAATGCCAGTTTTGACTCAGGTGTTCCCGGGTTTTTACGTGGCAAAGGCCAGGGTTGGGTAACGGGTGAGTATGGCATGTTGCCGCGTTCGACAGGATCTCGTATGCGACGTGAGGCTTCCCAGAATAAACAGGGTGGTCGTACGATGGAAATTCAGCGACTGATAGGCCGATCGCTACGTGCTGTAGTCGACATGGGCGCCCTCGGTGAAAATACCATCGTTATTGATTGTGACGTCATACAGGCTGATGGCGGAACACGTACTGCATCGATAACAGGTGGTTACATCGCCTTGGTGGATGCAATCAATAAAGCCAAGGCAGATGGTTTGATCGAATCTGACCCAATTAAATCAATGATCGCCTCTATCTCTGTGGGTATACACAATGGTGCGCCAGTATTGGATCTGGATTATGCCGAAGATTCTACCGCAGAGACTGATATGAATGTGGTGATGAATGATGAGAATCATTTCATCGAAGTGCAGGGCACGGCAGAGGGCCATCCATTCTCACCAGATGAATTAAATAGCATGTTGGCACTTGCTCAAAAAGGGATTGGCGAATTGTTTGAGCATCAACGTAATGCCCTACAGCAATAATTGTTGAGGAATTTAACTTGGAAAAGCAAGAGATAGTGCTCGCGAGTAATAATCCGGGCAAGGTCAAAGAAGTAAATGAATTACTGGCGGATACAGTTTTTCATATACTTCCGCAATCTGAGTTTGATGTTGTTGAGGCGGAAGAGACTGGATTAACTTTTGTCGAGAACGCAATACTCAAGGCACGTAATGCTGCTCGTTATACTAATCACCCGGTAATTGCCGATGATTCGGGTATAGCAGTACCGGCGTTAAAAGGCAGGCCTGGCATTTACTCTGCACGTTATGCAGGTGTGGGTGCCAGTGACCAAGAGAATCTTAATAAACTCATCGAAGATATCAGTCCGCTTAATGAAGCAGACAGAAAGGCACACTTTGTCTGTGTCATGGTTTTTCTAAAGCACGCTGAAGATCCTATGCCGATAATTTCACAAGGTATCTGGGAAGGAATTGTTATGACTGAAACGGCAGGCCAAAATGGATTTGGCTATGATCCAATGTTTTATGTGCCAACCCATGACTGTATGTCCGCAGAACTAACTCCCGATATAAAAAATCAATTAAGTCACCGCGGACAAGCGCTAACGGATCTGATAAAACAGATCAGCAAAATGTAAATTGCCGCTGCGGATTTTTGCAACTGAAAGTTTATTCTTCTCAAGATCGCACGCAGAGCAGAACAGCACCGAGTCCTTGGACATAATAAATGACACTTTTAACCTTCCATGAAAACCCACCGTTATCGCTTTACATTCATTTACCCTGGTGTGTAAAGAAATGCCCTTATTGTGATTTTAATTCACATGAATTTTCTCCTACAGGTTTTGAAGAAGAAAATTACATAGAGGCATTAATACGGGATCTTGATTCGGAACTCCCGCGGATCTGGGGACGAACGATCAATACCGTCTTTATTGGCGGAGGGACTCCTAGTTTATTTTCACCTGAATCATTGGGTAAGTTGCTCAGTGCGATACGTGCAAGATTAAATATTCATCCGGCAATAGAGATAACACTGGAGGCAAATCCAGGTACTGCAGAAGCAAAAAAATTCCGTTTGTTCAGAGAGATTGGAATCAATCGTTTGTCGCTCGGCGTACAAAGTTTTAATGATAAGCACTTAAAAGCACTAGGTCGTATTCATGATGCGGCTCAAGCACACCATGCGATTGAGCTCGCGCAAACAGCCGGATTTGAAAACTTTAATATCGATTTAATGTTCGGTTTGCCGGGGCAATCGATTAATGAAGCACTGGATGATCTTGATAAAGCAGTAGCTCACTCGCCAACACATCTATCTTGGTATCAATTAACGATTGAACCCAATACCGTGTTTAATTCAAGACCTCCGACATTACCTAATGATGACGATACATGGTCCATGCAAGAACAGGGGCAGTCTTTTCTTGAAACAAAGGGGTTTAAACAGTATGAGATTTCGGCCTATGCAAAAGATAAACATCCAGCACTACACAACCTCAACTATTGGCAGTTTGGCGATTACCTAGGCATCGGTGCGGGTGCACATGGCAAGATCACAAATGTGGCGGAAAGGAAAATTGAGCGGTATACACGTCATAAGATACCAAGACGATATATAGAATTGGCTGGGACTAATGCTGTTATTACTGAAACAAGAGCATTAGTACGTGATGAGCTAGCGCTTGAATTTGTGATGAATGCTTTTCGTTTGACTGAAGGTGTTCCAGCTCAGCTTTTTTCCGAGCGAACTGGTTTGACCTTAAAAAGTGCTGAGAGAGAATTACTATTGGCCGAAGAACGAGGGCTGATTGAATGGCAGCTTAATAAATTAAAACCTTCCCCAAAGGGCATACGCTATCTAAATGAATTACTTGAAATATTTGTGAAATAGTCGCGAATTTACGACAATTGTTTCATGGATTGCTAGCTTTATACTTGCAGAAAAGATAGTATTTTTATCCTTGTTTGTAAGTCTCTAAAGAATCATTCAAAATCAAAAATATGCTAATCGGAGCCATTAAAAGCAACATTATTTCAATCAGCCTATCTGAACTAGAATCTCTGTGTCAGAAATTCATGGCTGAAAATGGCGAGCATACGGATGAAGAGTTTATTCATCATCTATATAGTACGAAACGTATTACCGCAGATGAATTCAAGAATATTCAAACACACGAAAAAATTGAGCTTCCCTCGATTGGTGACATCAGTGATATCAGTGATATAAACGATATTGGCAAAAAGCAGTCGGATTCAGAAGTATCAACCAAAGACATCAGTGGTACCTATGTCGATGATGATAACTACACCATTCTCGAATCGATTGATGAAGGCGCCATGGGTGAAATTCTGATCGCAAGGGATAATAAGTTAAACCGTACAGTAGCCTATAAAAAGATACACGCACATGTTGCAAAAATTCCCAGTTACCTCGGACGCTTTTATATGGAGGCACAGGTTACTGCGCAGTTACAACACCCTAATATCGTTCCTGTCTATGATTTAATGACGACTAACACTTCTGTCGGTTATGCGATGAAGTTGATAGACGGCATAACATTGAAACAACACATCAAGGAAACACAAGATCAATATGTTCAAAATGGTGCGCCTGATGAACACCATACCTTGCCTGCCAGACTCGAACATTTTCTAAAAGTGTGTGATGCGATGCATTATGCGCATCGTAAGGGTGTTATCCATCGTGACTTGAAGCCATTAAACATAATGATTGGTCCCTATAACGAAGTCTATGTAATGGACTGGGGGATTGCTAAAACAGTTGAGGTTAATAAAGATACCTTTGGTGATAAAACAGTGCTGGTTGGTCATGAAGAAGTTGATGATGATGATAAGACCAAGATGGGGCAGGTCATGGGTACGCCAGCCTATATGTCGCCGGAACAAGCAGAAGGCGAACATGACATTTTGGACCATCGCAGTGATCTTTATTCATTGGGTCTCATTCTATTTGAACTAGTGACGTTCCATCGAGCCATCAATGGTAAGACCACCGAAGCAGTTATGATGAAGGCTCGGCGTGGTCACATCGATCAACCCCCGTCATATGGCAAGCAAGAGGATGAACAAGAACAGTTGCTAGCCATCGTAAAAAAAGCAACACAGTATATGCCAGAAGATCGTTATCCTACGGTTGCTGATTTTGCAGATGATATTCGTCGTTTCATGCATGGCGAAGCGATCAAGGCACGCCCCGAATCCAGAAAACAAAAATTCATGCGTTGGGTAATACACCATAGAAAGGCGGCTGTAAATATTGTGCTCTATTCGGTGCTTGCCAGCTTTCTATCCATTGTTGCAATCTTGGTAACGCAGATGCAAA
>JBLHKL010000065.1:0-11540 GCA_047618295.1 Gammaproteobacteria bacterium | reverse complement strand
GGGTCTTTCATTGATCGGCCAGCTAGAAATCGACATCATAACGCTCCTTGTTATTTATAATGTGCCTATTGTGTGTGAGTACATGCTTAATCTGTACGCCACTTGTAACAATATTAATGTAAAATCAAAAATATATGTATCAGTTAACTGGAAAACGAATCTTGTTGGGTGTCACGGGCGGTATCGCAGCCTATAAGGCGGCTGTGCTTTTGCGCTTATTGCGACAACATGGCGCGGAAGTGCGCGTTGTCATGACTCGAAATGCCTGTGAATTTATTACGCCTTTAACGTTACAGGCTTTGTCAGGCAAGCCGGTACATACAGAATTACTGGATCTGGAAACTGAATCAGCAATGGGTCATATTGATTTAGCCAGATGGGCAGACTTGGTTTTAATCGCGCCTGCCAGTGCCAACTTTATCGCCAGATATTCGAATGGTTTTGCAGAAGACCTCCTAAGCACCTTATGCTTGGCTACAATCAGTCCGGTAATGCTTGCTCCAGCCATGAATCAACAAATGTGGCTAAATCCAGCGACACAAGAGAACCTGGGAAAAATAAAGGCGAGAGGAATCGCTGTAATTGGTCCGGCAGAGGGTGATCAAGCTTGTGGTGAGAATGGACCTGGGCGAATGTTAGAACCGGAAGAAATAGCCTCTCTTGCAGCGAAATCATTTGAGACTAATATCCTGAGCGGGTCTAGGTTGTTGGTTACAGCGGGTCCGACACGAGAGGCCATTGATCCTGTGCGTTATATAAGCAATCGTAGTTCCGGACGAATGGGTTACGCGATCGCCATGGCGGCGATTGAGGCAGGTGCTGAGGTTTCTCTTGTTTCTGGCCCGGTTAATTTGTCAGCACCAGATCGCGCCGATCTTATTAAGGTGACATCGGCTGCAGAAATGTATAGCGCCGTTATGCAAAAGATCAGTGGTACAGATATATTTATCTCGGCAGCTGCGGTAGCAGATTACAGCTTGCAAACAATAGCTGAGCAGAAAATAAAAAAATCCAGTGATTCATATGAATTAAGCTTGCAGAAAAATCCTGATATTCTTGCCGAAGTAGCGAGCTTAAATAGTCCGCCATTTACAGTAGGTTTTGCTGCGGAGACAGAAAATCTGGAATTAAATGCCCAAACAAAATTGCGATCTAAAAAACTTGATATGATCGCGGCGAATCAGGTGGGTGAGGATCTCGGTTTTGATTCAGATATGAATGCCTTGACGGTGTTTTGGGGAGCTGAACATAAGCAATTACAAAAAGCATCAAAAACCAGGCTTGCGAGAACATTGATAACTCTTATTGCTGATCGATATAATGAAAAAAATATTAATAAAACTCATTGATAAACGCCTAGGTAATGAATTCCCTATGCCGGAATATGCTACAGCAGGTTCTGCTGGGCTCGACCTATGTGCTTGTCTAGATGTTGCCTTGCAAATAGGGCCAGGCGAAACAGTATTAATACCTGCCGGTTTTGCTATTCATATTGCGGATAACGCCTATGCAGCGGTATTGTTGCCGCGCTCCGGGCTAGGCCATAAACATGGTATTGTTCTTGGAAATCTGACTGGTTTAATCGATTCAGATTATCAGGGAGAGATTTTTGTTTCGTGTTGGAATAGAGGCGCTAAAGAATTCACTATAAATCCTGGAGATCGGATTGCGCAAATGGTTATAGTGCCAGTCGTACAAGCAAATTTTGAATTTGTTGATTCATTTACAGAGACAATGAGAGGTGATGGTGGTTTTGGTCACACAGGTGTGTCACAGGATTTAGGGGAGAAGATTAATGGTTGATGGTCCGGTTACTAATCGTCGGTTTAGTCGACGCACTGTCAGAAAGGCAGTGACTATATCTGTATCCGTTCTGGTGTTTTTTATTGTGGCTGGCGGTGGCTGGAAAATGTTCTCAAGTCTGTCTGCTAGTGCTGAAAAAGAAGAACTTGAGAACAAGGATACTGCAGCAAGGAGTATTGCAGCTAATGTTCAACAAAATCTGGAGCAGTTAAAAGTCAAGCTTTCTGCTTTGGCAAAGGATGTGCGAACAATTGAATTGTTTCAACAAGGTGCCGATGCTGCGGCCTTGAGTGCCACCGCAGCAGAAAAAGAATCGTTATTTGGTCAAGCTTTAAAGCTGCGTTACTTAAATCCAGGCTCTTATTCGCAAGATGATTCCGAGGTTCCGCCATTAAGTTACGCTTCTTTAGACATGCTGAACAAGGCAGAGACAACCAGCCAGGTTAATACGGAAGTCCATTTGTTTGGTGCGATCAATCAGCATGTTGTGATGATTGAACGTGTCGTCAATAATGCGTTTGAGTTGATTGGTTTATTACACTTGAGTCTGGACGTCAGCTTACTTAATGATCTTTTGCAAGGTATTGAATTAGATGACGGCTATGCCGAGCTAACTCAGCGTGCTGCTGGAAAGACCTTGGTTTTGGCAAAGATTGGTAATGAGAGTCAAAGACAAGGCGCGGCAATAACAGTTAGTGTGAATGATACGCGTTGGATAATTGCCTATTGGTCTGGTAGTGCGCCAATAATGTCAGGGGATGGGGTTTCCTCATCTAGTATGCCAATATTATTAATCGTCCTTGCGTTATTGCTTATTGGCGCAGGAGTGTATTTTGTTGTGATTAAAAAAGGATCCTCACCCTCAAAAGAAGAAGATGATCTGCTTACCTATGAGGGTGCGGTTCGTGCAATTGCAGAAGGCGCACACGCCGGTGCTGAACAATTGATCCCTCATCTACCTAAAGCGGATAGAATTACAGCAAATCTAAAGCCACTATCTACCGGGATCAATACGGACGATGCGACGATGATCGTTGCACCGCCAAGCGAGCCAGAAGCAACAGATCAGGCCGACACAATAGACATCACAGCTGAGCCAGAAGAAAACACACCAAGTGAGCCAGAGCAGTCACAAATAGCCCCGGTAATCTTTCGTGCTTATGACATCCGTGGTGTTGTCGGTGAGACCTTAACTGAATCTGCTGTTTATGAGATTGCCAGAGCGATAGGTACGATGGCACACGAGCGTGGTCAACAAGGTATCGTCGTTGCTAGAGACGGTAGAGATTCAAGCCCAGAGTTATGTGAGGCGTTGATTAAAGGCCTGACAAGCACTGGCAGAGATGTGATTGATATAGGAATGGTCCCAACACCGGTACTCTACTTCGCTACGCATCACCTTGAAACCGGTAGTGGCGTAATGGTTACCGGTAGTCATAATGCCGCAGAATATAATGGGCTCAAAATTATGTTAGATGGTAATACGCTTAGTGGCGATGACATAAAGGATATCCAAAGTCGTACTATTTCTGGTGAGCATGCTGTTGGTCAAGGTGATGTTCGACATGCTGATATCTCTGCGGATTATGTTCGGCGAATAACTGAAGACATCCCAGTTGCATTAGGATCTTCATTAAAGATCGTTGTTGATTGTGGTAATGGCGTAGCGGGCACCCTGGCCCCGCAATTACTGAATGCTATTGGGCATGACGTTGTAGAACTCTATTGTGATATTGATGGCAAGTTTCCAAATCACCATCCTGATCCCAGCCAACCTGAAAATTTGAAGGACCTTGTTGATAAAGTTAAGGCAGAAGGCGCTGATGTCGGTTTTGCTTTTGATGGTGATGGTGACCGGCTAGGCCTGGTTGATGGTGAAGGCAATATTATTTGGCCAGATCGTCAACTTATGCTGTTAGCTAAAGACGTTCTTTCTCGAAATCAAGGCGCCAATATTATCTTTGATGTTAAATGCAGTCGCTATCTTAAATCTATTATTGAATCTAGTGGTGGTGTGCCACTGATGTGGAAGACAGGACACTCATTTATCAAAAACAAGATGAAAGAAGTCGATGCTCCATTGGCAGGCGAATTGAGCGGCCATATCTTTTTTAAAGAACGTTGGTATGGTTTTGATGATGCGCTTTATACAGCCGCTCGATTTATCGAAATATTTACTAATGCCAAAGAAACGCCAACTGAATTATTCGCAGAATTACCTGAAGGTGTATCAACGCCTGAGTTAAGGATGGAATTGCCTGAAGATCAACATGCTGGGTTTATGGAAGAGCTTGTTGAAAAGATGACTGTGTCAGGCGCAGAGATTATTGATCTTGATGGGCTACGTATTGAGTATAGTGATGGTTGGGGATTGGCCAGGCCTTCGAATACATCTCCCAATATTATCTTGAGGTTCGAGGGAGAGAATGAGGCAGCGCTTGAACGGATTAAGTCCGAGTTTCGTGCAGCGATTCAACTCATTATTCCAATGGACCTGCCATTTTAAATGCTGAAACTTATTGCAAGGCAATAGCCTTTAGTAGTTCATATGCATTCATGATTAGTGCTTACTAAATAATAAACAATGTCAGAATCACATAAAAATCCTGCTTATATCGCAGAAGTTTTAACAGAGGCTTTGCCTTATATAAAGCGCTTTAGCGGCAAAACGATAGTTATTAAATATGGTGGCAATGCCATGTCTGATGACCAACTTAAATCAGGTTTTGCCCGGGATGTGGTGTTGATGAAACTGGTCGGCATGAACCCAGTACTGGTTCATGGCGGTGGACCACAAATCGGTGGCTTACTGGAAAAGTTGGGTAAGAAAACAGAATTTGTTGATGGCATGCGTGTTACCGATAACGAGACCATGGATATAGTAGAAATGGTTTTAGGTGGCTTGGTGAATAAAGAAATTGTAAACCTAATCAATCGTCATGGTGGTAATGCTGTTGGTTTAAGTGGTAAGGATGGCGCACTCATTCGGGCAAAAAAGATGGTGTTTAAACGCAATAGTCCGGAGCTTGAAGTGCCTGAAATAATCGATATAGGTCATGTTGGTGAGGTCGATAGTATCGATACAGCAGTTGTCGACTTGCTAATAAAAGGCGATTTTATTCCAGTGATTGCTCCAGTAGGCGTCGACGAAGCGGGGCAGTCATATAATATTAATGCAGATCTTGTTGCTGGCAAGATGGCGGAAGTCTTAGGTGCTGAAAAATTGATAATGCTAACCAATACCGCTGGGTTGCTCGATGCGGATGGCAATGTGTTGACTGGCTTGTCTGCCGAAGAGGTCGATGACTTAATTCAAAAAGGCGTGATACATGGGGGCATGTTGCCCAAAATACGTTCAGCATTAGACGCAGTGCATGCGGGTGTGAAATCATCACATATTATTGATGGTCGTGTTGAGCATGCTGTCTTGTTGGAGATTCTTACAGATGTAGGCGTCGGTACTTTAATTCACGGGTATAAGCGTGCAGTTACATAATAACGAGGGCATAATGACTACGAACCCCAAACCTAACAGACGCCAACAGATCCTCGAAGTATTGGCACACGAACTGGAAACAAATCCGGGCTTAAGAATAACAACGGCAAGTCTTGCCAGTGCAGTAGGTGTCTCAGAAGCTGCGTTGTATCGTCATTTTGCCAGCAAGGCAAAGATGTTTGAGGCGCTAATCGATTTTGCAGAAGAGTCGGTCTTCGGGCTTGTTAACAAAATTATCAGTAATGAGTCTGACGTGACGGTTCGTTGCGAAAAGATTATTCAATTAATGCTGGGTTTTTCTGAAAAGAACCCGGGTATTACACGTATTTTGATTGGTGATGCATTATTAGGAGAGAACGAACGCTTGCATGCTCGAGTTGTGCAGTTTTTTGAAAGGTTGGAAACGCAATTGCGACAAGTTTTACGTGAAGCAAATTTGGGTGAAGGTCCAAGAGCTATCAGTAATTTGGAGGCTGCGGCTAATCACATGCTGACCTATACTGAAGGCAAGATGTCACAATTTGTGCGCAGTTCGTTCACAAAAAAACCCACTGAACATTGGGGTGATCAGTGGGTTGCGTTGAAAGCAGGCTTGTTTAGATAATTATTCGATTCCTTTCAGCTTCTTAAAACGCGCTATATCAATTGCGTGTGCTTTTTTGATCTCTTCTTGTTCAGCACGTTTCCCTTCAATAAAGGTATTATTATTATTGGTTTGACGTTTTAAGGAATCAATATCTTTAAGCAAGTCCTCGGGAGGTACTTTGCCCGCTCTTTCTGCATCGGCCGCTGTCTGAATACGTTTATCAAGATCAAGATGTATTTTATCGTTACGTGCCTTAGTTAGTTTTATCGTTGATTCCAGTGCAGTAACTCGTTCATCACGTGCCCTCTCAATATCGCTGACATTACTAAATGTTGCTATAAGTATTTGATCTTGTTTTTTCTTTTCGGCATCAACCTTTTCTTGTTCGGCCAGTTCTTTTTCTAAGCGTCTTGCTTCGGCCAGTTCTTCATCAGATTTCGCTCGCTCAGTTTTTTCCCGGACAAGCCCGCCTTTGCCAAGTTCCTGGTGTTCTTTTTGTGCATACTCAGGTGGGATTTTGTTGCCACATTCTCTTACACCTTCATTATTAGTCCAGCATTTCATCCTGGCCTGTGCTGTTCCAGAGAGAGTCAATCCACTTAGCGCAAACATAATGATTAAAGTGCTAAATAATTGTTTTCTCATAAATTACTCCTGACATTTAAATTTTTTCGTATGAACTGTGATTATAGTACGCCTCTTACTTGAGGTCATGCCTGTACCGAACCATATTCCTGTTTATAGCTGTTTATAGCATCAAGATGTTCGGGCATTTCGCCATGTGCCGTCAGAAAAGTAATAATATTGTCCAGACTGACAATACTTATGACCTGAATACTGAGCAGTTGTTCAACTTCCTGAATGGCAGATAATGGGCCTTCGCCACGTTCTTGACGATCAACAGCGACTACAGCAGCCACGGTGCTACCCCCTTTGGCGCTAATTAGCTCTTTGGATTCACGAATTGAAGTGCCTGCAGATATAACATCATCAATAATTAATACGCGACCATTAATATCTGCGCCAAAGGTGATACCACCTTCGCCATGATCTTTAACTTCCTTTCTATTGAAACAAAAAGGGTAGTTCTCTTGATATTGTTCTTGGAAGGCAATAGCCATAGTTGATGCTAATGGTATGCCTTTATAGGCTGGACCATAGATCATATCGAACTGCACACCAGCATATTTTACAGCAGAGGCATAATACTTTCCCAGTTCATTCAGGCTCTTGCCGTCATTAAATAAGCCGCTATTAAAAAAATAGGGGCTAACGCGTCCTGACTTCAGTGTGAATTCGCCAAAGCGTAATACCTGCATTTCTATAGCAAACTCTATAAATTCTTTTTGATATTGTTCCATTAAATGACCTTTGTTCATAAATGCATTTGCGAAGTTTGTGTTGGTCTTTGGTTGAAGCTACCAACTCCCTTCATGTAGTCGTATGATACAGTGCAAAAAAAACAGGGGGAAGTTGAACCTGAAACCTTAGTTGATCGGCTCATAATCATAATAACGAACAATGCACTTAACATGAACGCTATTTTTACACCCCGCTTGCTCAACGAGCTAGCCTACACATTTAATTGCACTTTTTTCAGCTCCATTTGCTTGACGGTGAAATCCTTACGTAGAATTGCCACTCTTGTGCATCCATGCACACGTGGCATACAGTACGTCCTGTACATAACTATGTGC
This sequence comes from Gammaproteobacteria bacterium, assembly GCA_047618295.1. Taxonomy (GTDB): domain Bacteria; phylum Pseudomonadota; class Gammaproteobacteria; order Eutrophobiales; family Eutrophobiaceae; genus UBA7359. The sequence continues at coordinate 3,958 of JBLHKL010000065.1, read as the reverse complement.
GGTTTTCTAGTCGGCGCAAATGAAGCTGAAAAATGCACACTTAAACACGTCCAACTAAGGCATTCAGGTATATGAAAGTTATCAGCGTAAATACCAACGGTATACGTGCCGCGCACAGAAAAGGGTTTTTTGACTGGATACAGAAACAACAAGCAGATGTTATATGCATTCAGGAAACCAAGGCACAGATTGATCAACTAGTTGACGAGATCCTACAGCCCAAAGGTTATTACGCCAGTTTTAATGATGCTGAAAAGAAGGGTTATAGTGGAACGGCTATCTATAGCAAAAAAGAACCGGATAAAGTAATCAATAAACTTGGCTGGTCGGTTCCCGATACGGAAGGCCGGTTTTTACAGTTTGATTTTGGCAAGCTCAGTATTATTTCCCTGTATCTGCCTTCGGGTTCATCTAAAGAAGAGCGCCAGTTAATTAAGTTTGAGTTTCTCGATCGCTTCACACCAATCTTAAAAAAGATGCGTTGTCAAAAACGCGAATACATAATTTGCGGTGATTGGAATATTGCACACAAAGAGATCGATCTTAAAAACTGGAAAGGTAATTTAAAAAACTCCGGTTTCTTGCCAGAAGAACGTGCCTGGATGGATGAGCTGTTTGGCAAGGTAGGCATGGTCGATTCTTTTCGTGTGGTGAATCAAGAGCCCGATCAATATACCTGGTGGTCAAATCGTGGGCAGGCATGGTCGAAGAATGTTGGGTGGCGGATTGATTATCAAGTGGTGACGCCCGGTTTAAAAGATAAGATCAAGTCGGTGTCTATATATAAAGATGAAAGGTTTTCGGATCATGCTCCGTTGATAACGGAATATGATATGGAAATATAATCTTGGGTTTGTCATCCCCGTGAATGCCTACATGGATGTAGGTAGTAGAGCAATGCAGGAGCAATTGCCGAGACTGGAAATCAGTTAAGCAATAAACTTTATTGTGCGTTAATGTTTTCATGCATTAGAAAAAAGAAGGGGGTATCAACCAAGATGCCGTCTCAGTTCATTGAACTTGAACCAGAGGTTCAAGTGGGTGTCTTAGGTAGCGTATCAGGCTTTCCACGTGGATGGACGGCACAACAACGCTGCTTTCAGATTCCCTGTGTTATATCTTATCGGCTCAAGTTACCACGAGAATGATAACGAGCATCACAGAAGATACCCATACTTGATTTCTATCCGCCTTGAGAGATTGGTTCCGAACCTGGAATATCACTATCTACCATATCCAGTTGTTTATCTCTTGTTAAGGCGTCATTAATTTTGCTTTGCAAACGCTTCAAGGTACTGTCTATTTTAAAAGTATAGTCCTGATTTTCTTTTTTGTATGCCAGCAATTCATTGGTAATATTTAACGCAGTCATAACCGCAATTCGTTCTGCACCGATTACACCGCCGCCGCTTTTCATTTCGGTCATCTGTTGATTTAGGTAGTTTACAGATTGTCGCAGCGATTCTTTTTCTTCTTCTTCACAGCCGATCAGATATTCTTTATCGAGGATAGTGACTTTTATTGGTGAGGTGTCTTTGCTCATGTACGTGTTTCCATTGAACGAAGACGAGATATCATAGATTCGATTCGGGTTCTTGCCTGTTCCGTTTTCTCTATCAAAACGGCGCGTTCGTTTACCAAGCTGTCTTGTTGGTTACGAAGAGCAGAGTTTTCTGTTTTCAGCTGGCTTACTGTTCCAATTAGTTCATCAACCCGTGCTTCGAGTGCTCCAAGGTCCGTATTTTCAATGTCGTTATTGCTCATGATAGCTTCCTGATAGCCGTTTCTGCGCGAATCGGTTTTATTGTTGATTTATCATAGTAACATCAATATAGAATGCCTGAATTAGCGGGTCAACAGGTGATGACAAATAGCAGCAGCTGATGGCTGCTTCCTGTTATTATTGACCAGTGAAAATTAATCAAATATTTAAGAAATTACCAAGAAAATGACGACTACAGTGAATTATGATGAAGTAAATGCTGAATTGATGGCCTTGCATGCAGGTGTTCTTGCTGCTGAGAGTCATGGATTCATGTGCGGCTATTTTTGCGCCAGTAACACAGTTGCTGTTGATGTATGGCGAGATTACTTATTGGCTGGTATTGATGAGGATGCTGATTTGGAAACGTGTTTTGCGATTCTTTCTCAACTTGCTGATCAGGTTTGTGAAGAAATACTGTCAGATGAGCTCACTTTCGCGCTTTTTCTTCCAGATGATGAATCGCCAATTAGTGAACGTTCTAGCGCTTTAGCAGAATGGTGTGCTGGATTTGTGAGTGGCTTAGGTATAGGTGGGGCAGGTGATAAACCAAAATTAATAGATGAATGTGATGAGTTTATTAAAGATGTGGTCTCTATATCACGCATGGAGACGTCAGTTGAAGAGGATGAGGGGGCTGAGGGCGCACTATTTGAGATAGTCGAATATATTAGAGTCGGAGTCATTATGCTGCACCAGGAATGGAATCATCCCGATGAAGAAGGTGAAAAACCAGAGGTGCTCCATTAATGGATAAAAAAGAGTGTCTGCGTCGAAGAAAACGCCTGATGGATATGATCGGGTCGGACAGTATCGCGATCATTCCGACGGCATCTGTTTATATCCGTAATCGTGATGTTGAGTTTCCGTTTCGGCCAGATAGTGATTTCTTCTATTTAACGGCCTATCCAGAGCCAGAAGCCGTTGCAGTATTAATTCCGGATCGTGCGGATGGTGAATTTATTTTATTTTGTCGTGAAAGCGACGAAGAGATGGAGACTTGGCATGGCCGACGCGCAGGCCTCAAAGGCGCTTTGGAGTTGTATGGTGCGGATGATGCCTTTCCAATTGAGGATATGGATGACATTCTGCCCGGCTTGATCGAGGGACATGAACGTATTTTTTATAATATGGGTAGTGATCAAAATTTTGATCAGCGGGTCATGGCATGGGTTAAACAGATTAGGGACAAGGCGAGAACAGGGGTTGTTGCGCCTGACGAATTTATTTCCTTAAATCATTTTTTGCATGATATGCGACTTTATAAAAGCAGGTTAGAAATAAAGTTAATGCGTCAGGCGGCCAAGATATCCTCCAAGGCACATAAACGTGCGATGCAAAATTGCAAACCGGGCATGCATGAGTATCAGATTGAAGCTGAATTGATACATGAGTTTATTCAAAATGGTGCGCGTACGGCGGCTTATCCTTCCATTGTTGGTTCGGGGGCGAATGGCTGTATTTTACATTACACGGAAAACCAGGACGAGATCAATGATGGTGATTTATTGTTGATCGATGCGGGTGCTGAGTATCAAGGTTACGCGAGTGATGTTACTCGAACGTTCCCCGTTAGTGGGCGGTTTTCAACGGCGCAGCGCCAGGCTTATGATTTGGTGTTAGCAGCACAACTCGCTGCAATAGAAGAAGTAAAGCCGGGCAATCACTGGAATGATCCACATGATGCGGCGGTTAGAGTGTTAACCGAAGGGATGGTGGAGTTAGGGATCTTGAAAGGCGATCCTGAAGAACTTATTAAGGATAAAGACTACACAAAATATTATATGCATAGGACTGGACATTGGATTGGTATGGATGTTCATGATGTGGGTGACTATAAACTGGATGGTGAGTGGCGTATGTTGGAGCCGGGCATGGTGATGACGGTTGAGCCTGGTCTTTACTTACCTGCAGGTACGCGCGGTCTTCCCAAGAAGTGGTGGAACATCGGTATTAGAATTGAGGATGATGTCTTGGTTACAAAAGATGGATATGAAGTATTGAGCAAAGATGCACCAAAGCAAGCTGACGAAATAGAGGGATTAATGGCAAATGTCGCGTGACTATGATGTTGTTATTATTGGCGCAGGCATGGTGGGCGCCAGCTTGGCTTGTGCCTTGGCACCATCGGGTTTGCGCATTGCTATTATAGAAACGGTTACTTTAAAGAATGACTATCAACCAAGTTATGACGAT
>JBLHKL010000064.1:0-11557 GCA_047618295.1 Gammaproteobacteria bacterium | reverse complement strand
GATCAAAAGTACGTGGTTGGATACAGCTTGAAACCGTTATCGTCGGCTATGAGTTATGGCGACTGTTTAATAATTTCCCCCCTGATTTTCATGACAGTAATATTAGGAATAAAAAGTAAATTTATGAAAATAGCGATAGCGTGGCTTTTTTACGGTCTCTCTTTTTTTGCGTATGCAGAAGATAATGAAACCCTCCATGCAACTGGTCCGCTTTCTGCCGAGGAAGTATTGCAATCAGCGGCAAAGCATTACCCAAAGATACTTGAGAATATCGCTAAATATCGTGCAGCAGAAGCGAGAACCTTAAGTGCAGAAGGTGCATTTGACTTAATCTTCGAAGTTGACAGCTACAACAGGGCAGAAGGCTTCTATGATGGACGGAGCCTTGAAGGCACTGCTTCACGTTATCTCAATTCAAAAGGCGGCGCACAGGTTTATGGCGGTTATAAACTTTCCAACGGGACGTTTCCTGTCTACGAGGATAAAAGATTCACCAATACAGGTGGTCAGCTTAATCTAGGTGTGCTTTTTTCACTGCTAAGAGACCGAAACATAGATCCCAGACGATTTAATGTAAGCGATGCTCGATTGGCGGCTCGTGAAGCAGAGTTTGACGTATTACTGACAAAGTTGGGTATTGCACAAAAAGCCATGATTGCTTATTGGCGTTGGCTTGCACTAGGACAAAAAACCGGGGTTTACAGTAATCTATTGTCCATCGCACTGGAACGCGAAATAGGCCTGAAAAAGGAAGTTGAACAGGGCGCCCGCGCAGCGATTGTTTTAACCGAAAGCTTACAGAACATTACCCAAAGAAAATCTTTATTAGCAAATGCTGAACGCGATTTTGCAATCGCTGCAAATGAACTGAGCCTATTTTATCGCGATGGCGCAGGCAACCCTGCCATTGTCTCCGAGAAGGCTTTGCCTGATTACGAGCCAGTCATAAACCCTATTGATAAGTTCTACGAACTACAGGATTTAAATGCTTTATATGCATCACGACCGGAACTAAAACAACTCAGAAATAGCATTACCCGGGCAATGCGCCGTATTGAGCTCAATCAAAACTCTTTGCTACCGAGACTGGATTTGGACTTTGGGATCTCTCAGCCTCTAGGGACAATCGGAGAAGGCGGCTCTTCTCGTGATGAAACGGATGTAATAATCGGCCTCAAATTTACAATCCCACTTGAACAACGTGCAGCACGAGGTGCATTGGCTGAGAATGAGGCAGAACTTGACGCGCTTAAACAAGAAGAAAGATTGATGCAAGATCAAATACAGCTTGAGGTACGAAACATTCTTCTCGATCTTAGAACAGCGGAAAAGCTTCTTTTACTTGCAAAAGATGAGGTAAATCAATCAGAAGCATTACGCAAAGCAGAAATACGACGTTTTAAGAAAGGCGCTAGTGATTTTTTTCTGGTAAACATTAGAGAAAATACTGCTGCCGAAGCTAAAGTGCGCTTTTTCCTTGCAGGGCTTCAGCGTGAAGTAGCACAGACTAACTTTGATGCCGCAACGGCTAATCTAAAAAAACTGGGCATCAATGGAAGTATTAATAATAATTAATCCTTTTTTATATTCGCTTTTTGTCGATAAGAACTAAAACCTTTTAATTGCCAGCCTCGAAGTTGTAAGCAAGTTTCTTGTCCGTTTGGCCTACGCTATGTATGCTTGCTGCATTTTATAAATCAACAAAATCAAAACATGGACAATGAATACAATCCGGGGGAAATAGAATCCGGAGTACAAAAGAAATGGGAAGACAGTAACGCTTTCCATGTGACGGAAGATCCGAATAAAGAGAAGTTTTATTGCCTGTCAATGTTCCCCTATCCCAGCGGCAAGCTACACATGGGACACGTTCGTAATTACGCCATTGGCGATGTCATCAGTCGTTATCAACGCATGCAAGGCAAGAATGTCATGCAACCTATGGGTTGGGATGCATTTGGTTTGCCTGCAGAAGGTGCTGCCATTAAGAATAATGTGCCACCAGCAAAATGGACTTATGAGAATATCGATTACATGCGTGGCCAATTAAAACGCCTTGGCTTTGCATACGACTGGAATCGTGAATTAGCCACCTGTAGCCCAGAATACTATCGTTGGGAACAATGGTTTTTCACTCAGCTCTATGGAAAAGGGCTCGTCTATAAAAAGACCTCTGTTGTGAACTGGGACCCAATAGACCAAACGGTATTAGCAAATGAACAGGTTATAGATGGTAAAGGTTGGCGATCTGGCGCCACAATCGAACGGCGTGAAATCCCGCAATGGTTTTTAAAGATCACAGATTACGCCGATGAGTTGTTAGAAGATTTAGAAAAATTGTCGGGCTGGCCTGATGCAGTAAAAACGATGCAGGCAAACTGGATTGGCCGCTCGGAAGGCCTTGAAGTTGATTTCAAGGTTGAAGACTCCGGAGATGCCTTACGTATCTACACCACACGTCCCGATACTATTATGGGCATCACTTATATGGCGGTAGCCGCAGAGCATCCGCTGGCGACACTTGCTTCAGAAAACAATCCAGAATTACAGGCCTTTATAGAAGAATGTAAAAGTGGCGGTACTACCGAGGTCGAAATGGAGACCATGGAGAAGAAAGGCATGCCACTTAATATTAATGTGCGTCATCCAATTAGTGGCGAACTCGTTCCTTTGTGGGTTTCGAACTTTGTATTAATGAGTTATGGCACTGGTGCGGTAATGTCGGTTCCTGGGCATGATCAACGTGATTGGGAGTTTGCACATAAATACGATATCCCTATTAAACAAGTCATCTTTCCTGCTGATGATAGTGAACATGATTTAACGGAAGCTGCATACACTGTTAAAGGTGTATTAAAGAATTCGGCTGAGTTCGATGGCTTAACATCAGAAGAAGCATTCGTTGCGATTGCAGAATTTGTAGAAAAAAATGATTGTGGTAACCGCAAAGTAAATTACCGTTTAAGAGATTGGGGTATTTCACGTCAGCGTTATTGGGGTTGCCCGATTCCTATTATTAATTCAAAAGACGGCAAAGCACATGCAGTCCCTGCGGATCAATTGCCGGTGGAGCTACCAGAAGATATCGAGTTTGAAGGTATTAATTCACCGATTAAATCTATGCCGGAATTCATTAATGCTGATGCCCCCGATGGAAGTGGGCCAGGTGTAAGAGAAACCGACACCTTTGACACCTTTTTTGAATCGTCATGGTATTTCGCGCGATATTGCTGCCCGGATAATGATCAGGCGATGTTAGATGAACGTGCTGATTACTGGCTTCCGGTCGATCAATATATCGGTGGTATCGAACATGCTATTTTGCACCTGCTCTACGCCAGGTTCTTTACTAAATTGATGCGAGATCTAGGATTAATCAAAAGTGATGAGCCATTTACCAATTTACTCACTCAAGGCATGGTTCTAAAAGATGGCTCGAAGATGTCAAAGTCAAAGGGCAATACTGTCGACCCGCAACCGCTTATAGATCAGTACGGCGCAGATACCGTCCGCTTATTTATGATGTTCGCGTCACCACCTGAACAGAGTCTGGAATGGTCGGATACTGGCGTTGAAGGTTCTTATCGTTTTCTTAAACGGCTATGGAAATTAGCCAGCTCTCATATCAATGAAGGCAAAGTAAGCGTTCTCGATAAGAGCTCGATGACTAATATTCAACGCGAGTTGCGCCGCAAGATCCATATGACGATTGATAAGGTTAACGACGATATTGGTCGACGTTATACTTTCAATACCGCTATCGCTGCCGTCATGGAAATGACCAATGCCTTGTTGCATTCTGAATTAAAGGATAATAATGACCATGCCATTATGCGCGAAGGGATAGAAACAGCCGTATTACTCCTATCACCTATTGTCCCGCACATTACCGACGCACTCTGGAAGGCTTTAGGTCACAAAGATCCTCTAATCGATGCTACCTGGCCAAAATCAGACCCTGAGGCGCTTGAGCAAAATGAGATTGAAATGGTGATACAGGTTAATGGCAAGCTGCGAAGCAAGATTACAGTCGCAAAAACCGCGGATCAAAAACAAATTGAGGCATTAGCGCTGACAGATGAAAAAATTCGACAGCATATTGAAGGCAAAACTATCAGAAAAACTATCGTAATTCCCGGACGTTTAGTGAACATCGTGGTTTCATAGGGTAAGATACTTACATAAAGTAAGGGTGCTTTCGAAAATTGAATTATTTTTGTGAGAGTAAGAAAGCACCGCGCACAGAACCGGAATGTATATCTAATACATGAGGATTCGAGCACGGAGCTGACGCAACTATCGCGAAAACAGGGCATTTTCGACAGCACCCATAATTAAGCCACCTGGACGAGGAAATTTAATGAAAGCGCGCCTAATATTGATATGCTTGCTGTTATTAACCACAGCCTGTGGGTTCCACCTACGTGGCTCTCAAACAGCCAATATTGATATTGATAATATTTATATCAATCCTTCCAGCGCACCAAGACTTGCCAGGGAGGTCATTTCACAACTAGGTGAATCTGGCGCTATAGTAGCCAAATCAAGAGCTGATGCTGCATACATTGTCACTCTTAAGGAAGAAACATTCGATAGAAACGTACTGAGTGTTTCTGCATCTACAGGCAAGGTAGAAGAATTTCAAATTGTATATAATGCCAAAATTGATGCAGCACATCCTGATGGACGCAACATCATTACTAACGGTATTGTCAGGGTTTCGCGCGATATAACATTCGATGAAAACGCGGTTTTGGGCAAGTTTACTGAAGAAACCGTTATCCAGGAGGACCTAATTCGCAGCGCGGCAAGCAAAGTCCTTCGCCGTCTACAAGCTAAGTTACCTGCCAGCAACTAATTCCAGATTAAAATGCGATTGCGCCCCGAACAACTCGAGATGCACTTGCAACGTTCTCCGTTAGCACCGATCTATTTTGTCAGCGGCGATGAACCGTTACAAAAGCTGGAGTGCATAGACCAGATACGAATAGCCGGACGTGCTCAAGGTTATGACGAACGACTGGTGTTTAATGTTGATAAAACCTTTGATTGGGATTCAATCAATCAGGCAACCGGTAACTTATCATTATTCTCCAATCGCCGAATTATTGAATTACGTATGGTATCGCCCAAACCCGGAAAAGAAGGTGGCCGGGTTTTATTAGAATATGCTGAACAGTTAAATGAAGATAATTTACTGATCATCAGTTCTGATAAAATGGACAAAAGCGTACAGAACACTAAATGGTTTAAAGCAATAGAAAAGGTAAGCGCCGTAATTCAAGTCTGGCCAATTAATCCAGCACAATTGCCCGGCTGGATACAATCACGTGTTCAAGCCAAACAAAAACGACTCTCGCTTGATGCGGCAAGGTTGATCGCACAACGTGTAGAAGGCAACCTGCTTGCTGCAAAACAAGAAATTGAAAAACTGGTGCTTCTCGTCGATAAAGACGATATCGATATTGACGATGTCATTAATGCTGTGGCAGACAGCTCACGCTTTGATGTTTTCGACATGATCGAAAGTGCCTTCCTCGGTAATTCAGACCGAACCTTAATGATGTTAAATGGTTTAAAAAATGATGGTACTGAGCCCATGGCCTTGTTTGGTGCTCTGATGTGGGAGTTTCGACGAGTATGTACTATTGCCCATCAACACGAGTCTGGAACAAATCTGGAAAGCCTTTTTAGTTCTTACCGAATATGGGATCAAAAGAAACGGCCAATGAATGCAGTTTTAAAACGCCATTCATGTAAATCATTAGACAAACTACTAGACTATTGTGCAACGATAGATAAAACATTAAAAAGCAGTCAACGGCTACAAGCATGGGATCAATTTAATACATTGTTATTAGCAATAGCCGGTATTAACACAACGAAATTTCAACACGCGTAATCAACACAAACATAGAAAGAATAAAGATGGATATAAAACAATATATGCAGGGCCTGGGTCAACTCGCTAGAGCATCGGCCGGTCTAATGGCACGCGCAACAACTGCGCAAAAAAATAACGCTTTAGTCGCAATTGCCGAAAACATACATAAACATCGCGCTGTTCTAACCAAAGCTAATGCAGAAGATTTAAAACTCGCAAAAGAAAAGAACCTTGAGTCTGCATTGCTCGATCGCCTAGAGCTAACGGATAGTCGTATCAATGATATGACTGAGGGCTTGAATCAGATCGCATCCCTTACTGACCCTATCGGCACCATAACTGATCTAGCCATGCGCCCAAGCGGTATTCAGGTGGGCAATATGCGTGTGCCTTTAGGCGTTGTTGGTATAATTTATGAATCGCGACCAAATGTGACTGCTGATGCAGCGGGTCTTTGTTTGAAGTCAGGTAACGCAACCATTTTGCGTGGTGGTTCGGAAGCCTTAAATTCAAATCAAGCTATCGCAAAATGTATTCATATGGGATTGGTTGCCGCCGACTTACCGCAAGAAGCCGTGCAAGTTATTTCTACGACAGACCGCGCAGCCGTTGGTGAATTACTCACTATGCCAGAGTACGTTGATGTAATCGTGCCACGTGGCGGCAAGAGTCTGATTGAACGCGTAAGTACCGAAGCACGTATGCCGGTCATAAAACATCTAGACGGTATCTGTCATGTCTATATTGATAGTGATGCGGATATTGAAAAAGCCGTGAGCATCGCTTTGAATGCGAAGACCCAACGTTACGGCACTTGTAACACGATGGAATGTTTATTGATCGCACGTTCCGTTGCGCCTGAAGTACTGGGTAAATTAGCGCCTCTGTATAAAAAAGCCGGCGTAGAAATCCGCGGCTGTGAAGAATCCGCCAAAATACTAGGTGACATTAAGATCGCCACTGATGAAGACTACGGCACTGAATATCTGGCGCCTATTATGTCGCTAAAAATTGTGGCGGATGTTGATGAAGCCATGCAACATATCACTAGGTTTGGCTCTCAACATACTGACGCCATCGTCACTGAGAACATAACAACATCCCGTCGTTTTTTAAGAGAAGTCGACTCAAGCTCCGTTATGGTCAATGCCTCAACCCGTTTTGCTGATGGCTTTGAATACGGTCTTGGTGCAGAAATCGGTATCAGTACTGATAAATTTCATGCACGCGGCCCGGTTGGTCTGGAAGGGCTCACCTCAAAAAAATACATCGTGCTGGGTGATGGGCATATTCGAACGTAATTTATTAATGAAATTTTTAATTAATAGTAGTAGTGAGATGCAGTGCAAGGCGACCCGGAACGAGAACCCGAGACATATCGTGTTAGATAGGCGAGGGGCGAGTGAGGATGACTACATGGATGTAGGAGATAGAGCAATGCCGGGAGCAGTTGCCGACACAACGCGGCAATACACTCAATAATGCTATTAATTTGATTATTACGTCATTTCTTACCATACTTATTCTAATGTCTGTATTTTTTAAAACATGCCATTAATCGGTATTTTGGGTGGTACATTTGATCCGATCCATAATGGCCATATACGGCTCGCACTTGAAGCCAAAGAACAACTTAGTCTCGATCACGTGAGATTAATACCGCTAAATTTCCCCCCACATCGTTCCAAACCTATTGCTAGCGCTGTCCACAGACGTACCATGATAGAATTGGCGATTAGCAATAAACAAGACCTTTGTATTGATTTACGTGAATTAGACAGCGATGAAATCTCATATTCGGTCAATACCCTTAAATCATTACGACAAGAGTTTACTGATGATGCATTATGTATAATTCTCGGCAGAGATGCCTTCAACAAGATTGATACCTGGAAAGACTGGGAAGAACTACTGGACTATGCCCATATCATTGTCGCAAATCGTCCAGGCGAATCAGACGAACCTGGATCTCAAGATCTAGAGCAATGGGTTAAACAGCATCAGTCTAGTCAACTTGAATCACTTAAAGAGAATCCATCAGGCACTATCTACTTTATCGAAATACCCATGTTGGATATTTCATCAAGTATGATTCGTCAGAAATACCTTGAACACGAAAATATCGATACGCTTTTACCACCATCAATACTAACTTATATTAAAGACAACCACCTTTATCTGGACACTGCATGAATATTAAAAAAACTATAGACGTAATTCTTAAAACATTAGATGACGCCAAGGCACTCGACGTTATTGTCTTTGAGGTAAGCAAACTAACCAGTATCTCCGATTACATGATCATCGCCAGCGGGCGCTCGAGTCGCCAGGTTAATTCCATGGCTGAAAAAGTTGTCGAAGCAGCAAAAGAAAATGGCTTGAAACCGTTGGGTACAGAAGGAAAGGCAGCAGGTGATTGGGTGCTGGTCGATCTAGGCGATATCATCGTCCACATCATGCACCCCGACACACGCGAGTACTACCAGCTTGAGAAACTTTGGAGCGCAGACACCATAGACGCTGAGCAAGCTGAAAACAGTCAATAATGCAGATAGATTTAATTGCGGTGGGCAAACGCATGCCCGCATGGATCGAAACCGCAGTTAAGGAATACTTAAAACGCCTACCAAAAAATATCCAGTTTAAGATAATCGAAATCACGCCCGCTATACGCGGGAAAAATAATAACGCTGATAACTACAAACAAAAAGAACAAAAAAACATCGAGGCAATACTCTCGCCTAAAAGTATTATTATTGCGTTAGATGAACGCGGCAAGTCAATCAGCAGTCAACAACTCGCCGATCAATTACAAACATGGAACGACGAACAACAACATATCAGTATTATTATCGGTGGTGCCGATGGTTTAAGTAATTCATTAAGGAAGAAAGCTAATCAACTATGGTCATTATCGGCAATGACGTTGCCACATGGGTTGGTAAGGGTGATGGTTATTGAACAACTCTATCGTGCATGGACGATAACTCAGAATCATCCTTATCATAGGGAGTAAAGTTGATATCTTTCCCAATATCGTGCCCTACGGATACCCTCACAGCTTCATAATTAATTAAGGTCGCGCATACATGACGTCGTGTCATGGGCGCGCTCATTTGAACGTCCTATTCAAATGCCCTTAAAATCATTCAGCTGCTCGGCATGATATAAAGGGCATAAAAACAAATTCATTTGATAATATTTAATGTCTGCTTTGAATCAGTATTATTGCGTCTCATATTTCGGCCAGAAGCGGTCAGCTTATCAAATTACTATTTGCTACTGCTAGATACTGAAAGCGGACATCGTCTAAATCACCTATCTCTTTAGTCACTCATGACACATGCACAAATGCACAAATGAAATTAATTTTTAGATGAATCCTCTATACATGTCCCAGAAATAAGCATGCCTACAGCTGTTTGATAGGCATATGGTTTTTCATTACTCTTAACATTTTCATATATCCGAAGAGATGAAAACTGACCTTTATCTTCAACAAGTGTTACCACTTTGTATGACGCTTTCTCATCAGCATTATGAAGTACTTTTGGACTGTGAGTTTTATCAAAATTCGTTAGACGAGCCTTTAATGCATTAGTACCAGTTACTTTTCCTGTCTCGCGATTAACAAATAATTTCCTGTTCAGATAATTAGCTACCCACCCGTGAGCTTTATATTGCCCAACATCATTCAGTTCTAAAACAGCTTGCATTGAACATGCATATTCCGAAGCAAACACAAACAATGGACAAATTAGAATCAAGTTAAATAAAATAATGATTGAGCCCCAGATTACATGCTGAGAAATTAAGCAGTAACAGGGGCAATTGGCATGTACGCACAATTGAGCGCATTCATTCAGGGACGAATCTATGCGCGACCCTCTTACTGCTTGCTGACGAAGGAAGCCGTAGGCCATGACATTCGTGAAAGGTTCTTTTGCTTACTTTTCTTCGAAGAAAAGCAAGGCGTCATAAAGACTAAAAGCAAAGCTAAAAGTAACTAATGATTCAAAGACAAAGTATTTTATACAAAGAAAAACGCCCCAAGCAAAACTTGGGGCGCTCTAAAAAAACAGCTATAAAACTTACAGACCTAATGCTTAGGCAAGGTCGAAACGGTCAGCGTTCATCACCTTAACCCACGCATCTATAAAGTCTTGTACAAACTTCTGCTGCGAGTCGCCACAACCATAAACTTCAGCAAGAGCTCTAAGTTGCGAGTTTGATCCAAAGACGAGGTCAGCTCGTGTGGCAGTCCATTTGACTTCGCCTGTAGCACGTTCATGGCCTTCGAATTCATAACCCTTATCCGAGACTCGCTTCCATTCCGTACTCATATCGAGCAGGTTGACAAAGAAGTCATTGGTCAGTGACTCTGGCTTGTCAGTGAAGACACCGTGTTGAGATTGATCAGCATTGGTATTCAATACTCGCATACCACCAACAAGGACTGTCATCTCAGGTGCGGTCAAGGTCAATAATTGCGCACGATCAAGCAATATTTCTTCTGTCGAAACAGCGAACTTCGCTCGCTGGTAGTTACGAAAACCGTCAGCGGCCGGTTCAAGAAAACCAAATGACTCAACATCGGTTTGTTCCTGATTTGCATCAACTCGACCGGGTGTGAACGGGACGGTCACATTATGGCCAGCTTTTTCCGCGGCTTGTTCAACACCAACGCAACCACCCAGCACCATCAAATCGGCCAGAGAAACTCCCTTACCACAGTCCTTTTGTATACCTTCCAGTGTTTGCAATACCTTCGCCAGTTGAGCAGGTTGATTCACTTCCCAATCTTTTTGAGGCGCCAATCGAACACGTGCACCATTCGCACCACCGCGCATATCAGAACCACGGAAAGTAGACGCGGATGCCCAGGCTGTTGAGACTAGTTCAGATACAGATAAGCCCGAATCCGCGATCTTACTCTTAAGATTGGCAACATCTTTATCGTCAATAGAACCCGATGCCGCAGGAAGCGGGTCTTGCCAAATCAGTTCTTCAGAAGGGACTTCTGGACCAAGATAACGTGCACGTGGGCCCATATCACGATGTGTCAATTTAAACCAGGCACGGGCAAATGCATCTGCTAATTCTTCTGGGTTTTCATGGAAGCGTCGCGAAATTGGCTCATAGATAGGATCCATACGCATGGCCATATCTGCTGTGGTCATGATCGGCGCATGCTTTTTTGAAGGATCATGTGCATCGGGCACATCAACGCCAGCACCATCTTTTGGTATCCATTGGTTTGCGCCAGCAGGGCTATTGGTTAATTCCCACTCAAAACCAAACAAAGTATCAAAATAGCTGTTGTCCCAGGTAACTGGAGTCGGTGTCCATGCGCCTTCGATGCCACTAGTGATTGTATCGCCACCTTTACCGCTGCCGTAGCTGTTGATCCAACCAAAGCCTTGCTCTTCAATGCTGGCAGCCTCAGGTTCAGGGCCAACATTCGCTGCATCACCAGCACCATGTGCCTTACCAAAGGTGTGCCCACCGGCAGTCAATGCAACCGTCTCTTCGTCATTCATCGCCATACGCGCAAAGGTCTCGCGGATATCTTTGCCTGAAGCAGCGGGATCAGGGTTACCATTAGGTCCTTCTGGATTCACATAGATCAGACCCATTTGTACTGCAGCTAGTGGGTTTTCAAGATCACGATCA
>JBLHKL010000063.1:0-11760 GCA_047618295.1 Gammaproteobacteria bacterium | reverse complement strand
CTTTATTTGTATCTGTGCAGGAAGTTAATAATTGAGTTAGACAAACGATAAATACGACATGTATTAACTTCATCTGATTAGAGTTTGATAAAGGAAAAGTATGATGTTGGCTGGGGGTAGAGGATTCGAACCTCTACTAACGGAGTCAGAGTAACAGCCACATCAAAATTACGTTTTTCTAAGTCGATCATTTCTAAGATTTTTTTTTGGTAGAGATTATTTTCTCCCAATTACCGAAACAAATCCGAAATAAATTTACACTTTCTATGGGTGTTAAGGCAAAAAATATATTTTAATCAGCTAGTTACTGATTCGAATTACCGAACATAGACCCGAAATGCGAAATTTCTCCAGAGTGGTCCAAATCGGAGTACTCGCGGCGGGCATGGGCTAGGCAGGCTTAAGTCGAGAAAAATTGGAAAATTCGAGCAGAGAGGGGCAGACGACGGGTCCATGCAGCCGCCAGTTCAATGCTAAGCGATTCTAAGATGCCTTGCTTAGTGCGGAGGTTATACTTTAAGAAACAGAGTCAGATGCACTCCTAATAGCTTTATCTGAAACGTGACTATCTCAATGAAGAACGCTACTATCACTAAATGTATTTCCATCGAGAAATATATCACGTAATACCCAACGTCCATTCGCGGCGGCAAAGAAATAGAAACTCAATGCATTTTTGCCATGCTGATAGCGTGGATCGGTTGCATCCGTTGAATTAATAACAAAGATGTTTGATGAATACGCAAAACATCCGGAGTTAGGTCAGTCTGAAGCCAGTTTTGTTACCTCCGAGATAATGGGCAATAAAAAACCCGCAATACATAAATGCACAGCAGGTTAGTGGGGTTGTATGTAATTAAGGGATTAAAATTAAGGTGTGGTTATGCACTTCATATCAGGTAATTATTTATTCCTTCGATAGATCAGTGTTTGGTCATTGATTAATTGAGGGCCGTATTGCTTAGTAGCCTTGATGGGGCGGCGAGAGGGGCGGATATTTCGATATTCTGCCACTACTTGATACTCCGATAACACCAAATCATTTAACCGTATTACGTTTGCTTACAGGGTTAGTTGCTTGCATTGCTTTTGCAAGCGGTATTCGTACTTGGGAAATACTGGGCGGATTTGTATGGTTGCTATCTGCTTTACTTGATTGTGCTGATGGCGAATTGGCGCGTATGCGTAATCAATGTAGTGAATGGGGACATAAGCTTGATTATTTCAGTGATGTTACGGTAACCGCATTGTTTTTTGTTAGCATCGGAATAGGTGCGTGCGATTCAATACCAGAATTATTTGCCATTACAATGGGATTCGTTGCTGCTGCTGGTGTCGTAATCGCAGAAATACTTGCTGAGCGAATAGACCAACTTAAAGGAGATTTTGGTGAAAAGACTTGCCCTGGATTTGCAGGTTTTAATTTCGATGATATTTTATTTTTGTTTGCTTTTATTATATGGATTGATTGGCAGGAATACTTTTTAATTGGCGCATCGATAGGTGCTCCTCTGTTCGCACTGCTAACCATGTATAATTTACGTAAAATTCACTTAAGCAATTTACAATCGTAGTCATGAACTAAATTATTTTTAATAATACATAACGAAAATTATCAGGCATATATTATGAACACAGAATCTAGCGTTGCACCGACACAACTATTTCCTTTAGTACGACAATTGTCATATCGATTGACACCGGTCTTATTAAAGACGCCAATTACACCTAATCAGATAACAGCCTTGTCATTATTGTTTGGATTATTGTGTGCGGTTTGTTTTATGTTAGGAAATTATACCTTCGGGATTATCGGCGCCTTATTCCTTACCATGAGTTATACCCTTGATAATTGCGACGGTGAGGTTGCGCGTTTTAAAAATATGTCTTCAGAATTTGGTGCCAAGTTTGATGATATGGTCGACTGGATGGTCGATGCCAGTTTCTTTGCGGCACTGGGCTATGGAACAAGTCAGTATATGGAACAGCCCTTTTGGTTTTGGTTGGGATGTGCAGCAGCAGCCGGCGCATTTATCGATTACCTTGTGGACTTATTTTACTATGCTAGAAACAAACAAAAAGAAGATTCAAAGACACGAGAAGAACGAGCCATAGACTTTAAAAAACCGGTCAATATCGTAGATTGGTTAATCTATATCTTCCATAAATTAAGCCGTGCTGATTTTTGTATTATTGTGCTTGTACTGGCGTTATTTAATTTTACATGGATATTATTACCCTTTGCTGCAATTGGTGCCCAAGTTTATTGGGTTACAGATTTGTTTGATCGATCAAGGGGGTTTCGTACATAAGGGGCTTACTAGGTTAAGTTGGTTAAATTAATAATTTGGACAAGCGCTTTTCGAATTGGGCGAATGGGCTAATATTAAAATCAATGATGAACCAACGATAATAAAAGATGAGAATGCCGACAGAAATGGTAATTGTTATCCTGTCGTGTCTGTTTGCATGGCACATGTGATCAGGAAACCTCTACGTGCTTGAGCTTTAGTCATTGATTTTTAGTATGTTTTTTGATCTAGATCAATTTGAGTATTAACAATTCTTCCTATGATTGAACCTAGGTTTAACATATAGGCGTATATGGATTTCTCATAGGAGCAGTCAGGGAACGGATACGTAGTAGTTATCAATGTTATTTGGGATAGGCAAAATTAGTTAATGAAAGGAGCGGGTTTGATATATCGTTACTAAAATAGCGGTAACCTCAATGAATGAATCTAGTCATGTAATTTAATATTATTGAACTGTTTTATTAAAATAGAGACTACTAATCGAATATTAAACTATAATATTGGTATGTTGATTACTCTTAAACATAGTCAAAGAAAAATAGCGACATTGGTACTGTCCATGTTTATGGGGAGTTGGGTGCTGCTATTTTGTCAAACTTGTATAGCGGCAATAGAAGATATTGATGATTATAAAACACAGAAATCCGAGTTATCAAATTCTTGCCACTCATCTGAAGTTGATGAACCCATTACAGGTAAAGATGAGATCATTAACGAGCACTGTCTGGGTGCTTGTGATTGTGCTGTAATTACTGCAACAGTTAGCAGTGATAAGAGTTCAGAGTTAGCAGGAAAAATTAAATTTTCTCCAGATTTATTTGTATATGTAGCATCTGAAATAGTTTTATCGAATCGAGTACCACTAGTTTATAGAAAACCCACGTCGCCAGATCAGGCAATCCTCCTCCCTTATCAACATTACGCCGTACTTCTGATTTAAACACTACTATCTATTGTATACGCTGATTTAAATTTAAATCAGTTGCTGATTTTTTATATGCATTAGAGGTGTGTTATGTCTGTTTATCATTTTACAAAACATTTTAGTTTATTTTTATTAATTATTATTTCAACAGCTTTATACGCTGACGAATTAACATTGGCAGAAGCTGAGCAGATTGCACTGGATTCCGATTTTATAATCAGGGTATTTAATGCGCGGGCAGAAAGTCTGGACGAACGTGCCATTGCCGACGGACAATTAGCCGATCCAAAACTCAAGCTCGGGATTATGAATATGCCTGTTGCCAGTTTTGATCGTAGCCAGGAAAACATGACGCAATTGCAGTTTGGAATTCAGCAGTCATTTCCCCGCGGACGTACGCTACATTATAAGCGTCTTCAAACACAGGATATAGCCGATGTCGATGTGGCAAAGGCGATCGAACAGGAAAAGAAAGTATTACGCTCACTACGCAATAGTTATTTAGATTTATATTTGAATGTTAAAACTGAGTCCATCCTTCAGCAGAACCGAGATTTATTTACCCAATTACTCGACATTACGCAACGTCAATATGCGGTAGGCCGGGATAATCAACATGATGTGCTTCGAGCACAACTTGAATTAGCACTTATAGATGATCGTATCGCCGACATAACCGGCGCAAAAGAAATTGCCTTGGCTGAGTTAGCCAGATGGATCAGCAATGAGCAGGCGCAAAGGGGCTTACCGGAAAGTTTTCCTGAATTAACGTCAATACCGAATGTAGAACTGATGGTTGCTGGTTTGCAAGATCACCCGGCCATACAAGTTGAGGATGCAATTGTTAGTGCCAGCAATAAAAATATCAAGATTGCTGAAGAGCAATATAAACCCGGCTGGATGCTGGATCTCACCTACGGCGAACGAACAGGTAATAACCTGGATGGTAGTAGTCGAGATGATTTTGCTTCGGCCATGATCACAGTGGATATCCCCATATTTACCGACAAACGTCAAGACAAACGCCTTGCCGCCAGCAAATTACAAAACATGGCATCACAATATGCACGTAGTGATCGCTTGTTGGAACTCAAAAGGCAGTTAGAAAAGGAATACGCCAATTTGGAGCGTTTGGGTAATCGGCTTGAACTCTATGAAACGCGCGCGATTATCGACGCGGCACAAAACTCTGAATCAACGTTAAAAGCGTATCAAAATGATCTGACCGATTTCACAACTTTGATGCGAGCACGGTTAACTGAACTGAATACACAAATAGACATGCTAAAAATTCGTATTAATCGTGCCAAATCACAGGCGAACCTGTTGTATTTTTCAAAGGAAACATCATGAAAAAAATAAGTTTCACACTGGTTTTAATTATTATCAGTCTATCAATCGGGATCGTGATTGAGAATAAATATGAACTTTCAAAAATATTAGTTCAAACCAGTTCAGGTATGAACCCTGCTGATCAATCTATGGCTAATCAAGCTTCATCAAATGAAAAGAAAATCATGTATTGGGTTGCACCGATGAATCCAACATATCTTCGTGATGAACCAGGTAAGTCACCTATGGGTATGGATCTGATTCCTGTTTATAAAGATGAAAGCGAAGCAGATGAAGATACTTCTATCGTTAAAATCAAGCCAGAGATTATTAATAATCTCGGTGTACGTACATCAAAAGTAGAAAGCGGTTCATTATGGAAAAAGATTAGCACTGTTGGTTATATCGATTATGACGAAACACGAATTAATCATATACACACAAGAACAGAAGGCTGGGTTGAAAATTTGCAAGTGCGCGCTGAAGGAGAAGAGGTTAAACGAGGCCAATATTTATTTGAACTTTATTCCCCGCCATTAGTAAATGCACAAGAAGAATACCTACAAGCATTAGCTAGTGGAAACAGAAGATTAGCAGAAGCATCAAAAGAGAAACTATCTGCATTAGGTATATCGAAGTCACAGATTGATCGATTAGAAAAAGAGAAAAAAGTCACCCAGAATATTCGTTTTTATGCTCCGCAATCGGGCGTGCTAATTAACCTTGGTGTGCGTGAAGGAATGTATATTAAACCGGAGACTCAAATTTTAAGTATCGCTAACCTTGATATTATCTGGTTGTTGGCTGAAGTGTTTGAACGACAAGCGAGTTGGGTTGAGATAGGTCAAAGTGCCGAAGCTAAATTGCCTTCGATGCCGGGAGTAACCTGGAAAGGGACAGTTGAGTATGTCTATCCCGATCTTGATCCCGTTACGCGGACTTTACGTGTTCGAATACGTTTTGATAATTCGAAAGAAAAGTTAAAACCAAATATGTATTCACATGTCACTATTTTCGCTGGAGAAAAAAAAGAGGTCATCAGTATTCCACGTGAAGCTTTGATTCGTGATGCTAAGCAGCAACGCGTTATAAAAGCACTTGGAGATGGACGTTTTCAAGCACAGGAAGTTGTTGCCGGGATGGAGAGTGGTGACAGGGTTGAAATTATTTCTGGTCTAAATGAAGACGATAACATTGTTATCTCTTCACAGTTTTTGATCGATTCCGAATCAAATCTCAAAGCAAGTATAAATCGCATGCAAGCCGTTGAACATGATATGAGCAAACATTCAATGGAACAGTCCGAAATGGATAAGGAATAGATTATGATTGGGCAAATTATACGTTGGTCAATCAATAACAGGTTCCTGATTATCCTCGTCACCATTATCGTTATGATAAGTGGTGTTTATATCATCAAACAAACTCCTGTAGATGCGATACCGGATCTTTCCGATGTACAAGTTATTATAAAAACACCTTTCCCCGGACAGGCACCACAGGTAGTTGAAGATCAAATAACCTATCCATTAACGACGGCCATGTTATCAGTACCCTATGCCGTTACTGTTCGCGGTTATTCTTTTTTTGGTGATTCCTATGTCTATGTGATCTTTGAAGAAGGCACAGATCTCTATTGGGCACGTTCTCGTGTACTTGAATATCTGAGTCAGGTTACGAGTCGTTTACCGCCCGGAGCAAAACCTGAACTTGGACCAGATGCAACAGGTGTCGGTTGGGTATATGAATATGCATTAGTTGACCGAAAAGGTAATCATGACTTATCACAGTTACGATCGCTTCAAGACTGGTTTCTTAAATATGAATTACAAACTGTCCCCGGTGTGTCAGAAGTTGCGACTATTGGCGGTATGGTTAAACAATATCAGGTGGTAGTCGACCCCGACCAACTACGTGCTTACGATATTCCAATATCTACTATTAGTAACGCCATAAAAAAAGCTAACCAAGAAGCAGGCGCATCTGTTATTGAAATGGCAGAAGCTGAATATATGGTCAGGGTCACTGGTTATATCACTGGTTTGGAAGAACTGCGTAATATCCCACTTGGTGTCAATGTTCGAGGCACACCCGTGTTACTTAACGATGTTGCACAAGTACGTATTGGGCCACAGTTACGTCGCGGTATAGCAGAGCTAAATGGTGAAGGAGAAGTTGTCGGCGGTATTATCGTTATGCGTTGGGGAGAGAATGCCAAAAAAGTAATCGATTTAGTTAAAGATAAATTAAACGAATTACAACAGGGTTTGCCAGATGGAGTCGAAATTGTTGAGACGTACGATCGATCAGGTCTAATTGAACGTGCAATAGGAACATTAAAAACTGCACTGCTGGAAGAACTGCTTCTTGTCGCTGTTGTCTGTATCTTCTTCCTTCTACATTTACGGTCTGCTCTGGTTGTTATTATTAGTTTACCACTTGGAATATTGATGGCGTTTATCATAATGAATATTCAAGGTATAAATGCAAACATTATGTCTCTGGGAGGAATAGCCATAGCGATTGGTGTTATGGTCGATGCTGCTATCGTAATGATTGATAATGTTCATAAACATATTGAACGTAAAAGTGATGATGCCGAACATTGGGAAGTCATTGCCGCAGCGACAACTGAGGTTGGCCCACCTCTATTCTTCTCATTACTTATAACGGGATTGAGCGTGCTGCCAATTTTTGCACTGCAGGCTCAGGAAGGTCGTATGTTTTCTCCACTCGCGTATACATGGGTATATGCAATGATATCAGCAACCATTTTGGCTGTTACTGTCGTGCCTGTGTTGCTTGGCTATTTTATTAAAGGGAGTGTTGTTCCGTCGGAAAAAAATCTCATTACACGTTCGTTAATAAGTTTTTATAAACCAAACTTACAGTTCGTTCTTCGCTTTCCAATTCTGACAGTATTCATTGCAATAATAATTATGATTGTTGGACTCTGGCCATTCACAAAATTAGGTAGTGAGTTTATGCCCGATTTGGATGAAGGTGATTTGATGTATATGCCAACAACATTACCCGCTATTTCTATCGGTAAGGCGCAACAAATATTACAGCAGACAGATAAATTGATTCACACCGTACCAGAAGTTGATACTGTTTTTGGAAAGATTGGTCGTGCAGAAACAGCAACGGATCCGGCGCCTTTAACGATGGTCGAAACATTAATACGTTTTAAGCCGCGAAATGAATGGCGCGAAGGCATGACAATGGAGAAGCTTAAAGTTGAATTGAATAGTGTAGTGCAATTACCCGGTGTTACAAATGCCTGGGTCATGCCGATTAAGACACGGATTGATATGCTTGCAACGGGTATAAAAACGCCAGTCGGTATAAAAATAGCGGGTGCTGATCTTAAAGTGATCGAAAATATTGGCCGTCAGGTTGAACAGGTATTAAAAGACGTTCCTGGTACCGCTTCAGTTTACGCTGAACGTGTTGCAGGGGGGCGTTATCTTACTGTTGATATTAATAGAATTAATGCTGCACGATTGGGACTAAATATCAGTGACATTCAGGATATTGTTCGTATGGCCGTAGGCGGGATGAATGTTTCGGAATCAGTTGAGGGGTTGGAACGTTATCCAATCAATATTCGTTACCCACATGAATTTCGAGACTCTCTGGAGCAATTACGTTTGTTACCTATTGTGACGCCCTCAGGTGCAAGAATACCTTTAGGTGATGTTGCATCCATTAATGTGACAGACGGACCACCTATGATTAAAAGTGAAAATGCTCGTATCAATGGTTGGATATTCGTTGATACAAAAGATCGTGATTTGGGTAGTTATGTCAATGAAGCACGAGAACATGTTTCGAATACTGTGGAACTACCGCCAGGCTACTCAATAAATTGGTCTGGTCAATATGAATATATGTTAAGAGCAATGGAAAGATTAAGTATTGTTCTCCCAATGACTCTTTTCATTATCTTTTTATTACTCTATATGAATTTCAAAAAAATAGGTGATGTATTGTTAATCATGGGTTTTTTACCTTTTGCTTTTGGTGGCGGGGCATGGTTTATCTATTTACTAGATTACAATTTATCTGTGGCAGTTGGTGTTGGGTTTATTGCTTTGGCAGGAATAGCTGTTCAAGATGGCATGCTTATGATTGAGTTTCTTAATAAAGCAGATTATTCATTTAAATCTTCAGATAAAATTTTGAATAGAAATAAATTAATTGGTTATATTTCTGATGCAGCAAGTCAACGCGTTAGACCAATCATGATGACAACCTGTTCAACTATAGTGGGGTTACTACCTATTATGTTTATTGATGGAGCAGGCTCAGAGGTGATGACTCGTGTTGCTGCACCTATGATCGGTGGAATGGTTAGTTCAACATTGTTAACACTTATAGTTATACCTGCGGTATATTTTATTTGGAAATTATTAGCATCAAGAAATGGCCAATATGAGTAATTATTTAAAGTGAAGAAATCAAATCAGAAAAAAATCGTGAAAGAGTGTTGTCATAGTGATGGACATAAGTCGAGACTTCCTGAGGAAGAGGCAGGAACAGGACTATATGTTTGTCCAATGCATCCCGAAGTTCAGCAGGAGCACCCAGGAGATTGTCCAAAATGTGGTATGGCGCTTGAGCTATTAACCCCGATAGTCGCGCCAAAAAACACAAAGTATACCTGTCCAATGCATCCGGAGATTATTCAAGATGAACCCGGAGACTGTCCCAAGTGTGGTATGGCACTTGAACCTATGTTAGTTGATGTTGATGAAGAAAATCATGAATTGACTGATATGACTCGACGATTCTGGGTTAGCTTGGTTTTTGCTTTTCCTGTCTTTGTTAGTGCTATGGGGTCTGAATTCTGGCCGGGTATTTTTTCACAATTTATTGAAGCGCATTCCCGCCAATGGCTTGAATTGATACTGGCTACGCCAGTCGTGTTCTGGAGCGGCTGGCCATTTTTTGTGAAAGCTTGGTCATCAATAAAAACACGGCATTTAAATATGTTTACTTTAATTGCGCTCGGTGTTGGCGTGGCCTGGACTTACAGTGTTGTGGCTGTGTTGTTGCCAGATTTATTTCCTGTATCTGTTCGAAATGAAATGGGACTTGTGCCAGTTTATTTTGAAGCGGCGGCTGTTATTACTGCATTGGTTTTATTAGGACAAGTGCTAGAGATACGTGCGCGCAGTCAAACCAATGCCGCGATTAAAATGTTATTAGGGTTGGCACCAAAAACAGCACGCATTATCAACGACGATGGAACGGAAGAGGATTTGCCTTTAGAGCATGTGAAGATTGGGCAACATTTACGTATACGCCCTGGCGAAAAGATACCAGTCGATGGTGTTGTTATTGAGGGAAACAGTACTGTTGATGAATCCATGGTGACAGGTGAACCTATACCCATTAGTAAACATGTCAAAGATAAACTCATCGGCGCCACAGTAAACGGCACAGGTAGTCTTGTCATGGAAGCGCAACGTGTTGGTAGTGATACTTTATTAGCACAAATTATTCATATGGTTGCAGAAGCGCAACGTAGTCGTGCACCGATACAAAAAATAGTCGATGTTGTTGCAGGTTACTTTGTTCCGGCAGTAGTTTTGATTGCCGCGATTACCCTAGCTGTTTGGGGTATTTGGGGACCGGAACCACGATTAGCTCATGCAGTGATTAATGCCGTGGCTGTATTGATTATAGCTTGTCCCTGCGCCTTAGGTTTAGCAACTCCGATGTCAATCATGGTTGGTACCGGTATGGGCGCTATGAATGGTGTGTTGATTAAAAATGCAGAAGCGTTAGAAGTAACAGAAAAAATAGATACACTCGTAGTTGATAAGACTGGTACCTTGACAGAAGGAAAACCAAGATTAATAGATACTCTGGTAGAAGAAGGCTTTGATACAGAACTGGTATTAGAGTTGGCAGCTAGCTTGGAGCGTAGTAGTGAACATCCATTAGCCGCCGCGATTGTTGCTGGTGCGAAAGAAAAAAACATACAACTTTCTGATGTTAGGGAATTTCAATCAATTACGGGTAAAGGTGTTTCAGGTAAGGTAAAAGATTATCACGTTGCACTTGGGAACTTCCGCTTGCTTGAACAATTAAATATCGCAGATGGTTCACTTAAAGCCAAAGCGGAAGAGCTTCGCAGTGAAGGTAAAACCGTTATGTTTGTTGCGATTAACAATAAAGCAGCAGGAATAGTCAGTGTTGCTGATCCAATTAAAAGCTCAACTCCCGATGCTATTGAAGCCTTGCACAAGGAAGGCGTAAAGGTAGTCATGCTTACGGGCGATAATAAAACGACGGCTAATGCTGTAGCTCGCAAATTGAATATCGATGATGTGATTGCTGAAATGCTGCCTGAACAGAAAGTAGACGTTGTTAAAAAATTACAAAGCGAAGGACACATGGTCGCCATGGCTGGAGATGGAATTAATGACGCTCCGGCATTGGCTCAGGCACATGTCGGCATTGCTATGGGAACCGGTACTGATGTTGCGATGGAAAGCGCTGGAGTGACTTTAGTTAAAGGTGACTTACGCGGCATTGTCAAAGCGATACGCTTAAGTCGCGCTACCATGCGTAATATACGACAGAATCTTTTCTTTGCATTTATCTATAACGCATTGGGCGTACCTATTGCTGCGGGTGTTTTATATCCAGCTTTCGGTTTGTTGCTATCACCTATGATTGCGGCTGCAGCAATGAGTTTCAGTTCACTCTCTGTAATTGGTAATGCGCTTCGGTTAAAACGATCTGTATTGTAGTTAACGTTGTTAATAAAGGAGTATTGCTATGAATACCAAAATGTCTTTATGTCAAATAGGACATGCAACGAGTTTGTTTCTTGTGGCTACCTTTTTTGGTCTGTGTTTGTTTCGATGTGCTATTTCCTCAACACGCGATGTTTCGGGTTTGGCAAGATTTGCTACATGGATTTGAGTGGTACTGATAAGTTAACTTTTCTATCCAAGATAATTCCCTATCTAATCTCAATTAAATTGCCGCTGCACTTTTCCAAGACGCAAAGGCACGATGTCGTAAATCCCGATAATATTCAGCTGAGATTAAACTTATAGTAAAGCCAAACAGCATATTGAATGATTTCTGGAGGGAAACGATGACGTTTGTATAATCTGGTTGATATTTTCATCAAAAGATTATGGCTCAAGGCGAGTTAACTTGTCA
>JBLHKL010000062.1:0-11950 GCA_047618295.1 Gammaproteobacteria bacterium | reverse complement strand
GTTGGAGAAGAAATGGACAGTGAATGTACGCCACGTGGAAAACACATCATCACTGAAAAAATAGGTGAGGGTTGTGAACCAAACTCTGTATTTGTCGGCAGGATACCGACCGAAGAAATCTATGAACCAGCGTTACGAGAACTTCATCCTCAACGTGACTGGATCCTGACACGCATACTCTGGCTGAGCGGAATGCAAGAGGGAAAAAATAAAGGTCAACTTGAAGGTATGAATTTAGATAGCCATGAGCGATATATCTACATTCACGGTTCACCTGATGATGTTGCAATGGGACAGCCGGGTTCCCGAGGCTGTGTACGAATGAGAAATGTAGAGATTATAGAATTATTTGATTTAATAGAGCTTGGTACAGAGGTAGATATTTTTGAGTAAACAAGAAGAGAAGCCATACGAGCCACAATTACCCTTTGAAAGAATTGGTGGTGATGAAGGCTTGCAGCTATTGGTCAAATTATTTTATGACAATATGGATACTTTAGCTGAAGCAAAACAAATTCGTAATTTACATGCCAAAGATTTAAGAAGTTCTCGTGAGAAACTATTCATGTTTCTAAGCGGCTGGATGGGTGGGCCTGACCGCTATATAGCAGCCTTTGGTCATCCTCGTCTACGTGCCAGACATTTACCGTTTCCGATCGGCGTTGAAGAACGTGATCAATGGTTAATGTGTATGCGTAAAGCCTTGGAAGAACTAGCGATAGACACGATGTTCAAAGAACAACTTATGTCATCGTTTACGCAGACTGCAGATCATATGATGAATAAAGAGACTACTCTTTAATATCAGGTTCGATAAAACACCAGACAACGCTTGGCACCTGCCTCTGAATTTCAACTTCAAGCTCATTAATCTGCTTGACTGCTTCTTCAATACTGAGCCCCGGTTTCATTTTAATCTTTGCAGCCAACATGACCTTGGGCCCAAGATGCATAGTGATCGAGTTTAATAATTTTTCGATGGCATCATCTTTTTCTATAATGTTGTCGATGAGTTCTCGTAATTCTGGTTCTGCGGAACGGCCAATAATCAAGGATTGAATGCGCCATCCTATGAAGAAAGATATAAAGATTAATATTATTCCGATACAGATTGATCCTATCGCATCATACATGGGGTTGCCGGTTACAGCAGCGATGGAAACAAATATAAAAGCAACGAATAAACCAAGGGTCGCCGCCGAATCTTCGCCAATAATTACTACTAACTCAGCACTGCGCGTATCTTTTAACCATTCAAAAAAAGGTTTCTCTTGCCTTATCTTTTTAACCACTCTCAGGGCACCCATAAGAGCGGATGATTCGAGAAAGATACCAAAGGCAAGTACTAGCAGGGCAACCCATATTTGATTTAATTCACCGGGTTCATGTAATTTATGCCAGCCTTCATTAATGGAATAGAGACCACCCATACTGAATAACATGATGGCAACAATAAAACTCCAGAAATAGGTGATCTTACCGTAGCCCAGTGGGTGTTTTTCATCGGCCGGCTTTTGCGATTGCTTCAAACCAAGAAATAGAAGGATCTGGTTACTACAATCAGCAAAGGAGTGAACAGCCTCGGCCATCATACTGCCAGAACCGGTATAGAGTGCGGCTCCCGTTTTGGCTATGGCTAGTCCCAGATTGGCCAGGAATGCATATAAGATTGCTTTGGTAGTGTCGCCGTGTCCTGCCATGGTTTTCTCACTTATTTTAATTATTTTTGTCAACCGAATGATAACTCAGGCGTTAAGACGGGTGTAGACAAAATAAACCCTCTTTTGGAGATAATGAAAATGAAGAACATATCAAAAACTACCATTGCCGGATTAACTGCAGCAATATTAGGTGTAAGCCTGAGTTTTCCTAGCTTTGCTGATGATGACAGTGATAGAAAAACAAAACGCGCTGAGATTAGAGCTCAATTCGATACTGATGGCGATGGGGAATTAAATGACACAGAACGCCAGGCAGCCAGAGAAGCATTTAAAGCTAAGCGAAAGGAACGAATAGATACCGATGGAAATGGTGAGATTAGTGACACAGAACGAACTGTAGCGAAAGAGACTCGTCGTGCGAAGATGGTCGAAAAGTTTGATACTGATGGTGATGGTAAGTTAAATGATGCTGAGAAACAGGTAGCTAAAGAAAAGCATCGTAAAAAAATGGCGAAACGTTTTGACGCTGATGGCGATGGTGAATTAAATGACACGGAACGCGATGCTGCAAAACAAGCGCGAGAAAAGCATCGTGAACGACGTCAAGAAAATCGTCAAACCAACAGCAATACTTAAGCAGACATTGCTGATATTAGTTAATCAATTGATAATAACGTGCCCGGATAGCTTATCTGGCTACGTTTATTAAGATGAAACAATTTAATTTAACCATAGACATTAAAGGGGATAAACACTGGAAGCTCAGCGTGAACTTGATGCATTTCTTGCCAGTGTTGAACAGCGAGGCTTCCGGATGGCCGAGATAGCAACAGGTAACAAGGATGAAGCGCTGGATATTTTGCAGGATGCGATGTTTAAGTTAGCAGAGAAATACGCAGATCGCGATACCAAGGAATGGGGCCCACTATTTACTACGATCTTGCAAAGTCGGATCAAGGATTGGTACAGACGAAACCAAGTAAGAAACCGATTCCGTAGTTGGTTTAGTACTAAGGATGAAGAATATGAGGATCCTATTCAGCAAGCAGAAGATGAATCAGCTAGAACACCAGAACAATTATTACAAGCCGATAGACGTATAGATGAGCTCGATGAAGCATTACATAATTTGCCATTGCGGCAACAACAGGCTTTTTTATTAAGAACCTGGGAAGGGTATAGTGTAGAAGAAACAGCGACAGCGATGAAATGTTCAGCAGGTAGTGTAAAAACGCATTATTCGCGTGCAGTACATAATTTACGTGACAAATTAGATGAGCATTGGTGATGAATCAAGATAACGAAGACAAATTAACAAGGAACATCAAACAAACACTGGATGACAGTGTTGAGACTCTTGATGGCAATACCTTATCCCGGATTCGACAAATTCGTGCCCACGCTATCGACAAGGCAATAGATAAAACCGTAACCCCGCAAAGCAATTGGTCAGTTATTATGACTGGGGCATTGGCAACAGCATGCGTCATGGTCTTTGCAGTCATGATCCTGTTGAAATCTCCTGTGTCTAATCACACTGTTCCGCTGGATGATTTAGATCTAATTTCATCTTCTGAGAGTCTTGAGCTATATGAAGATTTGGAATTCTATGAATGGCTCGAAGATGATGTTTTACAGAGCTAGTACATGCTTATGGATATTGATTTGCTCAACATCATCCTCTTTTGCCGAGGAGAAAAATAATAGTGACAGCGTGCCTTCAATGGCATTTTTGGAGTATTTGGGTGAATGGGGGACGGATGATGACGACTGGATTGATCCGGAAGACTTAGACAATGACGATATTGGGAAACTTATAGAGGTAATAAGAGAGACTGATAATGAACAATAGATTATTAATACTGTTACTGCTGTGTCTATTACATTCGACAACTGTGTTTGCCGAAGAAGGCGTGTTGTGGAATTCATTATCGGCCGAAGAACAAACACTATTAAAAGATTTCAAGGATCAGTGGAGTCAATTACCCGCGAAACGGCAACAACGTATGCAAAAAGGTGCTAGTCGTTGGAGCAATATGTCGGATGAGCAAAAAGCAAAAGCGAAGCAACGCATGCAACGTTGGCAGTCGATGGATGCCGATCAAAAAGCAAAAATACGGGAACGGCACCAAAAGTTTGAAGATTTAAGTCCAGAACAGCAGCAACGCATAAAGAAGCGTAAACAATGGTTTAAAAAGTTACCGGAAGCAGAACGTAAAGCTTTGCGGGAGAAATTCAACAACATGACCCCTGAAGAGCGAAAGACTTTTCGAGAGAAAAATAAAAACAAGCATAAAAAGATGCGTCAAAAAATGAAAGAACATATGCAAAGCTTACCAGAAGCAGAACGTAAGGCCTTACGAGAAAAACTAAAAAACATGTCGCCAGAAGAACGACGTGAGTTTATGAAAAAACAGAGCGGTCTAAATAAGAATACAGTTCGGTCTAATAGAAACCCTGATCGAGCCGATGATTAATTATTCCTGAGGTTTTTTTAATTCAGATAACAACTTTTCAAGCTCTTCATCCTCAGCCGCTTTATCATTATTCTTTTTTACTTCTTCAATAACAGCAATCGCTTCTCCATTTAATCCTTCTGTCGCCAATGACACAGCGTAGATCTTCATCGCGGTTAAATCAGCAAGGAAATTGGGTTCAATATTTATAGCTTCTTCAATAGCACTAATAACTGATCTTGTATCATTCAGCGCATAAGAAGCTCGTGCCAGCAGCATAAATCCTCGGGCAGTCTCAGTTATCGATAATGATTTTTCTGCGAATTTTTTTGCGTCCTGGTAATTTTCTGTCAGGAATTCATGGTGTGCCTTTGTGTAATAGCCTGACCACCAATCAGGATATTCCTTTATTGTTTCATCTAATAGGGCTGAAGATTGATCAAACCTGCCAGTCCAAAGATAGATATAAGATAGGCTTTCATTCAACCGAGGGTATTTACCCTCTAGCTTCATGCCCGCCAAATAAGTCTGTTCTGCCTTATCAAAGGCTTTCATGCGACTATAAAAAGTACCTAATTCAAGCTCGTAGTGTCCTTGCTGACCACCGTAAGCGGAATGCTTACTTTCCCAAAATTTGATCGCTGCGTCATGCTCCCCTTTGTCAAACATTTCTTTAGCTTGCGTTATATCATTCACAAAATCTTTTTGCTCAAAAGCAAAACTATTAATTGAAATAATAATTAATGATAGAAAAATAGTTATAAATTTTAAATAGCGGGTCATATTCATAATAGTAGGATTGTTTACCGGTAATAATTTTCTAATTATTGAAAATAATAGCACTTATAAGGAGGTTAATGTTCATTTTGGTTTGATGCTAATCTTAAGGTTTAGTTGCTAATTGTTTTAGAAAAAACGTTGATTACTACTACGCCTGATATGATTAGTGCTATGCCTATCAATGCGGGCACATCAGGAATTTGTCTGAAAAATATACTAGCCACTATTGCTATCAATACTATTCCCATACCACTCCATATGGCATAGGCAACACCAACTGGAATGGTCTTTAGTACTAGTGCCAGGAAGTAAAATGCGATGCCATAACCGGTAACAACAATAATGCTAGGCACAAGTTTCGTGAATTCACCTGAGGCTTTTAATGCGCTAGTAGCTATAACTTCAGCGATAATTGCGATTGCAAGATACCAGTATCCCATATCTATTCCTGTTTAAAATTTAAGCACGGATAATCTAAAAATGAGAGGGTGTTATGTGCAGGTTAAATGCATATCTAACCAACACCCAGCTACCTAGGTGATTGGTTAGATATGATGATTTAAGATTATGCTGCTTTACGTCTTCTGGTCTTTTTCTTTGGCTTATTCAAAACTCTGTCGGCTGCAGATATTGCCTTGCTATACGCAGATAGTCGACGACAACTAACTCGTAAGCCAGATAATTCATCAAAGTTGGCTGCTTTAACTACTTTGTTTTTAGCTGCTGCTTTTCTAATAGCGGCTAACTCTTTATCAACAGCACTCAAGGCTTTCTTGTTGGCTGCAATCGGCTCTTTCTTTGCCTTTGTCGCAGCAGATTTACGACGTTTAATCAGCGTGATGCGTTTTTTACTGAGTCGCTTTCCTTCAGCCGATGATTGCTTACTATTTTTTGTAGCAAGTGCTAATGCTTTAGAGCCGTTTGCAGTAGCTGTCTCAAGGTTTGTTAGTGAGCTATCGATCACTTTAGCCAATGCAGCATTTTTAATTGTTTTCTTTGATACAGCCATAAAATTCTCCAGGTTAAGTTACTTAAGTTAATAATCTAGTAAATGATATAGATTATGATGAAATACACTATTCAAATATTTAAAGGGATCGAAAGCCAGCTATTCTTTTTTACTGGCTTGAACAATCTGTCTGGCAAGTCGTTTTACCTGGGCATCATATAGCGCAAGCTCTCCACCAGTTTTAATTGCCATGATTGCAATGCGTGCCAATAGCAATAAAAGTAGTAAATCTACTACCCATGCGATGAAATATGAAATACGAAAACCACCTGTTTTAATTTCAGGTTTACTTTCATATTCAGTACCCGTCTCATCTTCTCCTAGTAGACTATCTCGAATGGGGATTAGGCTCTTATCGATGTTTGAACCCGCCTCTATAGCTGTTGCCATGCGTTCAATATTCGCGGGATCTTTATATAGGGCTAGGGCTTCACTAAAAACTTGAATTGCTATCCAAAGACCAATAAATAGCAACAGCAGCCCGCACATGCGCACAACGACACTAAGGACATCCTGACTTGTTTCGTTCAAAGACATAGCTGTTGGTTTGCTTGATTCCGTTTCTTGTTCGTTATTATTATCAAATTTATACATAATATTGACCTGAACCTCTAACAAGTCATCATGAACTGTTATGATCATTGTAGCCTGTTATGGGGCAATTGTTGAACCTGGAATGACAAAATAGTGTGTTTCTGAATTATTTGATTAAACGCTTGATAAGTGCTGTCTTTGTTCTATTCGGCATATCGACACTCGTTTTTTTATTGATCCATCTAGTGCCGGGTGATCCGGTCGAGGTGATGCTGGGGGAAACTGCACGTCCAGCGGATAGAGAAGCGTTGCGTCATGCATTGGGACTGGACTTACCCGTGTTGCAACAATGGTGGGAATACCTGAAGGGCATTGCGCACTTTGATCTGGGTAAATCGTTACATTCTAAACAAGTAGTTACCCAGTTATTGCTGGATCGATTGCCCGCTACCGCCATTCTGAGTATTGCCAGTTTATCTATTGCCATCGTGATGGCATTGCCCCTAGGGATACTAGCCGCTGTTTATAAAGATTCTATTTGGGATCGACTGGCAATGGTCACAGCAATGTTCGGCGTCTCTATTCCTAATTTTGTGATGGGCCCGTTGTTAATCTTGATCTTTGCCCTTTGGCTGAATTGGGTTCCTGTGAGTGGTAAAGAAGGACTGTCTTCATTAATTCTTCCCGCTTTAACACTAGGGTCGGCATTGGCAGCTATTTTGTCGCGAATGGTACGTGCTTCAATGCTGGAAGTTCTACAAGAAGATTATATCCGTGCTGCGCGTGCGCGCGGTCTAAGTGAGTTTCGCGTATTGGGATTGCATGCATTACGCAACGCTGCACTACCCGTGATTACTATTTTAGGTATGCAACTCGGGGCCTTGCTTGCCGGTGCAGTCATTACCGAAACTATATTTTCCTGGCCGGGCATTGGGCAACTAATGATCGATTCTATTCAGAAACGTGATTACCCGGTTGTTCAAGGATGCGTGTTATTGATTAGCTTCACCTATGTGTTGGTCAATCTGATGACCGATGTGACCTACACTGCATTGGATCCGAGATTGAAACTCGAGACATGAACAAGATTTACTCTATACCTTTACTAATTCTAGTCACTTGGTCGGTATTGGCATTATTAGGGCCCGTACTGCCATTGCATCCGGATCAAATTTCACTAGATAAAATATTATTAACACCAAACTGGGCGCAATGGTTTGGTCATGATGATCTAGGTCGTTCAATTAGCGCACGACTAATCATGGGAGCACGTACTTCATTAAGTGTGGCGATTGTTGTTGTCTCTATATCATTAATCATAGGTACCTTTATTGGCATGATGGGGGCTTGGTTAGGCGGGTTCTGGGATAAGACTTTGGTAATGGTGGTCGATTTGTTTATTGCCTTTCCCGGCATCTTATTGGCAATCGCATTGGCGGGCCTGCTCGGTCCGGGAATAATGAATGCTGTTATTGCCCTATCCATAGTGAGTTGGGTAGGGTTCGCTCGATTGGCGCGTGTACAAACACTCACTATGAAAAACAGGGATCATGTTAATGCCGCTCATGCTCTTGGGACACCCGGTTTTACTATTGCCTTAAAACACATCTTGCCATTGATCATGGCACCGCTAATCATTGAAGCGACGTTTGCCTTTGCTGGCGTCGTGATTGCTGAAGCGGGATTATCCTTTCTCGGATTAGGCGTACAACCGCCTTCAGCATCATGGGGAAGTATGATTCGAGATGGCACACGTTACATGTTGGTGGCACCGCATATGGTGTTAGCGCCGGGTTTTGCTATCCTGTCTTTGGTATTATGTATAAACCTCTTAGGTGATTACCTCAGAGATAAGATGGATATACGAGAAGTCTGAAATGAAAAACAACAAAATGACATTGGGTCCGATCATGTGTGATCTCCGCGGTCTTCAACTTGAGGCCGATGAGCTTGAGATGTTAATGCATCCACATGTGGGCGGCGTGATATTGTTTACACGAAATTTTGAATCACCAGAACAGATCGCAGCATTATGCAAAAGCATTCATGATCTACGTCAACCACATCTTCTAATTGCCGTTGATCATGAGGGTGGCCGCGTACAACGTTTTCGAGAAGGCTTTAGTCGCTTGCCGGCATGTGCTTTATTGGCTGAGTGTCATACTGCCAAAGAAGCTGAATCGCTTGCCCAGCAAGCAGGTTGGTTAATGGCGGCTGAGTTATTAGCGGTGGGTGTTGATCTTAGTTTTGCACCAGTGCTGGATGTCGGTGGAAAGATTAGTCAGGTGATAGGTGATCGTGCTTTTCATGTTAATCCCGATCAGGTATCGAACCTTGCGCGCGCATATATGCGAGGCATGAAAGAAGCAGGAATGGCGGCGGTGGGTAAACATTTTCCTGGTCATGGTTCAGTGCCTGAGGATTCGCATATTGCGATTCCCTACGACCGTCGAAAATACGAAGACATACAAATGAAAGACCTTATTCCATTTGAAAGGATGATTCGTGCGGGTTTACCGGGCTTGATGCCAGCACATGTTATCTACCCTGAGGTGGATGAGAAACCCGCCGGGTTTTCACCCATATGGTTAAAGCAGATCTTGCGAAAACAGTTGGAATTTCAGGGGACAATTTTTAGCGATGATCTCAGCATGAAGGGAGCGGAGATTATGGGGAATTATCCTCAGCGTGCAGAAGCAGCACTGCATGCGGGTTGTGATATGGTCTTGGCCTGTAACAACCAAGCAGGTGCGATTTCAATACTGGAAGAAGCCGAAATACCAAACAGTATTGAATTACAATCACGGTTAATAAGAATGCATGGGCATTTTGATAAAAACCTCGATGAGTTAAAGCAAACTCAGATATGGCAAGAATGCTCAGCGGCCGTGCTACAACTTGAGAAAGAACCAGAATTAAACTTGGGTGATGATTTATTTGATTAAGTACAGAATAATTATTTTGCTGTGTTGTTTGTTCAGCATTACAACCACACATGCAAAAGAATTAATATCACCGCATTGTGAACCTCTTGTTGAGAGTCAGTCTACAGCGAAAGTAATTCCTTATGCGCAAGGTTTGCTTTGGAAGATAAGTAAAAAAGACAAAGAGCCTAGTTACCTGTTTGGAACGATTCATATTTCAGATAAAGATGTCACAACATTGCCTGATGTGGTTGATAAGGCACTTCATGAGTCGGAACAGTTTGTCATGGAAGCCTTGCCAGATGCTGAGCAAATGTTATTGTTTTCGCAGATGATGTTTTTTCATGATGGACAACAATTATCAGAGTTAGTTGATACTTCCATTTATAAAAAAACCAAATTAATTTTATCTGCTTATAACCTTGGGTCTGATGCGGTATCCGTTATGAAGCCATGGGCCGCCTTTCTACTAATGAATTACCCACCAGATGCTGGCGATCCTTTAGATTTGGTGCTGTTGTCTATGGCGCAGCAGAATGGTGCAACAGTTTTCGGGTTGGAGTCTTTAAAAGAACAAGCTGATATATTTAGTGATTTAAAAACAACTGATCAAGTTAAATTACTGACGGATACAGTC
The DNA here is from genome assembly GCA_047618295.1 of Gammaproteobacteria bacterium. Lineage (GTDB taxonomy): Bacteria > Pseudomonadota > Gammaproteobacteria > Eutrophobiales > Eutrophobiaceae > UBA7359. The sequence continues at coordinate 1,949 of JBLHKL010000062.1, read as the reverse complement.
TGTCATTATGATGTCATTGAAGAGGATTTCATTGCTATGAAATCTTTTTATTTGAAACGTGACTTGGGTGGTTTATATAACTACACACAGCGTCATTCGATGAGCAAAGAACCTGTTTATGAGAAATTGATGACAAAATTGATTGTCGACAGGAATAAGATTATGGCTGAACGTATGCAACCAATGCTGGATAAAGGAAAATCATTTATTGCCATAGGTGCTATGCACCTGACCGGGGCAGAAGGTGTATTATCGTTATTAGAGAAAAAAGGTTATAGCCTCACTGCGATTTATTGAACAATATTAATGAATATTTTTACAGGATAAATAAATGAGTTTTTCAGAATCAGTACAAATGATGGAATCTTTTCTTAAACAGGAGAACTGGATCGTTCAGGTATTTGTTGTTGTATTCCTGACAGCATTTATTAACTGGCTACAAAAACGAATTCTTACAAAGTTGATTAACAGGTTAAAAAAGACCTGGACCAACTGGGATCAGGCTTTATTTATCGCTGCCCAAAAGCCAATAACACTATTGATATGGGTGCTAGGTTTAACCTATGCCGCAGACATCGTAAAAACACAAACGGATGCGGCTATTTTTGGTGCGATAGAACCAATTAGAGATGTCGGGGTTATTGTTATCATTGTCTGGTTTCTTGTGCGATTAATATCCAATTCCGAAACAATTCTACTGGACAAGAAACAACTAAAAGGCGAAGACTTTGACCAAACAACCGCAGATGCAATTGCAAAGTTATTACGTGTCTCGGTCATCATTACCGGCGCATTGGTAATATTACAAACATTGGGGTATAGCATTTCCGGGGTATTAGCATTTGGTGGCATTGGCGGTATCGCAATTGGTTTTGCCGCTAGAGATTTATTAGCCAACTTTTTTGGCGGTTTAACCATTTATATGGATCGTCCATTTGATGTGGGCGACTGGATACGATCTCCAGACAGAGAAATTGAAGGTTCAGTTGAAAAGATTGGTTGGCGTTTAACAACTATACGCACGTTTGATAAACGACCTTTGTATATCCCCAACTCAGTATTCACGAATATTGCTGTTGAAAATCCACAACGCATGACAAATCGCCGTATCAAGGAAACAATCGGTATTCGTTACGATGATGCAAGTAAGATGCGTGAGATCATTGCTGATGTTAAAAAAATGTTGCAGGAGCATGATGACATTGATAATAACCAGACCTTAATCGTTAACTTCAATGAATTTGCTGCGTCTTCTCTAAATTTCTTTATTTATACTTTTACCAAAACGGTCAACTGGATCGAGTTTCATGAAGTCAAACAGGACGTGATGCTGAAGGTTATCGATATTATTGAATCACACGGTGCGGAATGTGCCTTCCCGACATCAACCTTACATATTCCCGATGGTATTGCTATTTCAAATCAAAAAGAGGGATAAAGTTACAGATACAGTGTACTTGCGTGAATATGTTTAAGCTGTAGTCTACGCAAATGGAGTATCTATTCACAAAAATGCACGGTATAGGAAACGATTTTGTCGTTTTTGATACCTATACGCAGCCACTAACGCTCTCGCGTGAACAAGTAAGGCATATCGCCGATCGGCAATTTGGTATCGGCTGTGATCAGGTCTTGTTGCTTGAACCACCGAAAAATCCTGAAACAGACGTTTGTTACCGAATATTCAATGCCGATGGCGGTGAAGTGATGCAATGCGGTAATGGCGCTCGTTGTGCCGCGGTCTATCTTAGAGAAAAAGGATTAGTGAAAAATGACAGGATTATTGCCGAAACGGGTAAAGGCCGCCTTACTTTACAAATTGATGCCGATAATTGTGTGACTGTGGATATGGGTGTGCCTGAGTTTGAACCGGCCAAGATCCCGTTAAAAGCCGATAAGCAACTGGAAGAATACGAACTGAGTTTAGATGGCAATCACCAGACTTTTGG
>JBLHKL010000061.1:0-12365 GCA_047618295.1 Gammaproteobacteria bacterium | reverse complement strand
TTTATTTGCAAATAATAGAATTATTATTCATATAAGGCCGTAGCGCTTCCGGGATCGTGATGTTTCCATCTTTGTCCTGATAATTTTCCATCACTGCAATCAAGGTTCGACCTACTGCCAAGCCAGAGCCATTTAAGGTATGTAGTAGTTCTGGTTTATTTGTTTCTGGATTACGCCAGCGCGCTTTCATGCGCCGAGCCTGAAAGGCCTCGAAGTTGCTGCAAGATGAGATCTCTCTATATTTATTTTGGCCAGGCAACCAGACATCGATATCATAGGTCTTTGCTGCAGAAAAGCCTAAGTCACCCCCACATAGAGTAACGACTCGATACGGGAGATCTAATTTTTGTAATATATTTTCTGCATGAGCGGTTAATTCTTCCAGTACGGCATAAGAAGTTTCTGGTTTCACCATCTGCACCATCTCTACTTTTTCAAACTGATGCTGGCGGATCATGCCTCTTGTATCTTTGCCATAAGAACCCGCTTCGCTTCTAAAGCAAGGCGAATGACAAACATATTTCTTTGGTAATTCATCGCTATTGATTATTTCATCGCGAGCAATATTTGTTACGGGAACTTCTGCTGTCGGGATGAGGTATAAGCCATGCTCTTTAATATGAAACAAGTCTTCTTCAAACTTGGGTAATTGTCCTGTGCCTCGACAACTGTCAGCATTGACCAGATAGGGCACGTTGACTTCATCATAACCATGTTCATCGCTATGTGTATCCAACATCAGTTGGATAATCGCACGATGTAGTTTTGCAACCCCGCGATGCATTACAACAAATCGAGAACTGGTGATCTTGGTCGCTGTTTCAAAATCAATTAACCCTAATGCCTCACCTAAATCAACATGGTCTTTGGGTTCAAAATCAAACGTCTTTGGTGTGCCCCACTGTCTGACTTCTTCATTGTCATCTTCTGTTGAACCATTAGGCACTGATTCATGTGGAATATTAGGAATACCTGAAACGATTTCGTTCAAACTTGATTGAATCACATCCAATTCTGCAGCACTCTCATCGAGTTGTTGCTTAATGTTGGCAACCTCATCCATCACAGATTGAGCATCTTCGCCTTTTGATTTTAATTTGCCGATCTCTTTTGATTTTGAATTACGTAACGCTTGCAACTCTTCGGTCTTGACCTGAATTGCTTTGCGTTTTTCTTCCAGTTGTTGAATTGCTTCAACATCTAGTTTCATGTTCCGTTTACTAAGAGCCGCAGCAACATGTTCTAAATCGTTGCGTAATAATTGTGGGTCTAACATTTCTAATCTATTCCTGTTACATATTTATGTTTGCAGGCCAAGAGACGATATGACCTGGTTTTATTTTTTTATTTAATTCTTCAATGATTGTCTTTACTTTTTCTTCTTCATCAAAAAATTCAACCACAATAGGCAAGTCTAATGACATGTCTATCAATTTAGATGAATGATATTCTCCAGATGTACCAAAGCCGGTTATTCCACGAAATACGGTAACGCCACGTACTTTTTGTTCATCATGTAAATATTTTAAGAGCTCTTCCATTTGCGACTTAGCTTCATGTAAATAGACGCGAACAATCAACACCTCTGTCTCATTCATAATTGCCTCCCAAGGATCATGCCTAACCAACAGCCTGTGATGCAGAGTGAAACACTCATCAAAATATTCAGCCCCGCTTTTAACGTGTCGCCTGACTCAAGCAAGTTTAGTGTCTCAATCGAAAATGTAGAGAACGTTGTAAATCCGCCGAGCAAGCCGATAGTGATACCTGCGCGCCATTCCGGGCTGACATCCATGCGTTCAATCAAGGTGATGTAGGCAGCCCCCATAATGAATGAACCTAATATATTGACCGCCAGCGTACCATAGGGAAATCCGCGACCGAGTAAACTATAAATGCCGGTAGACATACCATAGCGACATAAGGCGCCTACAGCGCCGCCAATGGCTATTGAGATCATTTGCATCATTATTTTATTTTCTTGCGGCCTTATCTTGTTCTCTCAACATCGCTAATTTTTCAGCAATCTTGATTTCTAATCCACGATTTACTGGATGATAATACGTTTTTTCTTCCATATCCTCTGGAAAATATTGTTCACCTGCCGCATAGCCATCAGTTTCATTATGCGCATAACGATAGTCTTTACCATAATCAAGTGACTTCATTAACTTGGTTGGTGCATTGCGTAAATGTAGCGGAACCTCTTTTGAGCCAGATTGTTTAGCATCCTGCATGGCGGTATTAAACGCGGTATAAACGGCATTACTCTTTGCTGCGCAGGCAAGATAAATAATCGCTTGGGCTATTGCCAATTCACCTTCAGGTGATCCAAGTCTCTCTTGTGTTTCCCATGCATCTAAAGCAAGTCGTAAACCTCTGGGATCAGCATTACCAATATCTTCTGAGGCCATACGAACGACACGTCGAGCAACATAAAATGGATCGCAGCCGCCATCAATCATTCTCACAAACCAATATAATGCAGCATCTGGATTAGAACCACGCACAGATTTATGTAAGGCAGAAATCTGATCATAAAAGGCCTCGCCGCCTTTATCAAAACGACGCAGAGATCCATCGACCAACACTTCATTTAATAAACTCTCGGTAATAACACCCTCTTCTGCCAGATCAGAGGCTATTTCAAGAAGGTTTAATGCGCGCCTGGCATCACCATCGGCAACGCCTGCCAGTTTACTTACCGCTGCGTCATCAAGAGACAAGTTTAAGTGACCTAAACCTATCTCATCATTCTTGAGTGCTAATTGTAATATATGCTTGATACTGTCCGTTGCCAGTGACTTTAAGACATAGACACGGACTCTAGACAACAAAGCGTTATTTAATTCAAACGAAGGGTTCTCGGTGGTCGCACCGATAAAGGTAACGGTACCGTCTTCAACATACGGCAAAAAGGCATCTTGCTGTGATTTATTAAACCGATGTACTTCATCAACAAAGAGTACGGTTTCCTTATCATAAACCTCTCGATATTGTTTCGCTTGTTCTATCGCAGAACGAATATCTTTTACGCCACTCAAGACAGCAGAGACAGAGAGGAATTGAGCATCACAAGATTTAGTTATTAGTCTGGCAAGTGTCGTTTTACCTGTGCCCGGAGGCCCCCAGAAAACCATGGAATGCAAGCGCCCTTGTTCTATTGCTAATCGCAATGGCTTGTTGTTACCTAAGATGTGATCTTGGCCAATATAGGAGTCGATCGTTGCAGGTCGCATACGATCAGCAAGAGGTCGATAATCAGTGTCGTTCTTCATGACCCAGTAGACATCTTGATAACAGAGATTAGTTTTATAATTTAGGGAAATTAAAAATTCAAGTATAACACTTAAATAACGAGCTGGGCTTTTGGTCTTTTCTCTATGGTTTTGGCAGTTCGAATAATATTCCTGCCATCATTTTTAGCTTTGTACAATGCCTTATCGATAGTGTGAATCAAATCCATATGTGAGTCATCGCTGCCGGGAATGATTGAAGTAACACCAATACTAATAGTAACATATTTGCTTACCTTGGATTCAGGGTTTGGAATCTTTAATTCTCTAACCCCAGAATGGATATTCTCAGCCAGACTCATGGCACCACTTAGATTTGTCTCGGGCATAACAATACAAAATTCTTCGCCACCATACCGAGCTACATAGTCGCCTGCTCGGTTTAGATTATCTTTCATGTATTTAGCGATAGAAACCAAGCATTCATCTCCTTTAAGATGACCAAACTTATCATTAAATTCTTTAAAATAATCTATATCGATCATCATCATTGCTATCGGAGTTTTAAATCGTTTTGCTCGGGCCCATTCTTTTTCCGTGAGATCATCCAGACTTCTACGATTTGATATTTGCGTTAGTTCATCAATAGAGGATAACTCCATTAGTTTCGAGTTTACATCTAGGAGTGATTTCGCCAGATCTGCATTTTCAATTTTTAAGCGTATAACACTAGTTAAGGAATTATGATTCCATTCAAACAATTTCATTACTACAAATACATAAATAATCGAATAGAAACCAATACTGAAATATTGAAATTCTCCCTGTGAAAAAAACCACACAATTGGCGGCAATACCATAGAAAAAAAATACAAGTTGAATGTCAGTTTGTCGGAAGCAAATGATACGAGCCCAGCAGGCGTCATAACTGAGATCAATAACAGCAGATAAACCTGGTCCAAAACGTGTATGTGTGGGAAAAACAAAAAGACACCAACGCCATAAATTGCACCTAACAACCCTGCACAACAAGCAAACCGTTTATGTACTTCCTTAAAATCTGTTATTTCAGCTATGTTTTTTTGCGTTTTATTTATGTCAATTACGCGATAAATATTTAGTATCACCAATAGCATTGCCCAGGTATAAACATAAACAGGATTAACATGGTCAAGAACTACCGACAACAGAATGACTAGAGAAAAAAAATGAAGCGCGGGACGTGTAACAGAACTGGTATACAATATACTAATTTGCTCAGCGTATACCTGCTCGTTAATTTCGTCAGTATGTTCTGTGTTTAATTTTTCCATTTACTATATATAGTAGATTATTTAAAATATTACATATCCTTACAAGCATAAAAGGCTTACTTCACATAGATTATTATTCTGTTGTTATTACAGATTGTCTCTCATCTATCACATCGACATCTTCTGGAATTTCGAAATTAAATAGATCTGCAGCTAATTTTGTATTTTTACTGACATCATTAAAATCAATACGAGTGGTTTGACCAAGATTATCCGCGATAATCATCATCCCTAAACGCTTAACATCAAAACCAATACGTATATTTTTATATTGCGCATCCAAATCACGTGGCGTCAGTTCCACCCAATTAAACCCTTCTATATTACCTAGCTCTACCTGAATAAAATGTTGTTCTAATTTTGAATTACCTAAAATTATCGCAGCAGGAGTTCTTTCAATCATGTCGCTTTCAAATGTTCTAATGGTAAGCTGCTCAAGATCTTCATCATAAATCCACAACACTTCGCCATTGGTTATTATCTTTTGAACGTAGGGTTCTTTATAGTGCCAATTAAACTTTCCGGGTTGTTGTAAATACAAAGTCCCTGTCGTTTTTTCAAGTTGTTCTCCATTCTCACTTAATAATGTTTGGGTAAAGTCAGCTTGCAAGGTTTCAAATTCTTTAAGAAATACTTTTAACGGGTCAACTCGTTCCGCAGCAGAAACGAACGCGCTACTTAATATACAAATAATAACAACGAAAAGAATTTTTAAATTATTCATATTTAGTACTTAATCAATTGGTGGTGGTGGAGCAGCCAGTATTTCTCGGCTACCGTTCGATTCCAATGGCCCGACGAGTCCACTGTTTTCCATTTCTTCTACCATCCTTGCTGCGCGGTTATAACCAACTTTCAATCTTCTTTGTATATATGATATTGAAGCCTTACGTGTCTCTGTAACAATACGAACCGCTTCATCATACAGAGGGTCCATTTCGTCTCTTGGTGCATCAAGCCCTGGTATGGCATCCGCGCCACCTTCTGCAGGGCCACGCAAAATATCATCAATATATTCAGGTTCGCCTCTGGATTTAAGATCATCGACAACTTTGTGAACCTCTTCATCTGAGACAAATGCACCATGAACTCGTTCAGGTAAACTTGTGCCCGGAGGCAAATACAACATATCACCGTGCCCTAATAATGACTCAGCACCCATTTGATCAAGAATCGTTCGCGAGTCAATCTTTGAAGAAACCTGAAAGGCAATTCGGGTAGGAACATTCGCTTTAATCAAACCAGTGATAACATCCACAGAAGGTCGCTGTGTCGCTAAGATTAAATGAACACCAGCCGCCCTAGCCTTCTGTGCGAGTCTAGCAATGAGTTCTTCTACTTTCTTACCTACCGTCATCATCATGTCAGCTAATTCGTCAATGATGACAATAATGAAAGGTAGTTTTTCTAAATAGCGTATTTCATCATCTTCGCTGATCGGCTTATAAGTTGGATCAGGGATCGGATTGCCACTGGCAATCGCATCACTGACTTTTTTGTTATATCCAGTGATGTTTCTGACGCCAAGCGCTGACATCAGCTTGTAGCGTCGTTCCATTTCAGCAACACACCAGCGCAGTGCGTTCGCCGCTTCTTTCATATCGGTCACAACAGGTGCTAGAAGATTGGGTATGCCCTCGTAAACCGACAATTCAAGCATCTTAGGGTCGATCATTATCAAGCGAACTTCCATTGCCGTTGCTTTGTAGAGCAAACTCAAGATCATGGCATTCAAGGCCACAGACTTTCCTGAGCCTGTTGTACCTGCCACTAATAGATGCGGCATCTTACCCAAGTCCGTTACGATCGGTTTACCTCCGATATCTTTTCCTAAAGCCAGTGCCATCGGTGATTTAACTGACTCATATTCCTTTGTATTTAAAATCTCACCTAAAGTTACAAGCTCACGATTTTCATTTGGAATCTCCAGACCGATATAGGGTTTTCCGGGTATAATATCGACAACTCGAACACTGATAACGGCTAAAGATCGTGCCAAATCTTTAGACAGATTAATTATCTGACTACCCTTTACGCCAGGTGCAGGATCTAATTCAAAACGGGTTATGACAGGGCCAGGATGCACAGCGACAACTTCAACTGTCACACCAAAATCTTTTAATTTTAGTTCGACTTGTCTTGAAATTGCTTCTAATGCTTCTTTTGAATATTGGGTTTTCTTTGGTGGTGGCTCATCGAGCAAACTCAATGGCGGTAACGCCGTTTCAGCGGGTGGTTCAAACAAGTTTTCTTGTTTTTCCTTAACCGCACGTATTCCTGGTTGAATCTCATGCCTGACAGGTTCTATTTTTGGTGGAATTCTTTGCTCGACGATCTCTTGTTCTTGCTTAAAGAGGTGCTCTCGATCCTTTTTTACTCTTCGTCCCGCTGCGTCATCTTTAAAAGAAGCGAATCTTGTTCGTAATGCTGCTATCGAATTTAAGGTATAGCGTCCTGTTGAATCCATAAGCAGAACCCAGGACAATCCCGTATACAAGGTCAACCCGATCATTAACATCGCCAACATCAACAGAGTACTGCCGATCTCGCCAGTTGCATCTAACAAAATTGAACCAATAGCATCACCCAAGATACCGCCGGCACCTCTGACTTCGTAAGGCAGCGCATTTCCAGCATAAAAATGCATCCAGGCAATTCCGCAACCACCCATTAGGCCAAAGACTATCCCTATAGAGCGAATGGAGAGTAATAACTGATTTAAGGGTTCTTTTTTACGCCGAGATTGAAACAAGCGCCAACCGCTAGCCAATATCATTACCGGAAACAGATAGCCAAAATAGCCGAAGACATAAAGCACAATATCCGCTATCCAGGCGCCTACAGCCCCCGCACTATTATGAACTTCATGTGCCGTCACAGAATGCGACCATCCCGGATCGTCCGGATGATAGGTGAATAACGCAAGAAATAGAAAAACCGCAATTATTAAAGAAGCAAAGACCAGCACTTCTCTTACATTGGTTATGACATGATCAGAGATTGGTTTACTTTCTTTTTGTTTACGTGATGCCTGTGACACATTAATCCTTTTTACTAGATAATATCTGTAATTATATGTTTATAAAGGAACTATTTAAACTATAAAATTGGGATAAATTGGAATAAATTGGCTTTTCTATTGTTTGATTACTTTTGCTGATCATATAGCTTTAACGTACCATAGCGCACTTTTAAACAGTACTATACTAGGTTGGAGCAGTTATAAATGAGCGAAATACGCCACTCAAAATTATTAATCCTCGGTTCAGGACCTGCTGGATATACAGCAGCATTATACGCAGCACGCGCCAATCTTTCTCCTGTATTGATCACAGGTATAGAGCAAGGCGGTCAATTAACAACAACGACAGATGTAGATAACTGGCCAGGGGATGTTGAAGGCTTGCAGGGTCCGGAGTTGATGGATCGCATGTTAAAGCACGTCGAACGCTTTGATACTGAATTAATCTTCGATCATATCCACACAGCAGCACTAACAGAACGTCCTTTTAAGTTAACCGGTGATAATGCCACCTATACTTGTGACGCGCTAATTATCGCTACCGGCGCCTCGGCACAGTATCTGGGCCTACCCTCTGAAGAAGCCTTTCAAGGGAAAGGCGTTTCTGCCTGTGCTACTTGTGATGGTTTTTTCTATCGAGGCGCCGATGTCGCCGTCATCGGTGGCGGAAATACAGCCGTAGAGGAAGCTCTTTATTTATCTAATATTGCTAATAGCGTTACTGTTGTTCATCGTCGTGACAAATTTCGTTCAGAAAAGATATTGTCTGAACGACTCATTGCGAAAGAAAAAAATGGGAATATCAAAATTGAATGGAATCACACTCTCGATGAAGTATTGGGTGATGATAGTGGCGTAACGGGTATGAGAATCAAGAGTACAGAAGGCGGCGAAACAAAAGACATCGTTCTGAAAGGTGTCTTTATTGCGATAGGTCATAAACCCAACACGCAGATATTTGACGGCCAACTAGATATGAATAATGGCTATATCAAGATCAAAAGTGGCATTGAAGGTCAGGCCACCTCAACCACTATTCCGGGTATATTTGCCGCTGGGGACGTTGCCGATCATGTTTATCGTCAAGCTATCACCTCTGCTGGCAGTGGTTGTATGGCAGCATTAGATGCTGAGGCCTATCTAGACGGATTGGAATAATCTCAAGAAGATGTAATAGGAAGCTCTGACTCAATCAGAGCTTCCTGAATTATTTTAGCTTGTTATGGAACGGCTAATATTTAACAATGTCTATTCAGTATTTATGGATGAACTACACAATGAATACTCCCATAGCATCATTTCTTATTGTTTTTGCCCTATTGGCGATACAGCCTGTTTTCGCCGATCAAACAAATGCCAAATTAGACAATCTATTCAGCGATCTAAAAGCCGCTCAAAATTCTGAATCTGCCCAACCAATAGCACAACAAATATGGGCGCTATGGCTGGAATCGGAAGACCAGACAATTGATGAGCTAGTGGCACAAGGCATGAATGAAGTTAGTAAGGGTGATTTGGCGCGCGCGCGCGAACTCTTTACAGACATCACAAAGCGTTCTCCTGACTATGCAGAAGGTTGGAACAAACTCGCTACAGTCGATTATATGATGGGCGATATTGAGGCATCCTTAAAAAACATAAAAGAAACCCTGAAACGGGAACCACGCCACTTTGGATCAATTTCTGGACGTGGCTTATGCTATCTAAAACAACGTCGTTGGCAATCAGCCTTAATCGAATTTAAGGCCGCACTTGATGTCCATCCATGGATGTTGGATGCAAGACGAAACTTAAAACTATTAGAGGACAACCTGGAGAATCACTCCATTTAATATAATTTCAATTTGCTAAACCACAACGAATTTTCAAATGAAATTGAAATCGATTATTCAAAGAGTCCTTAAATCTATTATTTTCATCATCGTCTCTACATGGGTTTTGTTGGCGATATTAATTTATTTTTTTCAACCTAAGTTAATATTTTTCCCACATAGCGGGATTGAAGCAACACCAGAATTAATTTCTCTACAATACGAAGATATAACCTTAACAACCACTGATAGCGAAGTCTTAAACGCCTGGTGGATTCCACACCCTGAGGCAAGAGGAACGTTACTTTTTCTACATGGCAATGCGGGCAATATTTCGCATCGGCTTGATAGCATCGATATTTTCCACCAACTAGGTTTATCCGTTTTAATTATTGATTATCGTGGTTATGGAAATAGCACCGGCGAACCATCAGAGCAAGGCACCTATCTCGATGCTGAAACAGCCTGGAATTATTTGATCAATGAGAAGAACGTTGAAAGCGACCACATCATCATCTTTGGCCGTTCATTAGGTGGAGCAGTCGCTACCTGGCTTGCTGAAAAAAATCCACCAGCTGGCTTGATTGTAGAATCAAGTTTTACATCAGTCGCCGATATGGGAAAACATTACTACCCTTATCTGCCAACCAGTTTATTGGCTCGTATTAAATATTCCTCTATAGATAGGATAGCAAATATAAAATCACCAACGCTGTTCATTCACAGTAAGCATGATGAAGTAATCCCATACAAATATGGCAAACAATTATTTACTGAAGCTTTGAAAGAAACGACAACAACAAAATCATTTTTGGACACTACCGGTGGGCATAACAATGGGTTCTTAATCAGCGGCAAACAATATATCGATGGCCTAAATAGATTCATAACTGATATTGTTCAACAATGAAATTTCTATCGTTCATTGAGAAAACGGGGAATAAACTTCCCGATCCAGCCACCCTGTTTGTCGTCGGCACGATAACTATTTTTATTCTTTCAACGGTGATTGCCAATTTAGGTTGGAGCGTTGTTCACCCTAAAGGTAGTACGATTGTCGCCTTTGATCTCATATCCGCCGATGGAGCTTGGTGGTTGTTATCAACAATGGTAAAGAACTTTATAAGTTTTCCACCACTCGGTATTGTACTCGTCGGCATGTTGGGAATTGGCCTTGCGGAAAAAACCGGATTTCTCCCAGCGTTATTACATTTTTCAATTACGCATGTTCACCAACGTTTATTAACCCCGGCAACCATGTTCCTCGGCATCATCTCATCGATTGCCTTAGACGCGGGTTATGTTGTGCTCATCCCAATTGCTGCTGCGCTTTACATAGCAGCAGGTCGTTCGCCATTAACGGGAATCGCTGTTTCATTTGCGGGTGTTTCCGCAGGTTTTAGTGCGAATCTTTTTATAACAGCACTGGACCCACTACTAGCCGGATTTACACAAGCAGGCGCACAGATTATTGATGCAGACTATCAAGTTGCTGTCACTGGGAATTGGTGGTTCATGATTGTCTCAACCATCATTCTGACCTTCGTCGGCTGGTTCGTGACAGAGCGCTTTGTAGAACCCGCAATTGAGGGCGTTGCCGATCAAAACCTCGATGATAATTACAGTGAACTCAATGAAACAGAAAGACGAGCCCTACTCTATTCAGTGCTTTCAGTATTTATATTATTAATTATCTTATTCCTTGCCATCACACTAACGAATGGCCCGCTCTTTGGAGAGGGCAAACGTTTCGACCGCTGGATAGAAGCAACCGTCCCATTGTTATTTATTCTTTTCTTTGTCCCCGGTTTAATCTATGGCGCACTGGCAGGTACCGTTAAAAACGACCGTGATGTTGCCAGCATGCTCGGAGAGGTAATGGCTCGTTTAGGTCCCTATATCGTACTGGCATTCTTTGCCGCTCAATTTATAGCCGCATTTAATCAATCTGGGCTTGGGCAAATGTTGGCTATCGCGGGAGGTCAGTTCCTGCGCCAATTAATGGTGCAAGACTCACTATTGCTAAGCTGTTTTGTATTGATGGTCGTGATGATCAACCTTGTAATTGGTTCTTCCTCAGCGAAATATGCCTTCTTTGCCCCGGTATTTGTGCCAATGCTGATGCAGATTGGGATCAGCCCCGAACTAACACAAGCCGCCTATCGTGTTGGCGATTCAGTCAGTAATGTCATCACGCCGATGAATCCCTATATGATTATTATCATCATTGAGGTACGAAAATACGTCCGAGGCTCCGGACTCGGCACGGTAGTTGCGATGATGTTGCCCTATACCATCGCATTTTTAATCGTATGGTTAATTTTACTGGTTGTATGGGTCAATACCGGTTTACCACTAGGTCCCGGCGGAGATCTATTCTATAAGTTCTAGTGAAAACCATGAATTATGCTATGATGCGCCCGCTTTCGAATCAGGCGTCCACTTAAAATAGGCTTAAACATCAGAAATGTCAGAAAATAATATCTACAAAGTCATCTTTCATAATCAGGGTAAGATCTATGAAGTCTATGCCAAAAGCGTACATCACGATGCCATGTTTGGCTTTATTGAGATTGAAGAATTTATCTTTGGTGAAAAAACAACCGTTGTCGTTGATCCAACCGAAGAAAACCTAAAAAATGAATTTGAAGGTGTTGAAAGAAGCTTTGTCCCGATGCATTCGATCATTCGTATTGATGAAGTAAAAAAACAGGGCACCGCAAAGATTACAGAAGGTTCATCTAAAGACGGAAATGTCATGCCTTTTCCTGTTTATACCCAAACAGGCAGAGATTCTGACGCGTAGAAATGGTAAAATTTTTAATTAATATCTCCTAACGCCTTTGCTTTGGACGCTTTACCGAGTTAGGTTCTAATCCAAAATCAGGTTCTAATCCAAAATCGTTTACGTTTCGATTAAAAAATTTTAGACTTGGTGTCAATATGTATAAATATCTCATTCGAACATCCTGGACAATCCTGC
>JBLHKL010000060.1:0-12570 GCA_047618295.1 Gammaproteobacteria bacterium | reverse complement strand
GAGATAAGAGCCCCAAGCCCAAGCAGCGACCATGACATGAACCTTAAGATTATCTGCTCTTAACCCCATGCCTTCCGAACCATAAAAACACATAGGACGGATATAAGCGGACTCTAGGTTATTATTCTTAACAGAATCAAGACATGCTTTATTAATGGTTTCTTTATCGTAAGGCATGGGCATATTCAATATGTGTGCAGAACGAAACAGTCTATCTGTATGCTCATCTAGTCGAAAAATAGCTGTCCCAGTGTCTGTTTTATAGGCTCGAACGCCTTCGAATACACCCATTCCATAGTGAAGGGTGTGTGTCAGCACATGGGTTTTTGCCTCTCTCCACGGCACAAACTCGCCATCAAGCCAAATTACACCATCACGATCATCCATACTCATTATTTTTATACCGAAAGTTTTAATTAATACTGTAAGTTATTCTTCTTTTTAAGCCAGCTAATGGTAATGCGCTAGTCAAACGCAATCAATAAGTCTTTGACTTATCTATTGAAAGATTTCGATTTAGTAATCATTTTCAGGATGATTTAAGCTGTCATTTATAGCTTATGTTTCAATATAAACAAATAAGGGTTATTAATGATGCTTAAAAAAACCAATCCGCGAGAGGCGTCTAAGATTCTCGAACAAGAAAACAACGCCGTGTTAGTTGATGTCAGAAGCACTATGGAGTACAGCTTTGTCGGTCATCCGATAAATGGGATACATGTCCCTATCAAAGAACCGCCTAGCTGGGATCTCCAGCCAGGCTTTGTTGAAACGGTACGAGCATCTTTGGCGGCACAGATGCCCGATAACAATCAATTAAATGATATTCCTGTGCTAATGCTTTGTCGAAGCGGTCAGCGGTCAGCGCTCGCTGGTGAAATGTTGATCAAGGACGGGTTTACGAACGTGTACAATGTGCTCGGAGGCTTTGAGGGAGATAAGGACGAGAATGGACATAGAAACACCATCAATGGTTGGCGGTTTCATGGCTTGCCATGGGAACAATCATAATATTTCTGGTTTTTGTGATGGTTAAAATGGCCGAATAATTGAACCTATTAAAACCATTTATAGATCTTGTCAAAAATGTCTTGGCTGGCACCCGTGCAGCCATGTTTATGCGAGTTCATCTTTGGCAATTTAAAAGCAGTTATCTACAGGTTTGTTTGCTATTGGCGGTGTCGTTATCCCTGTCATTTATTCACGATTATTATGATACGGCTCCCGATCATTTCTTTAATCCGTATGGATTAAGTTATCAAGCTCTGCTCTATTTGTTGTTTTTTTTCAGCTTGAGCCTCATAGCGGTTTTTAATTCCAGACAACAAGACTTAGCAAAACTAGTCGTTCTTTTTCTGTCAATCGTCCCCGTCATATGGTTGGGAATAATTTGTCTGCTGGTCGTCGCAAAAGATCAAACTTATTTTGATGAATTCTATACAAGTTGGGCCGTTTTCATTATTTACTCATTATGGTATTTGGTAGTATCGGCACGGCTCTTTAAGCGATTTTTTTATTTGCGGCCTTTATTTACTTTGATATATACGAGCTTATATGCAGCAATTAATTTTGCCCCTCTATTTTTATTGCCCACCGAGCCGCTTTGGTATCCTCAGCAAACAGACAACAATCAAATCGAAAGCACGGCAACTGTTGATGTTGAATCAGTTTATTATTCTCAAAATGAATTGCTAGTAAAATTAAGCGACGACCTCGTCGAAGGGAAACAAGGACAGACAGATTTATTTTTTATTGGGTTTGCTGGCGATGCAGACGAAGATGTTTTTATGAATGAAGTTTTAGCGGCACAAGATATTGTGAAAAATTATTTTGATACCTATGGCCGTTCAATGACTTTGATTAATAACAATGAAACATTAGAAAGCATTCCTTTGGCAAATGGGCATAATTTAAAATACAGCATTAGTAAAGTTGCAGAATTAATGAACAAGGAAGAGGACATCCTTCTTTTGTTTTTGACATCACATGGATCAGAAGATCATTATCTCACAGCAAATTTCCCGCCATTTAAATTGAATAATATTAATGCGAGCAATATTAAACAATCCTTGGATGGCGCAGGCATAAAGTGGCGCATAATAATAATTTCAGCTTGTTATTCTGGCGGGTTTATAGAGCCTCTAGCAGGACCTTCGACTTTGTTGATCACGGCCGCAAGCGCGGATCGTAATTCGTTTGGATGTGGCCATGATGGAAAATATACTTATTTTGGAGATGCTTATTTTGAGAAAGGATTAAAGAAAACCAAATCTTTTGTTAAGGCCTTTGATAAAGCGGCAAACATAATTTCTACTAAAGAAAAAGAAGATGGGTTTAAAAATTCTGATCCACAGATTAGTCTCGGGTCTGAGATAAAAAACAAATTAATAGAGTTTGAAAAAGAGCTTGAAATGAAGAGTAATTTAAACTGGGCGAGCACTGCTGAGGGTTAATTGGCCTAAGTTTTTTCATCCCCCTGCTGATCTGATGCCACGTTTTTGTTTTCATAGTAACGGCTAATAATAAGGCCGCTCTCGAACAGCAACCAGATTGGCACGGCTAATAGTATTTGAGATATCACATCCGGCGGCGTCAATAGCATGCCGACAAAAAATGCCGAAACAATTATATAAGGACGATTCGCAGCTAGTTTTTCGACTGTAACAAAACCGGATCTAATCAATAAGAATGTTGCAACTGGAATCTCAAAAGAAATACCAAAGGCAAAGAAAAGCTTAATAATAAAATTTAGATAATGATTTATATCCGTCATTATTTGTACGCCTTCCGGCGCCGTTGCTGTTAGAAAAGAGAACAATACGGGAAAGACGATGTAGTAAGCAAAGGATACGCCAATATAAAAAAGTAAACTGCTGCTAATCAACAGAGGGACGGTAAATTTTTTTTCATTTTTATAAAGGCCAGGAGAAATAAAAGACCAGGCTTGATAAAGAATGTAGGGAATTGTTATAAAAATTGCACAAAACAAGGTCAGTTTGAACGGCGCAAAAAAAGGCGAGGCTACTTCTGTTGCAATCATGTGGCTGCCTTCAGGCAGCTCAGCTATTAATGGTGTCGCGATGTAACCATATATCTGATTTGAAAAAGGAAGTAATATTAACAGTACTACAAAAACACAAATTACAGCGCGTAGTGCGCAAGCTCGTAATTCTATCAGGTGCGAAATTAACGGTTGTTCAGCGTCTGAGTTAGCATCCTTCATGGCAGAAGGATAATGCGTTTATTTTTCTTCTTCATTGTTTTTATCGTCATCAGATTTTCCAAGAATAATGCGATCCGGCGCCTGCTTCATCAGGTCATCGATCCGGTTAATATCTTTTTGGAGATCATCTACTTGCTCAAACTCAAGCTCTTTTTCGAGCTCATTTTTGGCATTGTGAATAAACTTACGAATTTTGCTGACAAAACGTCCGGCATCATGGGCAAACTTAGGTAACCGTTCAGGACCGATTACGATTAAGGCGATAATTGCAATTATCGCCAGTTCCCAAAAGCCGATGTCGAACATGCTGGTATTGTTAAGGAGGGACGATCAGTGATTAGGTTTTAGAGGAGTCTTCACTTTGTGACTCAACTTCGCCTTCTATGACTTGTCCTTGTGAGGAGTTTTCCGAGGTTTCTACTATCTGCTCTTTCTCTTCAGGTTCCTTCACTGCGCTTCTAAAGCTTTTCAGGGCACTACCCAAATCACCGCCCATATTGCGTAGTTTTTTAGTACCAAATAGAAGCGCAACGATTAATAGAAGTATTAATAATTCTGGTATGCCAAAGCCCATGCTTATTCTCTCCAAACGAGTGATAGTTACTTAAATGATAGTTGACCCGAATTCAAACTGACAAGCAAGTTTGATCAGGAGTGTAGAGAGAAATTAACCTTTGCGGTTGGCTTTTTCTTCTAGACCGGACAAGCCAAAACGTGATTCAAGCTCAGTGAGCACATCGGAATGATCTAGGCCATGATGTTTTAACAGAACAAGGGTGTGGAACCACAAGTCGGCAACTTCATGAATTATAGCGGCATTATCGCCAGATTTAGACGCAATTATAGTCTCAGTCGCTTCTTCGCCAACCTTTTTCAGAATACTGTCTATACCGTCATTGAACAACTTGGCGGTGTACGACTCGTCGGGACTGGCTTGTTTACGTTGATCCAGTATTTTTGAGAGGGAATTAAGAATGTCTTGTTTCATTTTTAGCCTGCTATTTATAAATATCTTGCGGGTTTTTTAATACGTCTTCTGTCGTTTGCCATTCTTTATCAACAAGTGACATAAAAAAGCAGTGGTGTCTGCCGGTATGACAGGCGATACCGCCCTCTTGTCTCACAGTGAGTAATAGTGTGTCGAAATCACAATCTAGCTGTATCGATTCAACGTTTTGATAATGGCCGGACGACTCTCCTTTCGTCCAGAGTAATTGACGAGATCGTGACCAATAAACTGCTTTGCCACTCTCAACGGTCTTTGCTAACGATTCGCGGTTCATCCAGGCATGCATAAGCACTTGAAGTGACCCAGTCTCCTGTATTACTACAGGAACTAAGCCATCATTATTCCATTTTATCTTGTCTAGCCATGAACTCATGTTTGATACCGTATGTATTACAGACGAACCTCAATATTTCTCTTAGACATGCATTCTTTGGCTTCAGCAACAGTATGCTCGCCAAAATGGAAGATGCTGGCAGCGAGAACAGCATTCGCCTTGCCATAGAGTACGCCATCAGCCAGATGTTCCAGGTTCCCTACTCCGCCAGAGGCGATTACGGGAATATTGACTGCATCACTGACCGCTTTGGTGAGCTCTATATCGAAACCATCTCTGGTGCCATCACGATCCATGCTAGTCAGTAAGATTTCCCCGGCGCCATATTCTGCCATTTTTATGGCCCAATCAACGACATCTAGACCAGTAGTCTTACGTCCGCCGTGAGTGAATACTTCCCAACGGTTTTCCTCATCGCTTGTACTAACGCTTTTGGCGTCTATTGCGACAACTATACACTGTGATCCAAATTGTGTAGCAGCGCGCCGCACAAATTCAGGGTCATGGACTGCCGCAGTATTTATGCTGACTTTGTCAGCACCAGCGAAAAGCATGCGCTTAATATCATCAACGGAACGAATCCCGCCGCCAACGGTTAATGGGATAAAGACTTGGCTCGCGACCTCTTCAACAACATGTACTATGGTGTCACGGTCATCACTGCTTGCGGTAATATCAAGAAAGGTGATTTCATCAGCACCTTGAAGGTCATAGCGTTTGGCCACCTCGACAGGATCGCCTGCATCACGAATATCAACAAATTGAACGCCTTTAACTACCCGCCCTTTATCTACATCAAGGCAAGGTATGATGCGTTTTGCGAGACCCATTAATTTGGTTTATCGGCGCAGAGTTTGTCTGCTAATTGCTGTGCTTCTGCTAAATCAAGTGTGCCTTCATAGATCGCGCGACCGGTAATGACGCCAAAAATGCCTTCATCGCTGACTTTACAAAGAGTGTGTACGTCATCCAGGTTGGTGACGCCGCCAGAGGCAATAACAGGGATGGTGATGTTGCTGCAAAGATCGACGGTCGCTTCAACATTAACGTTGTTTAACATGCCGTCACGGCCTATGTCGGTAAATATGATTGCGGCAACGCCATCATTTTCAAAACGTTGCGCCATATCATTCGCATCGTGATGGGATAGTTTAGACCAACCGTCAGTTGCCAGTTTTCCATTCTTTGCGTCAAGACCGACAATGATGTGGCCTGGAAATTCAAGACAAACATCGGATACAAAATGCGGTGTGGTAACAGCGCGCGTGCCGATAATGACATAAGAAACACCCACATCTAAATAAGTCTGAATGGTGTCTTCGTCGCGAATTCCCCCGCCTACCTGTATCGGCACGTTAGGATGTGCTTCAACCATCGCGTGTATAACATCGGCATTGCTCGGCACGCCATGAACAGCGCCATCAAGATCAACAATATGCAGGCGTCTTGCCCCGGCCTCGACCCATTTATCGGCCATTGCTACCGGGTCATCAGAATATATGGTTTCCTGGTCCATCTGCCCTTGGCTAAGACGAACACATTTTCCGTTTTTAATGTCTATGGCGGGAATAATTAACATAATAAGTTGTTTCGATGAAAATCGACGAGTCGTAGAATGATGTGTTTATTAAAAATGGTTATTTAAAATTATTGATTCTTATAAATATATTAGCATATAAGCGCGAATCTCATAATCAGAATTATAAGATGAAAACTATTACACAATAAAGTATTTGATCCAGCTTTTAATGTGCCTCATCCCAATTATTTCCATAGCCTATATCGACTTCTAGCGGCACGCTTAGGTGGTCGTTCTTTGACATGCGGGTATTAATTTCATCAATAAAGGGTTTAAGCTCAGTGTTTGCTACTTCAAAAACCAATTCATCATGAACTTGCATGATCATTATTGCGTCAATGTTCGATCGCTGTAGCCATTCATCTATGTTAATCATAGCGAGCTTTATGATGTCGGCTGCTGTGCCCTGCATCGGGGCATTAATTGCTGTTCTTTCAGCGTATTGTCGTCGTGCTGCATTACGCGCATTAATTTCAGGCAAATACAGCCGTCGGTGGTACACCGTTTCAACAAAACCATCTTCCTTGGCCTTTTCCCGTGTGTTATCCATAAAAGTCTTAACCCCGGGGTAGCGACTGAAATAGAGCTCCACATATTGTTGAGCCTCAGTTCGACTAACGCCAAGTTGTTTGGCGAGCCCAAATGCTGACATGCCGTAGATCAAGCCAAAGTTAATCGCTTTGGCAGCGCGACGTTGATCATTATCAACTTTGTCTATGGCTACAGAGAATACCTCTGCAGCTGTGGTCTTGTGTATGTCCTGGCCTTTATCAAACGCCTCGAGCAGGCCCTTGTCGCCTGACAGGTGTGCCATAATGCGTAATTCAATTTGAGAATAATCGGCGGCAACCATGGTGTAGCCTGCTGGCGCGATAAACGCTTGTCTAATCTTTCTGCCCTCTGGTGTGCGTATCGGGATATTTTGTAGGTTTGGGTTCGAAGAAGAGAGCCTGCCGGTTGCTGTTACAGCTTGGTGATATGAGGTGTGAACGCGCCCGGTTTTAGGATTTACCATCTGTGGTAATTTGTCAGTATAGGTTGAGCAGAGTTTACTCATGCTCCGATAATCCAGAATTAATTGGGGCAATTTATAATCTTCGGCTAGCTCTTGTAATACAGATTCGGCTGTCGATGGTTGTCCCTTTGGTGTTTTTGCTAGTATCGGTAGCTCCATCTTTTCATACAAAATAGTTTGTATTTGTTTTGGCGAACTAATATTAAACGTCTCTCCGGCAAGATTATGTGCCTCGATCTCAATCTCTTGCATGCGTCTCGTTAAATCGTGCGCCTGCAGCATCAGCATGTCTGAATCTATGACGACACCATTACGTTCAATCCTCGCTAGTACCGTTAACAGCGGTATCTCAATATTGTTATAGACTTGCTTAAGTTGTGTGTGTTTTTCTAGATCAGAACTTAAAACACGATGAAGTTTTAAAACGATATCAGCGTCTTCAGCGGCATACGGCGCGGCGACTTCTATGCTGACCTGGTTAAAAGGGATCTGTTTAGCCCCCTTGCCAGCAACATCTTCATAATGGATGGTCTCAATATTTAAATAATTTAATGCCAACGTATCCATGTCGTGACGACTGGCGGTGCTGTTTACCACGTAAGAAGCCAACATCGTGTCGTGTTCTATACCGCGCAGCGTGATGTCATAATTAGCCAAGACTTCCAGATCATATTTCAGGTTTTGGCCTACTTTTTTTATGTCTTCGTTTTCTAGTATTGGTTTAAGCCTTTCTAGCGTGTTGGCTAAAGACAGTTGTTCCGGTGCGCCGGAATAATCGTGCTGAAGTGGAATATAAGCCGCATGGTTTTCAGTAACCGCGAATGATACGCCTACGATCTCGGCCTGCATGTAATTCAGGCTGGTTGTCTCTGTGTCGATAGAGATCAATGCCGCCGTTTCTAGTTTTGATAACCACTGGTTCAGTTGTGCTGTTGATAGTATTGTTTCGTATACAGGTTCAACTTTAGGTTCTGTGTTTGTTGGTGCAGTTGCGTTGTTTGACTTAGTTGTTTCAGGCTTGTTTTCTCCGGGCTTCTCTTCGTCGTTTTCTTCAAGCTGAGAAAGCCAAGTTCTAAAATTCCAACGTTTATACATCTCCCTTAAGGCGGCATTGTCCGGTGCGCTTATGACGAGCTCTTCAGGTGTAAAATCTAGTTCAACATCATACTTAAGCGTTACCAGTTCCCGGCTTAAAGGTAATTGCGGCATGAATTCCCTCAGGTTTTCACCCACCTTGCCTTTTATTTCGTCGGCATGAGCGATGACTTCATCTAGCGACCCATACTGGTTTAACCACTTTACAGCAGTCTTTGGTCCGACTTTAGGCACGCCCGGTACGTTGTCTGCGGTATCACCCATTAGTGATAGATAATCGATTATTTGTTCTGGCTGGACACCAAACTTTTCTTTAACACCGGCAGGATCCAGATAGACATCGCTCATTGTATTGATCAAGTGAATGCGATCGTTGACCATCTGTGCCAGATCTTTGTCACCGGTAGAAACAACGGTCTTGATGCCCTTGCTTGCGGCCTGTCTAGATAAGGTAGCGAGCACGTCATCGGCTTCAACGCCATCGACCATTAACAGTGGAACGCCCAAAGCACGGATCAGATCATGTAAAGGCTGAATCTGACAAACAAGATCGTCCGGCATAGGTGGCCGATTCGCTTTATAGTCTGGATAAAGGTCGTTGCGAAAGGTCTTGCCCTTGGCGTCGAAAATGATGGCAAAGTAATCCGGTCCGCCTTCTGTTAAATGTTTCTGCATCATGTTGATGACGCCATATATAGCGTTTGTTGGCTCGCCCTCAGCATTGGTCAGATCCCTGATAGCGTGGTAGGCGCGAAATAGATAATAAGAGCCATCAATAAGGACCATTGTATGTTCAGACATAGGGTATCGAATATTAGAGTGATTAAGGTTTCAAGAGGCTAAATTATGACAGCTTCAAGGAAAAATCTCAGACTTTTGCAGGCGCTAATATCTAATATTCAATATGAATATCGATCTGCTTCATCTAAGCAGATTGAGGTGGTAAAGTAGCTTCCCAACACCTGTAAAGGAAAGGCAGAATGAAAAAGTTTTTAATCTCATTAATACTCTTTATGGCTTCAACGGCTGTAATGGCAGGCAATTCAAATCCGGGTGGTCTAGAGCCCGTCCCTGAGCCGCCAATTCTGCCTGATCCACTAGAGACGGGTGAAAATATTGAGCCTGAAGTAACTATCATCCGGAAAGAAGATTCCGTGATAGAAGAATATCGGATCAATGGCCAGCTTTATATGGTTAAGGTAACCCCCGCTTTTGGTCCCGTATACTATATGAAGGATCTTGATGGAGACGGGGAGATGGATCATCAGTACGAGTTACAGGATCCGGCGGTTCCTGAATGGGTTTTATTTACTTGGTAGTTAGATCCAATTTTTAATAAGTAATAACAAATCATAGCTTACTACACTGTTTGATCTCATAGAGATCAAACAGACAGCTCCTGACAAATCTAAAAATACTATGTCGGTTTATACAAATGTTCTGCCGCATGAGCTCGATGAGTTCCTTGAAAATTATTCGCTCGGACAATTACAACAGTTCGCGGGGATCAGCGACGGCATAGAAAATACCAACTACTTTGTTACAACTAGTAAAGGTCAATATGTGTTGACCTTGTTTGAAGAACTCTCTCTGGAAGAACTGCCCTATTTTCTTGAGCTAATGGCATTTCTTGCAGAAGCAAACATTCCTACTGCGCACCCTGTTAAAGATAAGGAAGGAAACTATCTCCGTGTTTTAAACGGCAAGCCTACCGCTTTGGTAAAGAGATTAAATGGCGCGAGTATCGATATCCCCAATGAAAAACAATGTCGTGCGATAGGTGTACATATGGCGCGTATGCATGTCGCTAGTAGCGGCTTTAATCTAAAGCGACAAGCTTCGCGTGGGATAGACTGGCGTGAGCAAACAGCCGAACGTGTCATGCCAAAATTAAAACCGGAAGAACAAGCCTTGCTACAACAAGAGCTTACCTATCATGAGACAACTAAGCTGGGCGAGTTACCGCACTCCGTTATTCATGCCGATCTATTCCGAGACAACGCGTTATTCATCGGCGATGAACTCACCGGCATGATTGATTTTTATTACGCCTACAATGGGCTATCAATCTACGATCTCGCAGTGACCATCAATGACTGGTGCATGAATGGTGATACAGAACGTAACAAACACAATTCCGCTGCATTGTTACAAGCCTATCAAACAGTGCGCCCCATAGAACAACACGAACGTAATGCATGGCAGACCGTATTACGTGCCGCCGCATTACGTTTTTGGTTATCACGACTACATGACAAACATTTCCCGCGCGATGGTGAGATGACGCATATTAAAGATCCCGATGTGTTTAAAAAAATTATTGAGCATCGTGTTAATCATCCCGATGAGTTAATGGAGATGTGGCAACACTGATCATCTCTGCGATAATTTTTTTATTATGAGCTCCTCTCATTCTGTCTTCACCTACGGCACGCTACAAATAACCGAAGTAATGAAATTAGTCACAGGCCTAGAGCTGCCGTCTGTGCCCGCAAGATTAAACGGCTATCAATGTTTAAAGATCAAAAACAGAACCTATCCAGGAATTATAAAAAATCCATCTCAATTTATAGATGGCATTTTGTATAAGAAAGTCGGCGATCATGCATTAAAATTACTCGATCAGTTTGAAGATGTTTTATACGAACGTTGTTTGGTTGATGTTGTCGATGAGACACAACAAGCATTTGTTTATGTAATCAAAGATCAATACAAATATCGTCTGGCAGATAAGCCATGGAGTCTGGATGAATTTAAATTGAAATATTTAAATAAATATTTAAGGGATATAAATAGCTGGTAATGGTTTTGTATTTTGGCTTCGCCGTTTTTTCGATGGCAATCATTGGGATTATGATAAATTCTTTACCTTGGTTTCGCCTTTTACGGCGCGTTACTTTTCTTTGATTGGTCAAAGAAAAGTAACCAAAAGCGTCGCTCATGTGCATCCATGCACTCGCGACATTTGTGCGTCCTGCACTTCAAGACCACCCTAATGTCTTGTCCTGCGGATACCCTCGACATTCTCCTATTTCAATGGCACGCGCATACGGACTCCTCGACTTTGTCTCCTGATTCGTTCTATCTCCTGCATGGCCCAGACCAGCTTCTCGACCTCACGGTCTCACCTTCTCCATGCAGTCGTGTCCTAATGCGTTCTCGCAACAAACCCCTCAAGGGGGTACCGAGGTCCCTGTTGCTCAGCCATTAAAATAGAAGAATACCTCAGCAACCCAAAGTGGACATTGGATCGCATTGATATTCGCTAAACCCACTCCACTACGAATAAAGTATCTGCATTAGTGGTTTTTATCTTTAATTTAGTGATTTTAGTCAAGCGGGTATAAACTGAAGCAATTATTTGCTATAATCTTCAGCTCATCCTTGCAGTACAGGCTTATTCGTATGCTTGGAACAGCATGCCTATCTCTAATTTATGTTGATCGTGATTTAACTTGCGCGATACGAGACATAAATTTACATCTATCTAGTAAATCACAAAGCGGTGCCATATGAGCGGATTGCAGCAACAATCTTTTGGAAGAGAACCTATAAAGGTTCGAGATACAGATCATTATCATGAAGAGTATGTAAAAAGTTTTGTTGAAAAATGGGACGAATTGATCGATTGGGAATGTCGTTGGAAAAGCGAGGGCGATTTTTTCATCGAACAATTACGCAACCGCGGCGTAAAAAGAGTCCTTGATGTCGCGACCGGCACAGGTTTTCATTCCGTGCGTCTGCTAGAAGCAGGGTTCGAAGTGACCAGCGCGGATGGTAATCCACAAATGCTTGCCATGGCATTTGAGAACGGGCGCAAGCGCGGTCATATTCTGCGTACCGTTCAGGCTGACTGGCGTTGGCTCAACAAAACCATACACGAACAGTATGACGCCGTTATCTGTCTTGGTAATTCATTTACACATCTCTTTGATGAAAATGATCGCAGAAAAACGCTTGCTGAATTTTATGCCACCTTGAATTCAGATGGCATCTTGATTCTTGATCAACGCAACTACGACTCCATACTGGAGGAAGGATTTTCTACTAAACATAAGTACTATTACTGTGGTGAAGAAGTCTCAGCAGAACCCGTGCACATGGACGAAGGTCTGGCAAGATTCCGTTATCAGTTTCCAGACGATACTGAATACCATTTGAATATGTTCCCATTAAGAAAAAAATATACCCGCCGCTTAATGCGCGAAGTCGGTTTTCAGCATGTTGAAACTTATGGTGATTTCCAGGAAACATTCAAAGCCAATGAGCCGGACTTTTTAGTGCATGTTGCTGAGAAGGAATACCGCGCAGACAG
>JBLHKL010000059.1:0-12583 GCA_047618295.1 Gammaproteobacteria bacterium | reverse complement strand
CTTGGTGCAAATGCAATTCTTGCTGTTTCAATGGCGACTGCACATGCAGCAGCAAACGAGAACAATGTACCGCTTTATGAATATCTTGGTGGTGAAGGCCCTTTTATAATGCCAGTGCCGATGATGAATATTATCAATGGTGGCGCACATGCTGATAATAGTGTCGATCTACAGGAGTTTATGATTCTGCCCGTAGGCGCACCGAGTATTCGTGAAGCGGTTCGCTACGGCACGGAAATATTTCATTCCTTGAAATCGGTTCTATCAAAACTAGGTCTTGGTACAACTGTTGGGGATGAAGGTGGTTTTGCGCCTAATCTTTCTTCTAATGAACAGGCGATTGAAGTCATACTCGAAGCCATCGAGAAAGCAGGCTATAAAGCAGGCGAAGATATTTTATTGGGTCTCGATGTTGCCAGTTCTGAATTTTATCAGGATGGCATCTACACGCTTGAGTCCGAAAATAAAAAATTGAATGCGCAAGAATTTCTGGATTACCTATCACCCTGGTTTGATAAGTATCCCATTATCACTATGGAAGATGGTATGGATGAAGGTGATTGGGATGGTTGGAAATTATTAACAGAAAAACTGGGTAAAAATGTTCAATTAGTCGGTGATGATCTGTTTGTCACAAACACATCCATTCTTCAGGAAGGTATCGATAAAAATATTGCCAACTCAATATTGATTAAAGTAAATCAGATTGGGACACTTACAGAAACTCTCGCTGCGATTAATATGGCGAAGAAGGCAGGATATACGGCAGTGATATCACATCGATCAGGTGAGACTGAAGATACAACAATTGCGGACTTAGCCGTTGCAACATCAGTGGGGCAGATAAAAACAGGTTCACTATCGCGCTCCGATCGTGTGGCAAAATATAATCGTTTGATGAAGATAGAAGATCAACTGGGTAGCAAGGCTACTTACCCTGGCCGAGATGCTTTTTATAATCTTTCATGATGTGAGGTCAATGTGGGTTTGACACTATAAATGAAACTGGCAACTGCACTTTTCGTTATATTGCTAACACTCTTACAGTATCGGCTATGGTTCGGTAATGGCAGTTTGACCGAAGTACATCATCTTCAGGATCAGATCAGCAAGGTAGAGCAAGAAAATGAAAGCCTCAAAGAACGAAATTTATCGTTAGCAGCAGAAGTCCATGATCTTAAACAAGGTCATGACGCGATTGAAGAACGCGCACGAAGTGAGATGGGAATGATCAAATACGATGAAACGTTTTATCAAATTGTAGATTATTCAGGTTCTCAATCTAATAAAAATTAACAGTCATGTCAGATAGTTCAAAATACTGGGTGGTGATACCTGCTGCAGGAGTTGGGTCACGCATGGGCGTGGATAAACCAAAACAGTATATTTCAATTAATAATAAAACAATTATTGAGCATACGATTGATTGTTTTATTGACCGTGAAGAAATAGAAAAAATTATTATAGCAATATCAAAGGAAGATGAGTTCTGGCCAACATTGGCAATATCTAATCATGAAAAAATTATTACAGCACCAGGCGGTGAAGAACGTTACCAGTCAGTGTTAAATAGTTTACAGGCGCTATCTGGTAAGGCAGAAAATAGTGATTGGGTCATGGTTCATGATGCAGCTAGGCCTTGTCTGAACCAGTCAGCAATTGATCGACTGATCATTGAATTACGAACGCATGATGTCGGAGGGATTCTTGCAATGCCTTGTCGGGATACTATGAAACGCGCAAATGACACTGGTGAAATAGACAAAACAGTAGAGCGCGATTTACTTTGGCACGCACAAACACCTCAGATGTTTAAATATGGAATGCTTTTGTCTGCTATTGAAGACGCTCTTAAGAATAAAACCGTTGTAACTGATGAATCTATGGCAATTGAAAGAATGGGTTTTAAGCCAATGCTTATCCATGGACACCAGGAAAACATGAAACTAACCCATAAAGATGATATTGAACCTCTAAAAGCATACCTAGATAGGATGATATAAAAAAATGCGAATTGGACATGGTTACGATGCTCACCGTCTTGTTGAAGGCCGATCTTTAATTTTAGGCGGCGTGACTATTCCTTATGAAAAAGGTTTGGAAGGACATTCTGATGCAGACGCAGTCATACATGCTCTATGCGATGCGATTCTTGGAGCCATGTGTTTAGGTGATATAGGGTCACATTTTCCTGATACAGATCCAGAATTAAAGAATATTGATAGCCGAATTTTGTTACAGCAAGTTTATGATTTAATGAAAAAAAATAAATTTGTGTTGGGTAATGCAGACATAACTATTTTGGCACAAGCACCAAAGATGGCTGGCCATATTTCTTCAATGCAAAAAAATCTATCTACAGATCTTGATGCAAAAATTACAGATATAAATATTAAAGCGACTACGACTGAAAAAATGGGTTTTGTTGGTCGTGGTGAAGGCATTGCAGTTTATGCTGTCGTTATAATTACTTCTTCATAGTTTTCCTGAAAATTCTTTCCTTTTAAATTTCATTCTAGTCTTTTAAGTTTGATCCATCGTTAAACGATTTCGGGTCATTTCGCGTTATGGCAATCATCCTGTTGTAATGATTCTGATTTCAATTAACTAAATCAGTTAGTCAAACAATGGGGAGATTACTATGAATACGTTAAATTTCAGTCTAAAAAATACAATAAATAAACTCGAACACATCAATTATGAATTTGATGCAGACGACGGAATAATCTGGGTCTATCTTGATGCATTTCCAAAACCATGTGTTACGCCACAGTTAGTTGATGACATTCGTTCCTTACATCGATGTATTGAAATTAATAATGGGCAGTTACCCATTGATGGGGAGCTTCAAACTGTTAAGTATCATGTGCTTGATTCACACGCAGATGGAATATTTAGTTTAGGAGGAGATCTCAATCATTTTTTAAACTGCATTAAGAACGAAGATAAGATCGCTCTAGAGAAGTACGCCGCTAATTGTATAAAAGCTATCTATCCAATAATGACAAATTTTAATTTACCTATTGTCACTATCTCACTGGTTAGAGGTAATGCGCTTGGTGGTGGTTTTGAAATAGCGTTATCAGGTGATGTCATCATTGCTGAACGTTCCGCAATGATGGGTTTTCCTGAAATATTGTTTAATTGTTTTCCAGGTATGGGTGCATTTCAAACTCTTTCATCAAGAGTAGGTTTGAACAAAGCACATAAACTAATTTCCAGTGGAAATTTATATAGCGCGGAAGAGCTCTACGACATGGGTATTGTAGATATTCTTGTCGATGATCATCAAGGTGAAGAAGCTGTTTATTCCTATGTCCATAACCATAATAAAAACTGGAATGGGAATATGGCGATGCAAAAAATCGTACAGAGTTTAAATAACTATGATCAACAGGAACTTTTGGATATTTGTTGTAATTCCTGGGTTGATACCGTTTTTGATATTTCTGAGAAAGATACTCGCACAATCAACCGTTTGTTACGAAGTCAGAAAAGATACGAGTCAGAGTATCGACATGAATATTCAAAAGTAAGTGTATCTTGATTATAAATAGAACAATTAAATAAGTTTAGGAACAGGTGATAATAATGAAGAATTTAAATACGAAAGAGTTACGCCACGCAATAAAACAGTATGCAAAGCCATCAAACAAACTTGCATTATTTATATTTTTTTCAGATCTTACTATCTATGCACTAGCGATAGCTGGAGCAATCATGTTTGAAAGTCTTATATTACGAATAGCTTGCGGTATCTTAGCAGGACTTAGAATAGGGACGCTGTTTCTGGTTTCACATGATGCGGGACATGATAGTTTTACATCCAATCGATTGTGGAACTCTATAATAGGTCGCATAGCTTTTTTACCATCATTTCATAACTATAGTTTATGGCTAATCGCGCATAATCGCGCACATCACCAATCACCCAATATTGAAGGTATAAATTCATGGTCGCCATTGTCTAAAGAAGACTATGATGGTTTGTGTGCTTTCAGAAAGATGATGGAACATTTGTATCGATCTCCGCTTGGCATTTGTTTTAATTACATGATTGAGCGTTGGTGGAAGGATAAGTTTTTTCCATATAAACGAATTCTCAAACAGCAAAATATTTCTTATTACCTGGACTTTATTCTTGTATTTACCTATATGGTTTCCTTTACTGCAGCACTTATTTACCTGGGAATGCACGTTGCACACACAAATCCGTTAGAAGTATTGTTGATAGCATTAATTCTTCCATTTCTAGTAAGTAATTTCTTGATAGGGGTAACCGTGTATCAACATCATACCCATGAAACTGTTCCATGGTTTAAGACACAAGAAGAGTGTAATGCTCATGCCAGTCTAGAAGATATAACTGTGCACATAAAATATCCGCATTGGTATAATTTGATTAGTCATAATGCAATGGAGCACACAGCTCATCATGTCGATCCAAGAGTGCCGCTCTATAATCTTTCCAAAGCACAGACAGTTTTATGTGAGCTGTATGGAGAGGACGTAATTACGATGAATTTTTCACCGGCTAACTTTTTTTCAACGATGAGAAAATGCAAGTTATATGATTATGAAAATCATCTATGGCTTGATTTTGAAGGAAATTCGACCAGTACAATACTAGTGGTAATTGAAGAACTGGGTTACGCAGAAGCGGCTTAACGATTTAGATTTTCATTGGATTAATGAGACAAGGATGTCTCATTAACTATAAATATTGATAATTAATCTAACTATTTTTTTGTGAACTTGATGAGGCAGACTTTGAAAGAAATGAATTTAATTCAGTATGTGTTTCTTCAAATACGCTCTTTATCAATTCTAGATTATTTAAAATTAATTTATGTTGTCTGGATTGAGCTTGTTTATATATTAAATCAGAAATTCTTGACAGTCTCTTTGCGCCAATTGAACGTGAACTTCCATCGACACTATGGGCAAGTTCAGATAATTTGTTAAAATCATTATTAGAAGAAAACAGAGACATTTGCGTTAAAGAATTAGAGGTGTCTCGTATATAACCTTCTATCAAGGTTTTCATAAATGATGTGTCACTGGCCATAGAAGCTAATGATTCCAAAGAGACCTTATCAATTAGTGGGGAATTATTTGGGTTGTTAATATCAACAACTTTTAATATTTCATTACTCTCAACTAAAGCATCATTATTGTTATCACTGACAAGTGAAGTAATAACCTTGATAAGTTTGTTAGGTTCAACAGGTTTAGTTAAATAAGCATCTAGTTTTGCCTCCTTGCAAGCATCATGAGCTTCCTTTGTGGCATTAGCGGTTAGCATCAATATAGGAATATCTCGTTTTTCTGGATACATCTGACGGTATATCTTTGCAGCTTCTATTCCGCCCATAACAGGCATCTGCATATCAAGAATAATTAGGTCAAATATATTTTCTTCCAGTATATCTAATACTTCTTCACCATTATTGGCTAGTGTTACATCATGATTACCATATTCAAGAATACTCTTGATTACTTGCTGATTTGTTTTGTTATCTTCACCAACAAGTATCTTTAGTCTCTTTCTCAAAGAATTATTAGGTGAATTATCTTCAGATTTCTGAATGCTATTATTTGATGATATAGCGTTATCACCAGAAATTACGGCATGCAATGCTCTGAAGAACGTTGTTCTATCTAGATTGCTACGTATTATGGAAGAATAACCTGCCTGTAGTAACTCGGATATAGCGGGCTCTGGTAGAGCATCATCATTAATGAGTATGAATGAATGGTCTTTGAAGCTTGATTTTATTTTTGACTGGTTAATAAAGTTAACTGGGTCTGTATCAAGATATTTTTTAAAAACAAGAATGACATTGAACGGTTTATTTTCAGCATTTGCAGTTACAATCATATCTATAGCATCTTTAGCACGGTTTGATTGTACATATGATACTGGCCACAATGAGAGATGCTCCTGAATAGTTTGGCATTTATCTTTTATTGGGTTGATAATTAATATATGCGTACCAGAAAAATGACCTAGAGAATGGTTTTCTTCTGATAATATATCCTGTTGTTCAAATTCTAAATTAAACCAAAATGTGGAGCCTTCTCCAAGTACACTGGTGAAATCTATTTCGCCGTTCATTGCATCGACTAACTGTTCAGCAATGGCCATTCCAAGTCCAGTGCCACCAAAATTACGGGTTGTAGAAGCATCTGCTTGGGTAAATTTATCAAATATATTTGATCTTGATTCTTCAGCGATACCAATTCCTGTATCAATGACTTTAAACATTATTCTAGCTTTGTTTTCGTTCGTTGAGACTAAAGATAAAACTATTTCAATAGAGCCCTTTTGCGTGAAT
The DNA here is from genome assembly GCA_047618295.1 of Gammaproteobacteria bacterium. GTDB lineage: Bacteria > Pseudomonadota > Gammaproteobacteria > Eutrophobiales > Eutrophobiaceae > UBA7359. The sequence continues at coordinate 6,245 of JBLHKL010000059.1, read as the reverse complement.
TTAATAGCATTACTAATAAGGTTAATTATAACTTGTCTTAAATGCTGTTCATCACCACATATCAAAAAAGGAATATCAGGTGATATATGTATATTGAACATTAACCCTTTATTGACTGCTTGAGGGGAGAGCATTTTTGCGGTTGAGTTAATAAGAGCATGCAGATCAAAATCTACTCGTTCTATCGTTATTTTACCGGCCTCTATCTTCGAAATATCAAGAATATCGTTGATTAATGCTAACAATGTTTTTGCAGAAGCGTTAATGGTCGATGAATATTCTTCTTGCTTACTATTTAGCTCAGTCGTTGACAACAATGAACTCATCCCCACTACACCATTAAGCGGCGTGCGAATTTCATGACTCATATGAGCAAGAAATTGGCTTTTAGCCTCATTTGCGGAGTTGGCAGCATTAATTGATTTATGTAACAGAGAAATCAATGTTGATACATAAGCAGATAGAATGGTAATTGAAATAATGGCACCGTATCCATGCATAATTTCCTTTTGCCAATAAGGGCTGTATATCATCACTAAAGTAATACCAACAATACTAATGGCGGTACTTATGTACAAATACTTGTTTCCGTATCGGAAGCCATACCCGAATATTAGAAATAAATAGGCCCCTATTAAGGGAGCGCCATATTCGCCCAGAAGATAAAATGCAAATGAAGCAAATGATATATCTAAAACAATACTTAAGTAACGGCGAAAAGGGAGCGGTTTCGGAGTAATTACTATCCAGATCAAGTTGAGTAGACAACAAGCAATATATAGACATGATGTTGTTGTAGCAGCAACGGAATCAATGTCTGTATATCGATTTAACCACGATATATATATCAGCCAGGTAACACCCATGGCAAACCTGATAACTGTTTGTACGTGTTCAGAATCTTCACGGTTTTTTAGTCGAGACTGAACTAAGGCAATTAAATTATTATTCATTGATAGACAATCAAGTCATTTTTTGTGATCTATTTAGATGGTAAATTTATATCATTAATTCTATTTATTAATGCCTTTACACAATCGGGGTCAAGGTGCTTGCCTTTTTGTTCAATTAAATACTCAACAGTCTCATTCATTGGCCAGGCTTTTTTATAGGGTCTATGATTGCTTAGTGAGTCAAATACATCTGCAACGGCAACAATTCTGGCTTCTATCGGAATATCATTACCTGATATTTTATTTGGGTAACCGCTACCATTATATTTTTCGTGGTGATTAAGAGCGACTAAAGCACCTGTTTGTAAATAAGGTGATGGGCTATCCTTAAGTATTTCATAGCCGATGGTTGTATGCGTTTTCATGACGTGAAACTCTTGTTCAGTTAGCTTGCCCTTTTTCATTAAGATATTATCAGGTATCGCTAGTTTCCCTATGTCATGTAACGGAGAGGCTGTCTCCAAAATTTCTGCATATGCATCATCAAAGCCTAATTCTAGTGCAATAATCTTACTGATTCGGCCAATTCTGAGGAGGTGTTCTCCTGTGATACAGTCCTTAAATCCACATGCTCTCGTTAAACGTATTAATGTTTCTTTTTCTCGAAGAAGAATTTCTTCAGTAGTTTCGCTGATCCTCTTTTCAAGTTTAAAACTCCGCTGTGTTAATTTTGTTTGACGTTTGCCTAGAGCTAATAAGTTTTTACATCTTGCTTCACATTCAATTTTATCAAAAGGTTTGTTGAGGAACTCTGTGACACCATTTTGTAATGCACTATGCAGTACTGAACGGTCATCAATGATAGTAATCATGATAATTGGGATATCTTTACAATTGTGAAGTTGTTTAATTCGCTTGGTGAATTCAATACCATTCATGATCGGCATTTTGTAATCAGTTATTATCAGATCGGGCGGGGAGGTCTCAATTGCTGCAAGTGCCGCAGGCGCACTTTGGAATGACTTTACAGTTATTCCAGAATCAATATTCTCAATAGTTTTACTCAGTAACATTCGGCTAACAGTCTCATCATCAACGATATAGACTATTGATGAAGTTGTAGTTTTTGCGATGTTACTCAGGTGCGATGACATCATGTCGAAATCCCTGATTCCTATAATTAATTGAATATTAATACAAGTATAGTCACTGATACACCTTTTAATAACCGATATACCTCTATAATTGTGTTATATGAGTAATAAATCCTGCTCGAAATCAATTTTGAGAGTATTGGTTTGAAATTTGTCGGTGCTAACGTAATCTTAGGCTGGATAATGTACGACTTTAAAACTCAGCACGCCTATATTTAGAGACGTACCTTTGAAATAACTATAAATTAATGTAGCCAAAACTGGTGTGTTTGATACCGGTTTGAAGCTATGCTGTCTTTATTATTATCCAAAAGTCTTCTAGTGCGATTGCTGTTTCTTCATAAACCATTTCTAAATCAGTGATTTTATTTTTCATTGCCTGTTGTTGTTCAGACTGAGCTAATTTAAAAATCTTGTCTGCTATTCTGGAAAGTTTTTTTGCGCCAACTGAACGTGAACTGCCACTCAGCGTATGTGATAGGTCAGCAATCTTCTTAAATTTAGCATCATGCATGGAAGAGATAATCTGGTCTATATTGTTTTTGACATCACGAAGATAGTCATCAATTAAACTGCTCATGAAACTTTGATATTTAACTCCGGATATTGCTAGTTATTTACGTTTTAATAATAAATAAACTGCCCCGGTACCTCCATCAGCCGGTCTTGCTGAGCAAAAAGCTTGTGCAATATCCATTTTTTGTAACCATTGATTAAGTTTATTTTTTATGACCGGTTGTTTATTAATAGAGCCTAGACCCTTTCCGTGAATAATTCTGACACAGCGCTTAGAACGCATAGCACATTGCGTGAGAAAATCAGTTAATGCAATTTTAGCAATATCAACAGTCATACCATGTAAATCCAGTTCTGCTTCAATTTTATAATGCCCACGTCGTAATTTTTTTAATATATTATTTTGAACTCCAGGGCTAGTATAAAGAAGCTCATCTCCTCTCTCCAAAAGATTGGAATCAAAGTCTGCGGTACTCATTTCTTCGATGACAGCAAGATTATCGGCTTCCGTTTTTGCAGGGTGTGCTTTTAGTTTGGGTTTATCAGCAATAAAATTATCTTGCTTCAGCGGCATTGCATCACCAACAGATTTGCGAAATAGCGCACTGTCTTCGTCTGATATACCGGAAGATTTCTTCATGGTGTTAAATTAGAGGCAGTCATTAAACACAAGTCTAGCGCATGGCCGAATCTATGTCAGCGGAGATAAAATATAATTTAAATTTTGTTAGATATCTTCTTGAAAGAAGGTTTTACGGTAATAGACGTAGGCTTAATTTAACCACTCTCGTGCATTCAAAAATATCTTCATCCATGGACTATATTCATTGTCCCATTGTGAAGGTAAATATGAGAATTGTTTACGTAAGAAGACACGTTCCGGATGGGGCATCATGATGGTAATACGGCCATCATCGTTGGTGAGCCCAGTCAACCCATTAATGGAGCCATTTGGGTTAAGTGGATAACTTTCAGTCGATACTCCAAAGTTATCAATATAGCGCATGGCGGCATTAGAAATTAATTCTTTAGATTTGTATGAAACGCGGCCTTCACCATGAGCAACTACGACAGGAATTTTAGAGCCCGCCATGTCCTTGAATAAAACGGAAGGTGAATCCATAACTTCTACCATTACCAGTCTCGCTTCAAATTGTTCTGATTGATTACGAATGAAATCAGGCCATGATGTTGCTCCGGGGATCAAATCACGTAGTTGAGACATCATCTGGCAACCGTTACAAACACCAAGCGAAACTGTGTCAGTGCGGTTAAAAAAGGTTTCAAACATCTTACTGATCTTGTCATTGTACAGAATAGATTTTGCCCATCCACCACCGGCACCCAAGACATCACCATACGAAAAGCCGCCACAGGCAACCAGACCATTAAACGAATCAAGATTGATTTGACCATCGATCAAGTCCTGCATGTGTACATCAACACATTCAAATCCAGCACGGTCAAATGCAGCCGCCATTTCTAATTGTCCATTAACGCCTTGCTCACGTAGCACCGCCATTCTTGGTTTTGTATCGGTGTTGATAAAGACAAGTGGATTACTCTCGAGCTCAAATGTTGTGTCGACAAATAAGCCGGAATCAGTCTTATTACCTATATCATCAAATTCCTGTTGTGCACATTCAGGGTTGTCGCGTAGGGACTGAATTTGAAAACTAGTAGAGGACCATTTTTTATGTAACTCATTAATGGGTGACTCTAGTCTGTTAGATTTTCCTTGTTTGAGTCTAAACGTATAATCATTGTTGACTGTGCCAATAGTATGGAGTGCTAGTTCGTTTATGCCCATATTCACAAAAGTTTGTTTTACACTTTGTTCATGTTCTCTCTTGATTTGAATAACAGCACCGAGTTCTTCATTAAATAAATTGGCGATGATGTCCTCAGTATCTTCAAATTCAATATCAATTCCGGTGTGTCCTGCAAAGGCCATCTCAGCTAATGTAACAAATAGACCACCATCCGATCGATCATGGTATGCAAGAATATAATCTGATTCATTGAGGATCTGTAAGGCTTGAAAAAAGCCGATTAGTAATGTCGAATTATCTAGATCAGGGGTTTCATTACCGAATTGTTCGTATACCTGGCACAGGGCAGAGCCAGCGAGACGCTGTTTACCATTGGCTAAATCAATAAAGATAAGAATGGAGTCTTCATCTTGTTGTAATTGAGGTGTCAGTGATTGGCGAACATCTGCGACTCGAGCAAAAGCTGTAATATTTAACGATAACGGCGATGTTACTTTTTGTTGCTGATTATTCTCAGACCAAACAGTATTCATCGACAAAGAATCCTTGCCGACCGGTATAGCAATGCCAAGTTCTTTACAAAGATCACTAACAGCAGCAACGGTGGCATAAAGTTTTGCATCTTGACCAGGTTCACCACAAGCCGCCATCCAGTTTGCTGAAAGCGCAATATCGTCTAGTTTGATAATACGTGCTGCAGAAATATTCATAATGGCTTCAGCAATTGCCATCCTGCCGGAAGCAGCGGCATTGGTAAGTGCAAGTGGAGCACGTTCACCTATCGCCATTGCTTCACCTATGTAGTCAAAATAGGATGAGCTGGTAACTGCACAATCTGCAACGGGTACTTGCCAGGGACCGACCATCTGGTCGCGCACTACCAAACCAGAAATCGAACGATCACCAATCGTAATTAAAAAACTTTTACTGGCAACTGTAGGTAGTTGAAGTACTCGATCAATTGATTCTTGTAAATCTAATGTTGAAGTATCAAATTCAGAATGCTGAGCAGTTTCACTCTGCGCATCGCGTTGTATGCTTGGCATCTCGCCAAGTAATACAGACATCGGTATATCAATCGCTTGGTTATTGAAGTGCGCATCATTTAAAACGAGTTGTTCTTTTTCAGTTGCATCGCCGAGTATCGCATAGGGTGCGCGTTCTCGTTTACAAAGCGACGTGAAGCGGTCAAGTTGTTCAGCAGCAATTGCAAGAACGTATCGTTCTTGAGACTCATTACACCAAACACCCATCGGCGACATGCCGGGTTCATCATTTGGAATCTCGCGTAATTCCAGTTGTGCACCACGATTGCTCGCACTAACGAGTTCAGGCATGGCGTTGGATAAGCCACCAGCACCAACATCATGGATACTAATAATTGGATTGTTATTACCTAGTGCCCAACATCGATCGATGACTTCCTGACAGCGTCGTTCCATCTCAGGGTTATCACGTTGTACTGAAGCGAAATCGAGAGAAGCGTCACTAGAACCTGAAGCCATTGATGAGGCAGCACCACCACCAAGTCCAATCAACATTGCCGGACCACCCAAGACTATTAGCTTTGCCCCTGTAGGAATGTTTTGCTTAAGTACATCTGATTCGCGAATCATGCCGTAACCGCCAGCAAGCATGATCGGTTTGTGATAACCGTAAATTAAAGATTCATCTTTTCGTTGTTCATAGGTACGGAAATAACCACACAATGCCGGGCGACCAAATTCATTATTATATGCCGCTGCACCAATTGGCCCTTCAAGCATAATATCCAAAGCTGAAACTATTCGATTTGGTTTGCCATTGTCTGTTTCCCAGGCTTGTTCAAATCCGGGGATCTTTAAATTTGATACTGCAAAACCACATAGACCAGCCTTTGGTTTTGCGCCACGTCCGGTTGCTGCTTCATC
>JBLHKL010000058.1:0-12635 GCA_047618295.1 Gammaproteobacteria bacterium | reverse complement strand
CACCATCATCGTCGCGGGTTTCACTTGTTGATTAGTGGCGCGAATCGCGAACATGCGCGAGTGCCCCTCGGTTTGCCCCATGAGATTGGCAAACGCATGACCCACCGGCCCACCGATATCGCCAATGCTAATTTCTGGCATGGCATCCGTGCATTGATCGTGAGAAGCAAGCACCGTCGCCTCGCCAGTTTTCATAACAAATGTATCAGACATTGTGAGTGTCACTCCTGAGTTGAAGATTAATAATTCAAAAAAAAGACGACTTTTTACAAGGAAAAAAGGGTTCTGTCGATGAAAATTTTCAGGCGCAAATAGGTAGAATATACAACTGGTGTATTAAAAAGCGTCCCCTTTACTCGGCGCATATAGCATGAAAGAAATTGGAGAACATGTAGGCTTGCATTATTCTCGGGTGAGTCCGTTAAACTTGGTATACTCTAGGTCTTGAGTCTTGAATTATTTTTCACTTAACTAACCTATAAACTCTTTAAACTTTTGACTAAGTTTCGGTTGTATCAGGTAGCCATAGCTTTTATGAGGGTTCTTTTTGTCCTCTGCATTAACAAAGGGGTTATAGAGTTTAGTGTAGTCCCTTAGTTGGTCAGACCTATATGCGCTGACGTATTTTTTCATACCGTCAAAGAAATCATCTTTAAGGGTTGAGTCGTGGCAGACGACATCGCCGTAGGCGGAGAAGTTGTGCCATTTTTTTATGTTTAGTGGATACAGTCGTTGTTGTTCTTCTGGGTTGTCAGAATCGGCGGATTTTTTCCAGCGTTCTATTAGCATGAAGTCTCTGAGTTTGTTATCGCCGAGTGGGCTGCCCATGGTGATGAAGTAGTCGACTTTGTTGTCTCTGTATTTGGTATATTTTTCTTCGCTGCGGTGTGAGAACTTCCAGAGCACATCATAAGAGATGAACGTCCCCATGGAATGGCTGATGATGACGACTTTGTGTTTTTTATTCCATGCCTCGGTCAAGATGTCTTCTAGGGGTTGTCTAATCTGCTCGGCGATAAACTGATCGTTTCTGTATAAGCGCACTTCACGCATGTATTTTTCGATGACGTCGTCTTTGATGGTTAATGCGCTTCCGAGTGCATCAACAATGGATAATCCGAATTTCTTTATATTCGCTTTTGCCCAGCCATCTTTTTTTATGTGCATTTGGTTTTTTAGTCTGCGACGGATGCCGATGACTTTATTCACATCTTTATTTAAGTCGGTGACATAGTCTACGGTGTCTTCAATATGATCCGGAATCGCATTCGCCCAATAGGCTGACTTAAAAGTATCCGGATTTGCTTCGAGTTCGTTGGCTAATGATATTGAATCTATGCGTATGTTTTCAATAAACGCTTTCTTCCACAGACGGTGTAAATCCGTACCCGGTGGCTTTGATGCCAGACCATGCACAAAGACGATGGTTAATTTTGATGTATTAATCATTATTAATTCCCCAATCAATAAGATGTACGCGTTAAGGTCTTATTAGTCCTATTAATAGATGAATAGGACTCATGGCTATTGAATTATAAAATCTCGTCCTCATATATGAATTTCAATGGCTGGGTGGCAGAATATCTTATGCAGCGGTTTGCAAAGCCGCCTATGTTGGTTCGAATCCAACCTCAGCCTCCAATTTCCCATTTAACCTTTTACGTTCTAGCGGACACATCCGTGTGCGCGTCCTTGCATTACTCTAGCACCTACGTCCATGTAGGCGTTCAGACTCAACGCTACTGATTACTTTCTTGTAATTCTATTTCCTCGACTTTGTCTCCTGAGTAGTTCTACCTCCTGCGTCCATGCAGTCGTATATCCGTGTACCCGTTCAGCCTCTCATAATCCCCCAATCAATAAGGTGTACGTTTTAAGGTCATATTAGCCCTTTCAATTGATTATGAAATACTCTGCATGGGGTAGGAAATACTTTGTAAATTATGATTGAAATTGAGTAGGGCGGTGTGTGGGTACAACTTTATGAATGCATTACATGAAGAAGGGTACAAATACAGCCGCAGCAATGATCATGAATGGTATGGCGTAAACTAGTATTTTGTTGAAACTAGTGGATCCATCAGCGTTGGGCCAGTCTTTTTCCATGAAGCCAAAGATTACGCCGCGTCCTTCCCTGTATTCGAGATTCCAGAACAGTCCTGCTGAGGCATATAAAACGCCTGAAGCAAAGATGTTAGGTAGCCATGTATTCGGATACTCGCCATCACGGAATACCAGATAGATATCGTAAGACCAGCTAGCAGAGAACATCCATGCGCAAACGGCAATGTAGGCGATCTTGAGTTTTTCCTGTCTTGTTATAAAGCGAAATAATGTGCCCACGGACCAAGGTGCGGTGATGAATGTGAGTATCGACATAAACGTCGCATCGTAATAATCCCATGTGGGATCACCTGTGTAAGGCGCGAGGATAACAAATGCAGATGTTGCAATGATAAAGGTGGTTAACTTCCATTTAATTTTTAGAAAATCCCAATAGTTCTTTTGAAATAAAATAATCGTCTTGTAGTTCTGACGCATCAAGATCAATGCAATAACACATGCTGTAGCCCATATGGCGATATAGGTATAGAAAAAAGGAGTCATTTAATTTCAGCCTATGTAATGAATATGGTGTGCGAATTATGGTCATATTAGTCCTATTAATGAGTAAATGGATCATCTGTATGGGGAAGGAAACACTTAATTTTTTATTACTAAGTTAGGGTTGGAGCGGGTTCGTTTTTGCTGGCAGGATATTGTAACTGTCTACCCGCTTAGAATAGATGTTATGTTAGACCTTATAAAGAAATGTCCTTTCTGTGCAGAAGAGATACAAGATGAGGCTATAAAGTGCCGTTTTTGCGATGAGTTTCTTGTTGATTCGCACCGGCCCAAAACAAAGTGGTATTTTTCAACCGCTACTGTTGTTATCGCACTTCTTTCAGTTGGTCCACTTGCCTTGCCTTTGGTGTGGTTACATCCTGTCTACAAGAGAGTTACCAAAATAATTCTGACGATCATTATTGTTGGTATATGTGTATGGTCTTATTATCTCACCAGAGATCTCTATCAAAATTTGATGCATCAGTTAAAGGCGGCTGGGCTGTACTAAAGATATTCGGTGTGAGCTACATTAATATTGATAAAAGTCGCATGAAGTGGTGTTTTTAACGATAATCATATAACTGACATAACAGAACAGGAACACTCCCGTGCTAAATCTTGAAAAAGTTGAAAAATTTGACGAAAAATTAAAGAAGAATGCCGATACGATAGGCAATCTATTAGTTCACTGGTTTCACGCCCTGACACTTTTCTTTATTGGGGCTGGGATTGTCTGGTCGGGTGTGGATGCTTTTATTGAACTGGCGGTAAAGGGTCATCATTCGATTGAAGATATTCTGCTTCTGTTTATTTACCTTGAGCTGTTGGCCATGGTGGGTATCTATTTTAAAACAAACCACATGCCAGTGCGTTATTTGATCTATGTTGCTATCACGGCCTTAACCAGAATGTTGATCAGCAACATCACCATCAACCATGTTCCCGATGCGGGTGTGCTGTATATCACTGGCGCGATTTTAATACTGTCATTAACTGTTCTAATACTTCGATACGGTTCGGCTAAATATCCGTATGGTGAGCCAGGAGAAGAGCCTACGCAGAAATAATTATGAATGAACATGAAAAAATAAATTACCTTGAGTTTCCAGCGAAGGATCTCGAAGCGACCAAGGCTTTTTTCACAAAAGTTTTCGGCTGGTCTTTTGTTGACTATGGACCGGATTACACGGCGTTTTCGGATGCCGGTATTGAGGGTGGTATTTTTAGAGCAGGCTTATCTTCATCCGCGAAGCAGGGTAGTGCATTGATTATTTTTTATAGTAATGACTTAAGTCAGACGCAAGCTAAAGTTGAGGCGGCGGGTGGTGCGCTCTTACAACCGATCTATTCTTTTCCTGGCGGTCGTCGGTTTCATTTTGCCGAGCCTAGTGGTAGTGAGTTTGCTGTTTGGTCGGATGTAGATGAATAATAGAGAGCAAGTCGATGCTGATGTTTTCTATTCTTTGTTTTCATTTTTGCTGTAAAGATCAATATCAGGATATAGAACAGTGAAGAAAATACAGATTACACACTTCTCAGATGTGCTTTGTGTTTGGGCTTATGTCTCGCAGATACGCATTAATGAGCTTATCGATAATTATGGTGAAAATGTCGACTTTGAATATTTATTTTTTTCTGTGTTTGGTAATGCGGTGGGAAAGATAGATAAGGCATGGGAAAACAAAGGTGGTCGTAAAGCATACAGTCAACACGTGCAAAAGATTGTCAGTGAGTTTGGTCATCTAGATGTACATGCTGATGCCTGGGTGAAGGACGCACCGTCTTCCTCTCTTCCATGTCACTTATATTTGTGCGCAGCGCAGATAGCAGAAGAAAATGATAAGTTAGAGACAGGGACATTCGCTCAGCTCGCATGGCAAATGCGTAAATCATTTTTCTCTGAAGCAAGAGACATCTCTGACATTGCGATCATTAGAGAAATAATTGAGGAACAAGACCTGCCCGTATCCGAATTTGAATGCAGTATTTCTAATGGAAAGGCCTATGCAGTTTTAAGTGATCATATGCAAAGAGCGCTTGATAAACAGGTTCGTTCTAGCCCGACGCTAACGTTTAATGAGGATAGGCAACGTTTGACGGGTAACGTCGGTTATCGAATTTTGGAGGCAAATGTACGTGAGCTTCTCGAACGTCCTGAAGATCAACAAACATGGTGTTGAACTATTAGATAGCCATAGCTCTGGCTTGCTGGAACGAATCTACTTTTTTGTATTATCTTTTCAATTTAATACTTCGAACGATGAAAAAAATAATCAAACCAAGTAGACCTGTATAGATGCAGAGCTTATGTAGGTTTTCGATTGAAAGAATTAAGTTAATGTCATTCTCTAAGGAGATTGGGTAATAGGGCTCTACATCTGCGTGCATGATACTGTCTAGCAAGACATGACTGTATGTCCCAATAAAGGCACTAAGCACACAAACACGTAGGGCTAACGTTTTAGGGACATCAAATAGTTTTTTTTGATAGTCGCTAAAATCTTTCTTGATAAAGGCCATAATCGCTTGATAGACCCATCTGCCGGTTATTACGCTAAAGATGGCAATTAATGTTGCGCCGATATAGGTGTGTGAAAATCCGTGTAGATTACCTTTGCCCGTTAGCACAACCAGTATAGGTTGAATGTCCATGAGCAATTGAGCCCAGCCAAATATAATTAAACTGAAACAGCCTTGTAATAGGGCCTTTATAAGCATTCCTGGCCCCATGTGAAATGGTGTTATAGGCATAATTAAAAGACGTCAGGCTCGAATGGCACTTACTTAAGCTCCAAAGGTAATAATTTTTCTCGTTTGTCATCCCCGCGCAGGCGGGGATCCAGTGAAAATTAATCTGTCTTGTCTAACTGGTTTCTCGCCTCGGCTTTGTCTCCTGAGTCGCTCTCCCTCCTGCATCCATGCAGTCGTGCGCGGGAAAGACGAGCTTAAGTAAGCGCCATTTACGTCAGACTCCTCTATTGTTTTGTATGTATATGATTTAATAATACCGTGCTGTCTTAGTGCCAGTGCCTTACTCTTTACTCTCTATTTAATATTTGAGTTTTTTCATTATCATCAGCAGCAACAGCAACATTCATATAGATAAAGATCCCCGTTCTATCATCTGCTTTTATTTTTTTCTTTTCTTTGACCTGGGTGTCCCAAAATAAATCTTTAAGGGCCTCTGAGGCCTCTTCTGCGTTATTAGTTGAGTTGATCAGCTCATAGAGTTTTAACGCATTCTCTTTTGGAATTTTGCCTGATTCTTTTTGTGGGTCCATGAAAGGATCAGTTATGCCATCTGAAGCAATCAGTAATGCGGCACCGTCTTTCACATAAAAACTTTTTTCATTCAAGAAGAATGATTCGCCAATACCGACAGCATTGGATAGTCCATGGTTTAAAAATTGATTCACTCGTTTAAAATAGTTTTCCGATGTGATTTCCTTGCCATCAATTATGGTGCCTATCTCCGTCATGGCTGTTTGTTCTGCTTCATCCCTTTGCATACTTAGATCCAAAGGTAATGTTTGTAGTAACTTACCATTGGGTTTTTTTGCGAGGATAGAAACATCACCAGCACCAAAGGCGAACATGCCTCTGCCTCTATGTAATATGCCTGCTACTGCGGCATAAGCGCCTTTATTTACCTTTACAGATTCATCATTGATGGAATGTAAGAGTTCTCTTAAGTGTTTACTACGTACTATATTTATCGCATCTTCTTTTAATCTTTTATCTATTAATTGAGCGACATCTCCGCCTGTTTTAGTACCTTCATGCGATGAAGCACCATCGATAACAACATAAAGATCGCCATTAGATGTTTTGTAATGGCCCCACAAATCTTCACCTTTGCAGGTGTTGTCAAAATATTCTTTCCAGCGGACTGAAACTTTATTTTTGAAAAGCATTTACGGTTCCATTAATTAACATGGTCGAATCAGGCGTTTATAACCACCCCAATCATTATTACTTTACTATTTCCATGGCTACTTCAAATGCATCTTCAAAGTGAAAATAGTGCGGTACTCCCATGCTGTACATTTTAATTAATAATCCTTGCTGGGTTTGGTATTTGATATTACCAATTGCCATCGGTCCAATGCCAACCGCGTTGCTTTTACTGCCTTTGATGGCAACACCATTATCGTGCAGATTAATTCCTGCGATACCTGCTGGTGGCACGGCATTCAAATCAGCAGCAATCTTGAGTTTGCCTGCGGCTGCGACTTGTTGTTCACTGAGTATCTGTATCCCAGCCTTGGCTGTTGCGAAGATCAGATCAGCATCTTGTATCAGGTCATCAATATGATCATTGGCATCACCCTTCACGCCTTCAACGACAGTTCCATATCGAGTATTACAAAATTCGGCTACTAGGTTGGCTTTATCAACAGCACGACCCAGTATGGTTACCTTGGCACCCAGTTTTGCTGCCAAGACGGCTGCTGATGCGCCTACCGGACCTGTACCGCCTAGAACCAGTACGTTTTGTCCTTTTAGGTCTTCGTCATGTCTAATTTTAAGTTGATGTGTAACGATGGCAACCATTGCCGCGGAGGTTGTAAATGCACCGCTTGGGTCTGTGAGTACCGATATTTCAAATGGTGGCAACATGGCTGCTTTTGCGGCATTGAACATATCCATTGCCAGATGCATATCTCTGCCGCCAATAAAGATGCCGGTTCGTTTTAAGCTTTTTGGACCTCTTGAAAAGATGGTGTCTTGAACTATGCCCGCGACTTCGTCTAACTCAACACCCAAATAAGGCATAGCGTTCCAACCCGCATCAAATGCCATATTGACATCAAAAGCACTTAGGTTTTTTGCAGGGGTTATCATGTGTAAAAGATATTGCTTTTCCATAATTACCGTCCATAAATATCATGTGGATGAGCTTACGCCCTAATAGCACTAATAATACACTATTAAAGTCTTGGGATTCGCTAGGAATTGATTAGAAATATATTATTAATATTGGGTAGGTTATCATCTTAGTTAACATCATGAATTGTAGTCATTACTGAGGAAAATTTAGTTTAATGCTGATTGTTATATCCCCTGCGAAGACGCTGGATTTTGAAACTTCGCCGATTACGAAAGACCACACACAACCAGAATTCTTGAAAGATTCTCGGCAGTTGGTGTCTGAATTGAAGAAGCTGGCGCCGCACGAGGTTTCATCTTTGATGAAGGTCAGCGATAAGCTCGGCACACTTAATTACATGCGGTTTAATGATTGGAAAACGCCGTTTACCTTAAGCAATGCCAAGCAGGCATTGTTGGCTTTCAAGGGTGACGTCTATACTGGCATCGATGCAGACACATTTAGTAATCAAGATCTCAAGTTTGCACAAAAGCACCTAAGAATATTATCCGGGCTTTATGGTGTATTAAGACCGCTAGATTTGATCCAGGCCTATAGATTGGAAATGGGAACCAAGTTTGAAAATAAGCAGGGCAAGGATTTGTATGAATTCTGGAATACAAAAATCACTGCCCAAATTAACATTGACCTTACGGCGAGCAAGAGTAAGACATTAATCAACCTCGCATCGAATGAATATTTTAAATCGATCCATGCAAATGATATTAACGCCGATATCATCGTTCCTGTATTCAAGGATTATAGTAAAGGCCAATATAAGATTATCAGCTTCTTTGCCAAGAAGGCGCGCGGGCTTATGAGTGCCTATATAATTCAGAATAGATTAAAGGACCCGGAAGCGATTAAAGCCTTTAATGTAGGTGGCTATAAGTTTTATAAATCTGAATCCAGCGAAACGAACTGGGTCTTCCAACGAAAGCAAAGTTAATTAGAATAAAGAGGCAGCAGTTTCTTAATGTTCCATCATGGCTCTTTCGCCTGCATGCCGACATGAAATTCTGAATAAATATAAACCGGAATTTCTAGGACGCCAAGACGTTCTTCTATTAATGGCATGACATCATCCCATTCAAGGCCACCGACACCTGTGGCAAGACGGGGTAGGGCTAATGAGGTTATTTCTTGTTTCTTTATAACCTTAACTAATGCACGTAGTGCGTGATTAATATTGCTAATAGTGGCTTTGCCCGGTTTAGAGCCATGATCATAGCCACCTTCCTGAGTCAGAAGATTGATGATACGAACATTGTCTACGCCACCCCACATCCATGCTTCTCCAGGCTTAGGATGGTTTTGATGACACCAGTGGTGAAAGTCCTTATGCATAGCTGGATAGTTTTCATGTAGTGTCAGCGCGAGTCCCTGATTCATCGGGTCATTTGGTGCAACACCATGAGCTATTGCCTGTGCCTTGGTGAGTATAATGTCGCCTTTTACTTGATAGATCATAATTAATCCTTAGCTGAAGTTGTTATCATTTAATTTATTTTATGTGTATAAATAAGCCTTCATATTGATCAAAATCAAAAGGATTGAATCTAGTTAAAAAGGACAGTCACATATATTTTGTTCACTACAATTACTATTCAAATAAGGTTCTTATAAATGGTTATAAACATAATTAGAGGTTTTATAATTAGCCTAATTATGATGCAGCCAGTATTTGCAAATGAACATGCAATTATTGGCAGTTGGATTAATGCTAAGGGCGATGGAATTATCGAGATTACATTAGCGCAGACAAAATATATCGGCACTATCATTGGTACACCAGATCCAATACATAATGGCCGTAAGGATAGTAAGAATCCAGATCAAAAGTTAAGAGACAGATTGTTGGAGGGCCTGACCATTCTTGAAGGTTTTAGCTATCAAGAAGAGAATTTATGGAGCGGTGGCACTATCTATGATCCTAATAGTGGTAAAACCTATAAGTGCAAACTATCATTAAATGATGACGGCAGGTTAAAGGTAAGAGGCTATATAGGAGTGTCGTTGTTTGGTAGAACAGAAGTCTGGAAACGACAGGAATAAATGGCAATGGAAGTATTATGAAAAATTTGAAAGAGGCTTATGGAGATTGGGCGCTGATAACGGGTGCGTCTTCTGGTATCGGCGAAGTGTTCAGTCGTAAATTAGCGGCAGCCGGGATGAATGTTGTGTTAGTAGCGCGGCGAAAGGAAAGATTAGACAAGATTGCAAAAGAATTAAGTGATGAGCATAACATCCAGACCCGTGTAGTTTGTGCAGATTTATCAGATGAAGATGAAACTAAAGGTGTTGTTAACGCAGTAGACGATCTAGAGATAAGTCTGTTGGTAAATAATGCGGGGATACTGAATACAGGTAATTTTCTTGATAATAATCTGGAGGATGAAATTCGCTTAATCAATACAAATTGTAAGTCATATATTATTTTGACGCATGGTCTCGGCAATAAAATGAAGCAGAGAAACAAAGGAGCATTAATATTTTTAGCTTCTCTAACTGCGGTTACTGCTATTTCTCGTTGGGCTAATTATGCTGCATCAAAGGGCTTTGATTTACAGTTTGCTGAGGCGATAGATGCCGAACTAAAGAACACTAATATAGATGTTTTAGCCTTGTGTCCGGGGCTGACACATACTGAATTAGTGAAAATATCTAAATTTAATACTCCAATGACAATGGATGCCGAGGTTGTCGTCGATATTGCCTTGAAAAAACTAGGTAAAACCAATCTGGTCGTTCCGGGGATAATGAATAAGATTAATTTCTTTTCGACACGATTAAATGCGCGCTTTATCAACACCAAGATATTCTCTTCCGTGGTAAAATCCACTCAGGAATTAGAGCTTAAAAAGTAAGCTGCTGAATTTGTTGTAATATTTCATATATAAAATAATTCTTGTTATTATGTACCGGTCAGTCCAAAATAATGGACAGAAAGCTATTGTTATTTTGGATATCTTTTTTTAAATAAACTGAATATAGCCGAGGAATTAGTGAAATGAAATTTGAACTGTATACAAAAGATAATGCACCGGAAAAGAGTAAGCCGCTATTGGAGGATTCATTAAAGGCATTCGGTTTTGTTCCGAATTTGCATGGTGTTATGGCAGAAGTGCCAGGTATGTTGTCTACCTATAAAGACCTGCATAATGCATTTCAGGCTACAAGTTTTGATGCAGAAGAATTAACTGTAGTGTGGCAAACAATAAATGTAGAGCATGAATGTCATTATTGTGTCCCTGCGCATACAGGTATTGCGCATATGATGAAAGTTGACGCTGCAATCATTGATGCGCTTGAGAATAAAACAGAACTGCCCACTAAAAAATTACAAACACTTCATGAAACAACATTAGCTCTAGTGCGTAATCGTGGACACTTAAGTGAGTCAGAACTGACGGCATTCTTTGAAGCTGGTTATGAGAGACGTAACTTGTTAGAGATTGTTTTGGGTTTAACACAGAAAGTAATGAGTAACTACGTCAATCATTTAGCTGAAACACCAGTAGATGAACCGTTTCAACAGTTTGTGAAATAATAATATTCCCTGTGCACTGTTTAGATGCTAGTTGCACTAAAAAGAGTGCAATAAATTCAAGGATAGCGGTCAGTAAAAGAACAGAAGCGTTATAAATTATTGTTTTAAAACTATAATTTAATTTTTTTTATTATAGTAAATGTTGGCATTTGTTTTGCTCTGTATATATATGAGAGTCTGATTTACTAAGTGTAAAGAATAGATGTATTTTTATATTGGTTAACATCTGATCTCATTCATCATTTCTAACCCTAAACCTAGACGGAGGATCCCCTCCTCCGTCCTTTTTTGTGCGATAGACCATATAAATCGTTATGGTAAACTAGCGGTTCTAGCCACAATAATTGTCTAATTATCATGTTTAACAAGAGCCCTTCTTTAGTTTCAGCTTTAATCTTTTTGTTATTATCCTGTTCTAGTCATGCTGAAACTCTAGATACCTTGCTTGAAGGTTTGGACGGCAAGCAACATGCATTAAGCAATTACATCGGCAAGGGAAAATGGGTGGTGGTAAACGTGTGGGGAACCGACTGTCCCTATTGTAGAGCAGAACTAGATGCATTGATTGACTTCCATGATCTCCATCAAGATAAAGACGCCATGGTTGTTGGTCTCACACTGGACTGGCCAACGTTTGAATTTCCAGACAAGGAAGAACTGTATGAGTTCTCACTGGATTACTTCATTGAGTACCCGTTGATGATGGTCGATGCCAAGTTAGCAGGTGATGTCGTCGGTAAGGAAGTTAATATGATTCCATTAACATTCTTTTATAACCCTAAAGGTGATCTGGTGTTACGTTTAAATGGTGTTGTGACTAGCGCACAGTTAGAAAAGATAATTAAGGATGATAATGTACGTTATCAGGTCGAGTGGGCTGACGACGTGCCGCCTGAATTCATGCCTAAGAAATAGTCTTAGGGAAATAGTCTTAAGACTCTGTTATTTATCTTCCTCATCTACAATCTCGCCTTCAATAAGGTTGCCTTGCTTTTCTTGTTTTCGTTCACTCTTCCAATTGGCAAGAATAATGGCTAATAGGCCAAGGATGACCTCGTCAATAAAAGGAATGAAATCAGGTATAAACAGGTCGAGGGTAAATAAACCGATGACAATTAGAAACAGGTTTTTGAATTTCAATTGGTTGGCAAATGCCAAAAATAGTGTAATAAGTGCTCGTGGGTTCATTCATTTATTATAACAGCAAGATTCGGGTGGGTAGATCATGTTTGTCATGCTAAATTCTTTTTATGGGTGTTAAAGCGAATGATTACAGGCAAATGGCTGAGGTAATTAATTACTTGAGTCAGCACTATGCAGAGCAACCTTCACTAGAACAAATGGCATCTGCAGTTGACTTAAGCCCGCATCATTTTCAACGTAAATTTACAGCATGGGTCGGTGTCACTCCAAAATCCTTTATTCAATATCTGACTTATGACAATGCTAAAAAGATGCTGGCTAATGGTAATAGTGTTTTGGATGTTACCAATGAAATCGGTTTATCGAGTCCGTCGCGTTTGCATGATCTTTGTCTCAAGATTAAGGCTGCATCTCCCGGGGAAATAAAATGTGGTGGCCGAGGTCTTGTCCTCGACTATGGATTTG
>JBLHKL010000057.1:0-13964 GCA_047618295.1 Gammaproteobacteria bacterium | reverse complement strand
CGCGGGAGTGACGAAATAGGACTTTTCAGACTCAGCCAAAAATAAATATCATGTCAGACATTGAAATATATCAAAAACTCTCTGCCAATATTGAAAAAGTAATACAAGGGCAGTCTTCTGCAATACGAAAATTACTCGCTGCATTTTTCAGTGACGGCCATGTTTTACTTGAAGACGTACCGGGTACCGGCAAGACAACTTTAGCCAAGGCTCTGGCAAAATCAATTGATGTAGAATTTCAGCGTATTCAATTTACACCCGATCTCTTACCCACAGACATCCTAGGGGTCTCGATATTCAATCAACGCGATCAGGATTTTGAGTTTCACCCCGGCCCTATCTTTAGCAATATTTTACTAGCTGATGAGATCAATCGCGCTTCGCCACGCACACAATCGGCATTATTAGAGGCCATGGGTGAACGCCAAGTCAGTATTGAACGAAACAATTATCAATTGGACGATCTGTTTTTTGTCATCGCCACTCAAAACCCTGTGGAATACCACGGCACCTACCCTTTACCAGAGGCGCAAATGGATCGCTTTGCTATGCGTTTTAGTCTTGGTTACGTCACTCAAGATGAAGAAGTCTCTATCCTTGAAAAACAAAACAATCGACACCCTCTCGAATCTCTTGAACCTTGCGTTACTAAAGAGGATGTCATCAAGATTAAACAGCAAGTCACTAATATTAATGTTAGTAATGAGATAAAGCATTATATGGTCACGCTAATTAGAGCGACCCGTGATACTGAAGGCATATTGAATGGGGCCAGTCCACGCGCATCATTATCTATGATGAAAGCAGCACAGGCTCTGGCCTTATTTGATGGTATGGACTATGTCAGTCCCGATCATGTGCAGGAAATCGCCATCCCTGTTATTTCTCATCGCTTAATGATGAATTCACAAAGCCGCTTCTCAGGTAATAGCAGTGATCAAATTATTGAAGATATTTTATCAAAAACGCCTGTGCCGGTTTAAGTACTCAATATAGTCATCAATGATGTTACGTAAACTCATATTTGCTAACTTCAAGCTGGTTTACCGCTTTAGTCAATGGCTACGTCAACGATTTACCTCAACAGGAATGTTGATCCTTTTAATCATGCCAGTCGCTGGTGTGTTTGGCTTTGACACACGTAACACGCTTTCTTTTCAAATATTTTCAATCACATTGATATTACTGATTACGGCGATGTTTTTTTCATTATTTTTTCGAGGCCGGTTTTCAATCATTAGAAAGCTACCCGAATATGGCAGCGTTGGCATCCCACTCAATTACTCTTGCATCATTCGTAATGAGAACAAAACAGCTAGAAAAGGCCTTGTTCTTATCGATGAATTGAAAAACCAATTTCCGAGCTTAGCTATATTTACCAATTCAAAAGACCCACTGGATAAAAACAGAAATCGCATTGATCGTTTCATTGGTTATCCACGCCTTGTTAACGTAATGCAAAAATTGCGTGGCGGCACTATCAAGCCGATCACCGTTGATTACATTGCTGAAAAAAGTGAAATCGAAACATCCCTGCTACTGACTCCATTACGTAGAGGTTATATACACTTCGATAAAACCAGACTGGCAATGGCTGAACCATTAGGCTTGTTTCAAGGGCAAAAGATCATTAACAATAATGACAGATTACTGATATTGCCTAAGCTCTACAAAACACCCAGGTTAAACTTGCAAGGCAAGCGCACCTATCATCATGGTGGTGTTAACAATGCATCTACAGTAGGTGATTCACAAGAATTTATTTCTCTGCGCGACTATCATCCTGGCGACCCTATTCGTTCAATACATTGGCGTAGTTTTGCAAAACTCAACAAGCCAATTGTCAAAGAATATCAGGATGAATACTTCACTCGTTATGGCTTGATACTCGACACATTTCTGGATAAACAAGCAGAATCGATATTTGAAGATGCCGTATCTGTCGCGGCATCATTTATGACGGCTCAAAAAGAACAAGACGCATTACTTGACTTGATGTTCGTCGGCAATATGCCCTATCGTTTCACATCTGGCCGAGGACTTGCCGGTGCAGAAAACATTCTGGAAGTACTTGCCTGCGTTCAACCTGTCTATGAATCCAACATCAATGACGTTGAATTAATGGTTCGCCAACATAGCCGAGAATGCAGTGCCTTTATTTGCATACTACTGGAACTGGATGAGTCTCGACTAAGTTTGATTCGGGTTTTGTCCGAATTAAACATCCCCGTTAAATTATTACTATTAAAAGAATCAACAGTTATTAATAGCGCTGAAACAGAAAATGATATTCATGTAATCCACCATGATAATTTACAGCAAGATCTTGATGCTCTGTGGACAAGTTAAACAACAATACGATGAACACTAAATTAAACCCGGCTCCTCCCGGTTTAATTCTTGCTGGCTTACTTGTTTGGGGATGGCAAACGCAGTTTATGCTGTATGCCATCGTCATTGGCCTGTTGCTTGAACTACCCTTGTTTATCAAATGGCGCATAGACTTTAGTGACAAAGATACGAATCAACTCGCCGATCTAAGTGGCATTTTATTTTTTATTCTCACTGTTTATGTATTTGTGAATTATTCATTCCAGGGCATCTACAAAATCCTTGAGTTACTACCGTTCGTACTATTACTGCTCATGCTAGTGCAATGCTATGGCATTCAAAACGGAATAAAAACTTCTGCCCTGTTCATCAGTATTCGTCGCCTTGGTGAAAGAGCTGGCCCGGATATTTTATACACAACAAACATTGGCATGCCCTATGTCTTTATCTGCTTGATATCAGCAAGTTCTGGCAACAGTTATAGCGATTATTTTTTTGTAGTATGCGTAGCGACCATTGGTTGGTTATTAATAACACAAAGAGCCAAACACTTTTCCAAAATCACCTGGTTTGCCACTATGGTATTTGTGATTTTCTTTTCCTATCTAACTCAAAACGGATTGCAACAGATACAAAACAACTCCGAGGCATTCTTCCTTAAACTATTCGAGCAATATGGATGGAGAAGCACTGACCCGGAACGCACTTCGACATCCATAGGTTCATTAGGTCGGTTGAAGTTATCTGACCGCATTATTTTTCGGGTTAAAGCAGAGAAGCCGTCACCAACGCCATTATATTTTCGTGAAACCTCTTACAGTACTTATAAATATGGTAGCTGGCATAATCCAAAAGTTGAGCTTGATATTATTGGTAAGACACCGGGCAAAAATGAATGGAGACTCAATAAAAATAAACTCGACAAAGAGACAATGGATGTGGCGATATATCTTCAGGATCAAGCAGCTATTATCCCCGTACCTGACAACATCAATTCACTAGCAGGAAAGGATTTAATTCAGGTTGAAACCAGTGTGTATGGATCAACACGAATTGAAGCACGCGAAGGCTGGATTAATTATCGGCTTGGAATTTCCAATCATGATTTTGTAGAAGCCATGCCTACCCCTGAAGATCTTGAAATACCACTCAACTATAAGACTGACTTTGAACAGATCGCTATCAAACTAGATCTTTATTCAAAATCACGTGAAGAAATCATTAGTACTGTTCAGCAATATTTCAAAGATAATTTTTATTATTCGATTACACAAAACCAACGTTACACAAAGGGACAATATCTGACACGGTTTCTATTTAAAGATAAAAAAGGCCACTGCGAATATTTTGCTACGGCAACGGCCTTGTTATTGCGCGAAGCAGGCATACCAGCGCGCTACACGATAGGCTACTCTGTTCAGGAATACAGTAACTGGCAAGGCACTTACCTTGTCCGTGCACGACATGCCCATGCATGGTTAAAATATTACATCGATGGCACATGGCACAACATGGACACCACGCCGTCAGTATGGGCCCCCTTGGAAGCAGAAGACCGTACATTGTTAGAACCACTAATGGATCTTCTCTCATGGTTGCGTTACAAAACGACTGGCGGAGAAATAGATACTAAAAAAGAAGAAACTACTAACTGGATGTTATGGTTATTAATCCCATTAGCTGCATATCTCGCTTGGCGTTTTTATACTAAACAACGGGTTGATCAAAAAGATAAACTCGACAATATTTCTCCAGAATTTGAACGCTATGGAACAGACTCCCCGCTCTACCCGCTCATTAAACAAATTGAACAAGAGGCAGACAGCAGACAATCGGGTGAAACATTGATGGCTTGGATAAAACGAATTTTCCCCGGCACTAAGGCTGAACGATATTACGATTTAATTACACTACACAACACTTATCGATTTAACCCTTTTAGCGACAAACAAGAAGAGAAAAAACTAATAAACGATAGCTTAGATTCATTGACGTGAGAGTTGTATTACTTTCAACCTTTCCGTTCCTTAGCTTGAAAGTCAAACTATCTATCGAGCATAGGTAACATTAGTCACAACAACTTAGCATGAGCCACCACTTGTTCTTTCGCGGATGTAATCGCGGATGATTTGGTTTCAACATCGACCAATGTAGGTTCTATCAGAATAGTCTTGATATCAGATATCCCAATAAAACCAAAGATCATTTCTAAATAGGGCTTTTGAAAATCCATAGCACCTAATTCGACACTGCTGCTGTATTCACCACCACGTGCCAGTATTAATGTGGCAGACTTTCCTGTTACCAATCCTTGGTATCCAGCTTCTGGTGAAAAAGCCCAGGTAAGTCCGGGCTGGCTGATAATATCTATATAGTGTTTTAATTTATACGGAATAGAAAAATTCCACATGGGCGTACTAATCAAGTAATGATCAGCAGCTTTAAATTGATCGGCGAATTTTGCAATGGTTTCCCATGCAGCTATTTCTTCTGAATTTGGATCTTCTCCATGCATGACTCGATATTTCGCATTGATCGTATCTCCATTAAATTCTGGCAGTTTGAGTTCCCATAGATCTAAAGTTTCAATCTGATTATCAGTATTTCCATCTTGATATGCTTCCAGAAACGACTGAGCAACTTCGATTGAAGCTGATCTATCTTTTCTAGGTGATACTTCTATATATAATAATTTAGACATTTTATTCGCCAGGGTTATTGTTTAGTGAGGTCCTATGAATAGACATAGACAAATTCTTCTTCAATCTTGAATTCAATCCTATTGAGCGGACGACTTCCATTTTCAATGCATTCACCATTTTCTACATTAAATTTCCATTGATGCCTTGAGCAAGTCAATGTTGCGTCTTCAAGGCTTGATATGGAAATATCTGCAGCCTGATGTGGACAACGACTATCGTAGACGAGGTATTCATCACTTGTTTTATTAATAAAACAAGCTCGGCCATCATAGTCGTGCCTAGATACACCCTCTTCTATTTCATTAACCGCGATTAATTTATGCCACTGTTTTTCTTTACCTATTAACTCGGGATTAAAATCAGGGATGTTCATTTTCAAAATAATATCTACTGCCCAAATAATCTTGCTCATACCCAATGTCGGTAAGCATACCAACATGGCATCCAATATTTCATCGGCACTATTGCCGTCTCTTAATGCCCTAACCAGATATTGTTTTAGGCCTGCTTCAGTTTGCGCATCTACCTTGGTGATGACGGATAATAGTGATCGCGTCTTGGTATCGAGGTGTTTGCCCCCTTCTTTTAATGCCTTAAAGTAAGGTTCGACGGCATCTTTGCGTACTTTTAACAAATAATTTAGTGCATCACTCATCTGTCTCTATCTTCCGCTGGTTCTTTCCATTCTCTGGGTGGCATTTCTACCGTCTGTTCATCTAACTTATTTGCATACACATCTTCCATTATTATCGTTACTGTTGGGTTATGATAATTCTGATGCAGTAACATAATATTCATTTTTGGGTCAATCGACCTATACACATCTTCTGCTTTTTTAAATAACAACGTTTTTTTAACTGCACGTTGTACCGGTATGTTTACTGACACGACACCAAGCTGATGGCTATCTTTTCTGGTACAGGCGTTCATATTCTGTTTTTGGAAACAACGCACACCAACATCCGCCACTATAGCGCCGGTATCTTTGTCTAAAGTACGAAATCGAATTTCAGCAAAATCGAGTCTTTTCTCTATTTTTGATCCAAACAATTCAAAGTGATCTGCCGTTACAAATGCACCCGCTATGATCAGGACAGAAACAATAATCGTTGCAAATATTTTTATCTTTTTTTTATCCACTAGATTGCCTTGTTTAATCTCGTCGTAAACGATCTCTTACAGATATTGGTGTTGGGTATCTCATCACAATGATATACGACGATACAATAAACGTTAGCAATGTAGCAAACTGGATCAAATAGGATGTCTTCTCATCAATAAAACCCGAGTTGACTGCCAGTACTGCGATTAATAATGAGAATTCACTGATCTGCCCTAACCTAAAACCGGTTTCATATGAGACATACTTCTTTTCACCTTCCCGGCGTAACAACCAAGCAAAGACTAGTGGCTTACATACAAGCACAAGAATAGCGAGGATTGTACCTGGAATAAATATTTCATTGATCACGGATAAATTAAAACCCGCTCCTAAGGAAAAGAAAAATATTATAAGAAAGAAATCACGCAGCGGTTTTAAGCGTTCCGTAATAAACAAAGCAATTGGACTAGAGGCCAATGTCACACCTGCGACAAACGCACCAATTTCATGCGACAAGCCAACAAAATGGGCTAACTCTGCAATACCGAGGCACCAGGCAATCGCTAATAAAAATATATATTCATGTATTTCATCAAAACGCTGAATCAGTTTTATAAGTACAAACCTCTCTATAAGATAAACAACGCCCACCAGAGCAGGTAAATAAATTAATTGCAGAGCGATATCAACCATCAGGTTTCCACCTTTGCCATACCCTTGGAGCAATAATAAGATCACAATGGCGATCAAATCCTGAATTAATAAAATACTGATAATGATCTGTCCAGTATGTTTATGGTGCAGTGTTGTTGTTGGCAATAATTTTAAACCAATGATCGTGCTGGAAAACATCATGACGGCACCAATCAACATCGCTTGTAGTAATTCGTAGCCAAAGATAAAACCAATCGAAAAGCCAATTAGGCAAAACGCTGCTGAACTAAGCAATGTCACTACTGTGGCTTCACGCAACATTTGCCATAATTGTTGTGGCAATAAATCTAGGCCTAATAAATACAAGAGGAAGATAATGCCGATATTTGAGATATCGCTAATTAATTCTGCATCATTAATGAATCCCATCCCGGAAGGCCCCAGAATTAAGCCAATTGCGATATAAGCAACGATCATAGCTTGCCTTGCATATAAGGCAAACGTTGCAAAGATTGCAGCGCCGGTGAAGATCAAAAATATTGAGAATTGAACTGATTGTTCAGTCATTTATTGTGGTCCATTATTTAATTTTCTTTCTGACATCTTTCCCAGGCCTTGTCTATGCGCTTCAATGATACTGGCATTCTGGTTTTTAGTCCTTGCGCAAATAACGATATGCGTAATTCTTCACACATCCAACGATATGCGTCAAATGAAGTTGTATTCCCGTCTGTTTCATACGCATGATCTACCAGTTTCTTTATTCTGTCCCAATGTGGCTTAATTTGCTTAGTAGATTGACGATCTTTATCAACGCCATGCTCAAATTTTTCCATGCGTTTAATTATGGCTTCTAAGTAACGCGGATACTGTTTTAAATATTCCGTTTCAATATCTTCTATAAAACCGTGAAACATCATATATTCCAGCTGTTCTTCAATATCTTTGACTGCATGACTATATTTCAACATGCCTGCATCGGAAAGCAATGTTTGAACTTGCAAATTCATTTCCAGTATTTTTTGTAATACCACACAAATCCTGTCTGCATTCCCTATCAATTCTGCCCGGCCTTGTTCCAAGGCTGCTAAAAATTGTTCTTGTTTACGAATCATTTTTTTTTCATATAAAAACGTTTCATCCAACACAAGATTAATAATTGATTCAACTAACTCGTCTTTATTGCCAAATCGCGTATATAGCAGTGCTAATTTTTCAATGCCTCTCAAATTTTTACGCAGATACTTAATCTCTTTTGCTAACGCATTTTTTAATAAACCTCTTAACCCAAACCTTAAGTAGTATTCAGCTGCACGCAAATTATCGAATGCATAGCGATAGACTTTGCCATCTTCTTCTAATAGTGATGGGTAACTTGTTATTGTATTTTCTTTAGATGTTACTTTTTGTTCTACTGGCAGATCCCCAAAATCCCATGAGGTGACCTCTTCTTCACCAAAGGCATCCTGATATAAATTAGTAAACGCATGCTCTATTTGTGTCGCCAGCTTGTTTTTCAGTTCGACAATATCATCACCTTCAGCTATCAATTCATTTTTAGCATCCACAATTCGGTAATTTGTTCTAAGATGTTCGGGCAGAACGGCCTCTGTAAAATCATCGATTGCGATATCAACTGCTCGCGTCTTGAATAAACATGAAATCAGATTTTGTTTTAATGAGTTTGATTGGTTTTTAATATTGCTTACACATTCTGCAACAGTTTCCGGGATTGGCACTAATCTTTTGCGAATAGGTTTAGGTAAAGACTTTAGTAACAAGGTTATTTTTTCTTCTATCAATCCCGGCACTAAATAATCCATCTGGTTTTGATCGAATTGATTTAATACTTCTAGCGGGATATCAACACTAAGCCCATCTTCTTTAGCGCCTGGAAGAAACTTATATTCCAGTGGCAACTGCATGCCGTTGAATTCAATATTATCCGGATAAGTGAATTCAGTAATATCATCTGTCTCGCGATTTACTATTAACTCTTTAGTCAGACACAGTCTTTGCTTTTGTTCGTTATTTAGTTTTTTCGACCAGACCGCAAATGATTGCCCATCATATACATGTGCTGGTAATGACTTATTATAAAATTCATAGATGGCTTCTTCATTCAGAATATCTGGGCGACGCGACTTTACTTCCAGATGCCTGACTTCCTCTATTGTTTTATTATTTTGTTTGAAGAAACTTGCGCTTGATTCCAAATCACCTTCTATCAATGCATTCCGGATAAACAAGGCTTTAGACTCAACAGGATTAATAGCACCATAATTAATTCTTTTGCCCGCGATCAAGGTCATGCCATATAAACTTATCTTCTCTAAAGCAACGACACGTGAGCTCTTGCTATCCCAATGCGCATCCGAATAGGCGTGTTTCAATAGATGCTTTGCGACATTAATCAACCATGCGGAATCGATCCGCGCAACGTTCCGCGCGAATAAGCGCGATGTCTCAACCAAGTCAGCCGCAACAACCCATTTTGGTTTTTTATGAAACTGGCCTGATGCTGGAAACAGATTTAATTTTATATCACGAGCACCAGTATATTCGTGTTTGTCAGATAAGAAAGCAACGTGACTCGACATACCACTCAATATTGCACAATGTATATTTTGATAGCTGGCAGGTTCCGTATTCAACAATAAACCCATCTCAGTACAGACGTGACGCAACTGTCTATGTATATCAATCCATTCTCGCATCTTCATATAAGATAAGAAGTTCGTTTGGCAAAGTTTTCTAAGTTTATTTTGTGATAGTTGTTTGATTTGCTTTTGGTAAAAGTTCCAAAGATTTAGGAACCATAAAAAGTCTGAATCATCATCGCTAAATTGCTTATGTGATTCATCCGCCTTTTGTTGTTTATCAATCGGTCGTTCTCTGGGATCTTGAATGCTTAATGCACTGACAATAATTAATATCTCATGCAAGCAATTAAAATCATGCGCTGCCAATAATATCCTTGCATGGCGAGGGTCTAGCGGAAACCTCACCAGTTTTCTGCCAATCGGTGTTAATTTTTCTTCTTTATCCAGCGCATTGATCTCGCGCAACAAGCGCATCCCATCATTGATGAATTTCTTGTCGGGGGGATTGATAAAAGGATACTGTTCAATATCACCAATCTTCAATGCCTTCATCTTTAAGATCACTGATGCCAGATTAGTACGCAAGATCTCCGGCTCGGTGTATTCTGCGCGTGAAGAAAAGTCCTCTTCACTATACAAACGAATACATATTCCTTCGCTAGTCCTGCCACAGCGCCCTTTACGTTGATTAGCTGCCGCCATAGAGACCCTTTCTATTGGCAGTCGCTGGACCTTGCTGCGATAACTATACCGGCTCATGCGTGCCATACCGGTATCGATTACATATCGAATTCCCGGAATGGTCAGCGATGTTTCTGCAATATTTGTCGCCAACACAATATGACGACGATTATGAGGAGCAAAGATCTTATTTTGTCTCGAAGAACTTAAACGTGCGTAAAGCGGTAAAATATCCGTATCTCGTAGGTTTTGTTTACGGAGAAATTTATCGGTTTCATGGATTTCTCCTTCCCCTTCCATAAATATCAGGATATCGCCCATGTCATATGAGGTGAGTTCACGAATTGCTTGTAATATAACCACCTCTCGACTGACAGGATCTTCATCTTCATCAACTTCTTCAAACGGGCGATACAAAACATCAACAGGCCAGGTTCGACCAGAGACTTCAATAATGGGCGCATTATCAAAATGTTCTGAAAAGCGTGTGACGTCTATCGTGGCAGAAGTAATGATTACCTTCAGATCAGGTCTTTTTGGTATGAGTAGCTTTATATAACCTAGAATAAAATCGATATTCAAACTACGTTCGTGCGCCTCATCGATGATCAAGGTATCATATTGATTTAAATAGCGATCCTGTTGTAATTCGGCAAGCAAGATGCCATCAGTCATCAACTTGATATAAGAATGCTTGCTAGTCACATCCTGATGTCTAATCTTGAAACCAACATGGCTGCCTAAATCGCTATCCAATTCTTCGGCAATTCGTTTTGCGACGGTTCTGGCAGCGAGTCGCCTTGGTTGCGTATGCCCTATAACGCCCTCTATCCCACGCCCTAATGTAAGACAGAGTTTTGGTAGCTGGGTTGTTTTGCCTGAACCCGTTTCACCACAAATAATTGTAATTGGATTATTTTTTATGGCTGCGGATATTTCATCAAGATGTTGATTTATCGGTAACTTATCATCGAAATAACATTTTGGAAGACGACTTTCTCTATCAGATTTATTCTGAACCGATAATTCTATATCACGCATAAGAGCATCCCATTCAGGATTCTTCTCAAGATTACGTTTTTTTAAACGATCAAAGTCACGTTTTAAACGAAACCATTCTGATGAGCGCGTTTCTGCTAAACGGTCATAGATATTTTTTAATTCCAAAGATGTCATGCCTTTCCTATATCTTGTCTTTTTAGAGCAGCATTAAGACTATGCATTAATATCGCGCTAATCCCAATTTATTGACTCGAATCAAGTATTTATTTGTAATTTATTGATGGACTGGTAGGATAATCAAACATAAAATATTAAACTAATCCAGACAGTATTTTCTGCGTTAAGTACTACACATAATAAACAATAAAATTGATTATATTACTTTTCACGAATGGGGTTTTCTTAGCGTATGGCACTTGAATTTGAATTAGCCGGTTCACAAATTGATGGCGCAAGAGACTATCAAGAAGATGCATTCCTTATCACCCACTTAATCGATGCAAATGGCAAGCCCAGTGCACTCGTTGTTATTGCCGATGGCATGGGTGGTCATGCAGCAGGCAACGTTGCCAGTAATATGGCGGTACAAGCCTTTAACAAACATGTTTCTGCAAACTATCCAGCTGAAAACCCTTCTGAAATTCTCGAACAAGCCGTAAACAAGGCCAACTTTTCAATCAAGGAAACCGTAGCAGAAACCCCGGCATTATCGGGCATGGGCTGCACCATGGTGGCTGCCATTCTTCAAGACGGAAAAATGTGGTGGGCCAGCGTTGGCGACAGCCATTGTTATTTGGTACGAGACAGAAAATTAACAAAAAAGAATGCTGACCACAGCTATGGAGGCTTCCTGGACAGAATGGAAGCCGATGGTACGCCGGTAGAACCAGAACCAGGTCTATCTCGTAATATGTTGATGAGTGCCATCACCGGCGAAGACATCAATGAAATAGATGTCCCTGCCAACCCTTTCGAACTTCAAACTGGTGATCGAATTATTTTATGCAGTGACGGGCTTGATACCCTAAGCGCCGGTAAGATCATTCAATATTCTGAATGGTCTGAAGCCACCAAGGAATGCGCCGATGCATTAATGACGGCAGTTGAAGAAGCTAATATGCCGCGTCAAGACAATACCACTGCCGTTGTTGTAAACGTAAAAGACACTGCGGAAGCAGCGCCAGCAGTATCAGAAGCAGTAACTGAAGATGTAGGCGAATCAACAGCGGAAATGTCTGTTGCCGACGTATCAACAGAAGAAGTTGAGCCAGAACCAGAGTCACAAGTAGGTCAACCTGCGTTTGCTGAGCCAGAAGTTGATACCTTTGATGAGAAACCAAAAAGTAAAACAGGCTTGATGATTGGTATTGCAGCCGCAGTTATTTTGGTTATTGGTGGTGTTGCCTTCTCTATGATGGGCAAAAACCCAGCTCAAACATCAGAACCAATTGTCTCAGAGCTAGAAATAGAAGCTGAATTCGAAGCCGAAAATGAGCAAGTCATTGATGAACCCGTAGTTGATAAAGACTCTGTTGTCGCCTCTGAGCAAGAGACTGTCACTGAAGAACCCGCTGCGCCAGTTGCCGAATCGGCGCCAGAAAAGGTCGCTGCTGCTGTCAGCAAAACGATTCAAGATAGCTTGAAATCAGGTGGCAAAGGTCCGTTGATGGTCGTCATCCCCGCGGGTAAGTTCGCCATGGGTAGTACTAGTTCCAGAAATTCAGATGAACGGCCGCGGCATGATGTCTCTGTGGAACAATTCGCTGCCAGTCAATATGAGATTACATTTACGCAATATGATCTGTTTGCCAAGGCTAAAGGCAAAAAGATGCCCGATTCTCTCTATTTAGACAGAGAAACACACCCTGTCATTTTTATCTCTTGGGATGATGCCTACTACTATACAAAATGGCTCTCAGAAGAAACTGGCCACAAGTATCGATTAGCAAGTGAAGCAGAATGGGAATACATGGCTTCAACAGGTAAAAAAACCACATTTTGGTGGGGCTATGACGAAGAACCAAATCGCGCTCATTGCTTCGGTTGCGGCACCAACCTCGACCCACGAAAACCAACAAAAATTGGCAGCTTCGAGGCCAATGCATTTGGGCTTTATGACACATCCGGAAATGTAGCCGAATGGGTTCATGACTGCTCGCATGACAATTATAATGGCGCCCCGGAATATGCTGACGTATGGGAAGGCGGAGATTGTTCATATCGTGTTGTTAGAGGCGGTGCATACAGCACACCACCACAATCGATACGTAATGCGAAACGAGATAAATTCAAGTCTGATAAAGCCTATGACCATATAGGTCTACGTGTTGTCAGAGAAGTACCTTAATTCTCGTTGATGCTGATTTTATTGCGTTAATTGTCGCTATGCCCAAGCGGCATATCAGGCTCAACCCTGTCGCGAATCAATTGTTTTAGCTCTTTAGATTCAGGAAACCTTGCTTCCTTTTTTCTAGAGAATATTTCATCCCCATCTAATAAAACAGTAAAAACACCACCCGTTGAAGGCACTAGTGCAAGCTCACCTAGCTTCTCTCCAAATGTCATTAACAGCTCCTGTGCGATCCAATTTGCTCTGAGAATAAAGCGACATTGCGTGCAATAGTGAATTTCTACTCTGGGAGAGTTTATTTTTGCAACCATTTCTATTTAAGCCCCTCTAATCGTTTAAATACCAGTTGTTGGAGGACGAGATGTCATCACATTATCGAACAATATTTTATTCTACAATTCTATTATTGCTGCCACTGAGTTCTCAGGCAGAGATAAAAATAATTCTGGGCGTGCCTGGCTATAACCACTATAAACATAATTATTATCCACAGAAAAATTATCAGCGGCATAATAGTCGTTATAACAAACACAATAATT
>JBLHKL010000056.1:0-14199 GCA_047618295.1 Gammaproteobacteria bacterium | reverse complement strand
CATCATTAGGTAAGGCATTATTGCGTTGCGCTTCCCATAATATGCGTCCAAGACATTCCATCATTTTATGCTCTGCATCATGCGTAGAATTGGATTTAGTCATTATCTTTTTATAAGCATCATTAATGCCTGTCGGCCTGTTAGAACTTACTTGTTCTTTTAACGCGATATGCATCCCCATATGTAAAAAAGGATTCGATTCATTCTGTTCGGGACTAAAATCATTTTCCTTTGATGATTCTTCCACTTCTAGATAATGATGGTATTCAGGATGTTCCATAATCACATCCGAAATAATTGCCTCTATCGGTTCTAATGGAAGCTTATTTTTTTGCTTACTCCACACCTGATAAAAGTAGTTACGTGCCTCATTTCGATCTTGAACAAACATATTTTCAGTTAGTAATCATATTAAAGAAATCGCTATTTCTTGGTATTTTACGCTTGTTTATCAATGTTCTGCATGCTTTTCGCGTTCTTTCCACTCACATTCGTTATATATAAGACAACTTCCGCACCTCGGGCTACGTGCAATACAGGTATAGCGTCCATGTAAAATCATCCAATGATGTGCATCTTGTTTAAATTCATCGGGGATAAACTTTAATAATCTCTGCTCAACTTGATTTACGTTTTTTCCCGGTGCGATACCCGTACGGTTTGATACTCGGAAAATATGTGTATCAACTGCAATAGTCGGCTCACCAAAGGCAGTATTTAAAATGACATTTGCTGTCTTACGCCCCACTCCAGGCAAGCCCTCTAATGATTCCCGATCTTGTGGTACTTCACTATTAAATTTTTCTACCAGAACCCGGCAAGTCTCAATGATATTCTTTGCCTTATTGTTATAAAGGCCAATAGTTTTAATATAAGTCTTAAGTTTTATTAAACCCAATGCATAAATTGCCTCAGGGGTATTAGCAACTGCATACAATTTCTTGGTGGCTTTATTGACACCAACATCTGTCGCTTGAGCTGAAAGAATAACGGCAATCAATAACTCAAATGGTGTTTGGTATACCAACTCTGTAGTAGGGGAAGGGTTTTGTTCTCGTAATATGCTAAATATGCGTGTTCGTTTTTCTTTATTCAAAATTTTTCACTCTTTATTATTCGGTAGCTTTGGTACTTTTTAAAAAGTTAATTGTCGCAAATAACAAGCCTAGTAAAATAAAGCTACCCGCAGGTGAGTCGATAATCGAAAACATATCAAGCCATCCTTTCAGGGAACCAAAAATAATAAAGAAAATTAAAACTGCTATTGCGCTACCAGAAACATAAATCATAGTAGATTTATAATCCTGCTTAGAAAAAACCTCTTCGCCAAGAGAGATAACCAAACTATTAATTACTAATAACGGCAAAAACAAACCTATTTTATCTGCTACAAAATAAATTTCAGAATTTAGTAACATTCTTGCTACTAAAGTTACAGCGACGCTGACAACAAGAACGCTGATGAGCCTTTGATGTAATGGAATAAAATTACTTATGAAATATAATATCGACGTCAGAATTAAAATCATGACTAATGAGATTAGTCCTATAGTAATTCCATCATTAAACGAGGCCACAACCAAAAACAAAGGTGCTAATGCTAATAAGCCAGTTTGATTTTTATTGTTGAATAATTTTTGAATCATAGCAGCATGATGCATTCAAAATGTTTAAAAGATAATTCTATTTGATTTACACCCAGTACGCACCTGTAAAAACACTCTCTCGATATACACATCATATTATTAGAAATAAATTCCAGTTTACTGCGATAATAGTGCTTTATAATTCATTTATATCAATTTATGAAACTTGCTTCATTCAATCACAATAATACTATTTCAATAGGTGCTATCACTGAGAATGGCATCTGCCCTGCTTCAGAAGAATACAATGGCAGTGATGGCATGATTCGTTTCTTTCTCGCGGGTGAATCTGCATTAAATGAACTAAGGAATAAAATAGAGTGCACATCTGATTTACTACCCCTTGAGGTTATCCAACTTCTTGCACCAATATCGAAACCGAATAAATTCTTTGGTGTCAGTCTGAATTACGCTGATCACATCGAAGAAACCGGATTAGATAAACCCGAATACCCGACTTTTTTTAATAAGCAGAATAGCTGTGTCATTGGTACTGACGATGCCATTCACAAACCTACGGTATCTGAAAAACTCGATTACGAAGGTGAACTTGGTATTGTTATAGGCAAACGTTGTCGTCATGTCAGTCGCGAGCAAGCAGCCCTGGTGATTGCGGGCTTTACCATTGTTAACGATGTGAGTGTGCGTGATTGGCAAATGCGTTCACATACCTGGACCTTAGGTAAGTCTTTTGACACCCATGGCCCGGTTGGGCCTTACATAGTTACGCCTGATGAAATTGGTGATCCACATAAGCTTTCTATCAAGACCTGGGTGAATGAAGAACTACGACAGGATTTTAATACTGAGAATATGGTTTTTGATTGTTATTATCTGGTTGAATACCTTTCTCAAGTGATGACTTTGGAACCCGGAGATATCATTGCGACCGGTACCGGCAGTGGTGTAGGTGTGAAAATGAAACCGCGCGGTTATATGAAACCAGGAGATGAAGTACGTATAGAAATTGAAAACATAGGTGTTTTAAAAAATCCAATCATAGAAGAGCCGGACACATCTAGCTTTATCGATTAGATCTTTCAGCTTTGTGAATAATCTCCTGAATCAATCTTTTCTAACAACGCTTGCATATAATCGAATCGGTTTAGTGCATTATCCATTTCCAGTAACGATTGCTTGGCACTTATCTCAAACGGTAACAACTCGGCCAATCTATCACTGACCCAAACCGCCTCTTCAAACCGCTCTGGTGCTTCCATCAGTGGCAATTCATAGCGATTGGCTATCTCCTTGAGTAAGTCAGAAAAATTCTGATAGGTGGCCGGTAGCAGCTCAGCATCTTCATCCAACAGAGTGACATCACCCATACATAAATTATCTTTTTGCACATCACAGCTCTCAACCTTGAAACGCCGTTCACCGATGACTTTAATCCCTAGCAAGCCATCATCCATCTGATCCCAATCACTAATCTTGACATACGTACCCATTGGGAAAAAATCAGCTAACTGCCCTGCTTCTTCTCCCTCACGTATTAAACAAATACCAAATCCACTATCTGAACGTAAGCATTCACTTACCATATCGAGGTATCGTGGCTCAAATAGACGTAATTGCAATTCCGCTTCAGGAAATAAAACTGTATTAAGCGGAAATAATGGGAGCTTCATAATCAATTACAAGACATCGATTAATTTTTTATGGATTCCACCGAAAGCGCCATTACTCATGATGACAATATGATCACCCTGCTGCTGATCCATACTTATAGCGCTAATAATTTCTTCAATGTCAGTAAATACTCGACAGCGATCACCGAGATCTGCCATATGTGCCGCAATGTCCCAATCGACATTATTGGCCTGGAAAAGCAATACTAGATCCGCGTCTAAAAAGGCACTTGATAAAGTCTCTGCATGAACTCCCATGCGCATCGTATTAGAACGTGGTTCCATTACGGCAATGAGTCTTCCCTCTCCTGCATGCTGACGCAACGCCCTAAGTGTCTTTGTGATCGCAGTGGGATGATGTGCAAAATCATCATAGACCTGAATGCCTTTAGCGTCGAAAATACACTCTAAACGGCGCTTAACCGATTTAAATTCAGATAAGGAAGCACAAGCCTTATCTATCGGAACACCGACGTCATGTGCAGCGATTATGGCCGCTAA
The DNA here is from genome assembly GCA_047618295.1 of Gammaproteobacteria bacterium. Taxonomy (GTDB): domain Bacteria; phylum Pseudomonadota; class Gammaproteobacteria; order Eutrophobiales; family Eutrophobiaceae; genus UBA7359. The sequence continues at coordinate 10,421 of JBLHKL010000056.1, read as the reverse complement.
TGCATTATTAGCATTGTGCTCACCAATCAATGACCAGGAGACCTTCCCCACAATCTCATCCTTTTTTAACACAGAAAAATGACGATAATCCCTGTCAGCGTCAGTAAGTGACCACTCACCATTAGAGCTTGAAAATGTTTCAACCGGTGTCCAGCAGCCCATCTCTAATACCTTTGCGACTTCTAAATCATCTTGAGGGACAATAATCTTTGCTTGTTGCGGAATAGTTCGCATCAAATGATGAAATTCACGTCTTATCGCTGCAATATCGTGAAAGATATCGGCATGATCGAACTCGATGTTATTTATGATCAAGGTTTTTGGATGGTAATGTATAAATTTAGATCGTTTATCATTAAATGCCGTATCGTACTCGTCTGCTTCAATGACAAAATAATCAGAATCTGTGTAACGTGCTGATAATCCAAAGTTTTCTGCCACTCCACCAATCAAAAAACCGGGGTTGAGGTCAGAATATTCTAGAATCCAGCTCAAGATCGTTGTTGTTGTAGTTTTACCATGCGTACCCGATACGGCCAGCACATGTTTATCCTTTAATACTTCTTGATATAACCACTCAGGCCCAGAGACATACGGGAGCTGTCTATTTAACACGCTCTCAAGAGCACGGTTACCTCGTGAAAGTGTATTACCAACAATAACCAAGTCTGGTGTTGGCTCAAGATGAGCTGGCTCATAGCCATTCATGAGTTCAATACCCAAAGCAGTGAGTTGATCACTCATTGGTGGATAGACATTTTGGTCAGACCCAGTGACCTGATGACCTAAGGAACGTGCGATTTGTGCCACGCCTCCCATGAATGTGCCACAAATTCCTAAAATGTGAATATGCATTAAGTCACATCCATTGGCATGATAGCCGCAGTAAAACTGAATATGATCCAGATATAAGAAATAGCCAATATAATTGCTGAGAACATATTGATATCGAGGGCATGCCGCAGAATATGCCCCATTATGGTGATATTCCAACATGCCAATACGGCCAAGAACAGCAAACCCAAGGCATGCACTCCACCAGAAGCCGTTGCATCATCCCCACCGATACCAATAAAAAGGTATAGCGGTATCGCTAAAATACTAATAATAACCCCGGTGCCGGCCAAAGCTGTGACCATTTGCACCCAACGTTCAGATTTTCCCCTTATTTGTAATAAGGCTAGAGAGAAGATCATAATCAAAGCGACTTCCAGAATACCTGCAAAAACAGATTTATCGATTGGTTGTGACAGCATCGCGAGCTGAATCGACAAAAAACCATACACGACCAGACAAAGTGTTAATAAATTCTTCGACGCAGGTATGTCCTGAGGCCCTTTGTTCAAACGGCAGATTTCAAAAAATGCTAAAAAAAGTATTTTGCCAGCAGACAACATTGAATATTTAAAAGTCCTAAATTTATGATGCGAATAGTCGCAGTCAGTTTCGCGACATATTACCGTAACTCGGCAATACTTTACGACTATTACTCCATTACCAATTCATGATAGCTGGCGATTCTTATTAGTTATTTCTTATAAACGACTACGAAATGATTCATAATCATTTTGCTTGATTAATTCTAAATTTTCTTCTCTACCCAGTAAGTAAGTTGCTGGTAAATTAATACCATTAAACATATTTGCTTTCACCTGCATATAGGCACCGATGTTTCCAAAAACAACGCGGCTACCTATCTCAATTTGTTTATCAAAATAGTAATCACCAAATAAATCACCACTTAAACAACTACAACCCACTAAACGGTATTCATACTTACCGTTATCTGATGTATTCATTACTTTAGGCTGATATTGGTATTCGAATACTTCCGGCAAGTGGTTTATTGTTGTATCGAGAACGGCAATTATTTTATTTTTACTTTCTATAAGATCGATCACAGTAGAAACTAAATAACCTGCTCCACGTGTGATTGCCTTCCCTGGTTCGATATAGACGTCAACATCAAATTTATCTTGTAGCCATTTAATGGTGTCTTCTAATGCAGTTAAATCGGTTTTATCATTTAGTAGATAGCCTCCACCCAGATTAACCCATTTTAATTTTGGATTAAATCCTGAAAGACCTGCCATAACTTTTTCCGTACTCATTTTTAATTCATCGTAATTTGTAGATTCGCAATTGTTATGTATATGCACTCCTTCTATAGATTTCCAATTCAATTCTTGTTTTGAATTTGCTACAGCGAGTTGCTCAAATGTCATGCCTAATTTTGAATCTGGACGACAAGGATCGTACCTTTCGTCATTAACAAACGATAATTCTGGATTAAGTCGAATACCACAACTTGCACCTGCATCGATTTTTTTTGCAACGCCTTGCCATTGGTTTGTTGAATTCAAGGTAACAAAGTCGCATAACTGAATAATACTATCCCACTCATCATTTCGATAACCTGGTGTTGTAATATGTATTGTCTGCCCCTCATCCAGCACTTCTGCTGCGAGTTTCGCCTCAAATAAGGAGCTACAAGAAAAACCCGACACGTAATGTTTAATGACCTCAAGCAATCCAATCATATTTGCTGACTTGACCGAATATAAAGGCAAACAAGCAGTTTTTTCTTTCAAGCTAACAAGTTTATCAAGCACGTTAACAATACTGTCTTGATCATAGACATAGGCCGGCGTTAACAAGTCATGAGTATGGAAAGTTGAATCTTTCATGTTATTGTTGTTCTTATATATGAAATTAATTTGTGTGAGGAAATATGATGCATCCTAAACTCTGTCTTTACCTGGCTTCGTTGTTATCTCTTTTGAGCCTTAATGTTAGTGCGGAATATAAGACGTCCGGTCAAATGACTCAGGAAGAATATCAAAAGGTTAGTGAATCGTCAGCCGAATATAATGAATGTTTGAATGAATTCGCGATGAGCCAACTTCAAGTTCAGCCAGATGCCAGAGTCATAGCCGATCATGCGATGAAAAAATGTGCCACTCACCTTGAAAGTCTCTATGAACAACTATTACTTGGTAACTATCCGCCAGAAGCAATGAAGCGCTTTGTCAGTAGTATCAGTAATAAGTCTGCAAATAAATTATTGTCTAATGTCATGCGTTATAAGGCAATGCAACCACAACAATAGTTCTTATCTAAAGCCTGCGCCCAAACCCTGCTGATATAAACGGGGCAAATTGCCTGATGGCCTGTTCATAGACATTGCGTTTGAAGGAAACGACTTCATCAATGGGGTCCCATAGGTCGACCCATTTCCATATATCGAATTCCGGTTCATCAGAATGGGTAAGGTTTACATAACTTTCATCAGCAACGAGCTTGAGTAAATACCAGATTTGTTTCTGGCCGATACATAAAGGATAGGTATTGTGACGAATAAATCGCTTCGGCAGCCAATACTTCAGCCAATCATCAGTAGAGCCCATTATCTCGACATGTTCTTCGTCTAAACCTGTTTCTTCCTTCAATTCACGATACATGGCAAATTCAGGTGATTCGTCTTTTTTGATGCCGCCTTGAGGAAATTGCCACGCATCCATACCTAGCCGACGCGCCCAAAAGACCCGTCCTTCGTCATTTGTCAGTATGATGCCTACGTTGGCCCTGAAACCTTCTGAATCAATCACTCGTCATTCACCGCTATTAATATCACTCGATTTTCCAATAATAGAACAAAACAAGCAAACCCTATGGAAATATTTGCCTTATTTACAATAACTCCTAGACTAGCCACCTTTAAATACTGACGGTATTGGCCCCTATAATGAAACTCGCTCTATTTGATTTGGATAACACCTTAATTGCTGGTGACAGCGACTGCCTGTGGGGAGAATTCCTGACCGAGCAAGGCTACGTCGATTCTGCAGCCTATCAGGCCGGACATGAAAAATTCTATGAAGAATATATCGCTGGAACCATGAACATCTATGCCTTTCTCGAGTTTCAGTTAAAAGTGCTGGCCGACAATGACCGGGCACAATTAGAAGAGTGGCGAAAAAATTATATTGAAACAAAAATCAAACCGATCATGCTAGCTGAAGCAATAGCACTAATAGATGACCATCGCCAGAAAGGGCATGAATTGTTAATCATTACCGCAACCAATCGCTTCATCACTGCGCCGATTGCTAATGAATTTAAAATCGATAATTTAATCGCCTGCGAACCGGAAGAAATTGATGGCCAATACACCGGCAAAGTTGCTGGCACCCCGTCTTACGCTGAAGGAAAAGTCACTCGCTTAAATGAATGGCTAGAAAACCGCGGACAAACATTTGATGAAACCTGGTTCTACAGCGACTCACACAATGACATACCACTTTTAAAAGAAGTTAATCATGCAATTGCTGTCGATGCAGATGACACATTAATAGCTGAAGCAGAAAAACAAAACTGGCCTGTTATTTCTTTAAGATAATAAAAAGGCCGCTGAGCGGCCTTTATTATTTAAATAGATAAATACTGTTTTAAAGTATCTTCGCTACTGCATCTCTTTCTTCTTCCAATTCCTTTTGTGTAGCATCCATCATTGACTGACTAAACTCATTGATTTCTAATCCTTGAACGATTGAATAGTCACCATCTTTACAAGTTACAGGAAACGAATAAACCAATCCTTCTGGAATACCGTAACTACCATCACTTGGAACACCCATGCTGACCCAGTCACCATCTGCTGTTCCTAAAGCCCAGTCACGAATATGGTCAACCGCACCATTCGCTGCTGATGCTGCACTAGATGCGCCTCTGGCAGCAATGATCTCTGCGCCACGTTTTGCAACACGAGGAATATATTGATCTTTGTACCAATCAAAATCGACCATATCCTTAGCTGCTTTTCCTGCGACCGTAGCATTAGATATATCAGGAAATTGCGTCGTCGAATGATTGCCCCAAATCGTCATCTTTCTAAGATCACTCACTTGTGATTCTGTCTGTGCTGCAAGCTGTGCCAATGCACGATTGTGATCAAGGCGAGTCATTGCTGTAAAGTTACGCGGGTTTAAATCCGGTGCACTTAGCTTTGCAGTATGTGCATTTGTATTAGCCGGATTACCAACAACTAATACTTTTACATCACGACTGGCACTTGCATTTAATGCCTGTCCTTGAACTTTAAAGATACCACCATTTGCTTCCAGTAAATCACTACGTTCCATACCAGGACCACGTGGTTTAGCACCAACCAACAAGGCATAATCAACATCTTTAAATGCAGTGTTTGCATCATCTGCCAAAACAAAACCAGCTGAGAGAGGAAATGCACAATCGTCAATTTCCATAACCACACCCTCTAACGCCTTCATGGCAGGGGTGACTTCCAAAAGTTGCAAAATAACAGGTTGATCCGGTCCGAGCATTTGCCCGGAAGCAATTCGAAACAACAATGAATAGCCAATCTGACCAGCAGCACCTGTGACTGCAACACGAACAGGGGGTTTCATTCTCTTAATTCTCCTTTGAATCTTTTTGTGTAGTTTGAATAGATTATTTACGTTTATTTATAGGTACGTAATCGCGTTTTTCTTTACCGACATACAGTTGACGCGGTCGACCAATCTTAAAATCAGGGTCTTCCATCATTTCCAACCATTGTGCAATCCAGCCTACTGATCGCGCCAATGCAAACATAACGGTATACATAGAAGTTGGAATTCCTAACGCCTTCAAGATAATGCCTGAATAAAAATCAACGTTAGGATAAAGCTTACGTTCGATAAAATATTCATCTTTTAAAGCGATCTCTTCAAGTGCCATTGCGATTTCAAATGTTGGTTGATCAACGGTATCAATCTCTTTCAAGAGATCATGGCAAACCTGACGAATAATAGTCGCACGCGGGTCATGGTTTTTATAAACACGATGACCAAAACCCATCAGCTTAAATTTATCATCCTTATCTTTGGCACGAGCAATAAATTTCGGAATATTGTCCGCAGTACCGATCTCGGCCAACATTTTTAGAACGGCTTCGTTTGCACCACCATGGGCACTTCCCCAGAGAGTCACAATTCCAGCAGCGATACAAGCAAAAGGATTCGCCTCAGCACTGCCTGCCAAGCGCACGGTCGACGTTGATGCGTTTTGCTCATGATCAGCATGCAGGATCAACATTAAGTTAAGTGCCTTAACCGCAGTAGGATTCGGAGTGTATTCACGCATAGGCACTGAAAACATCATATTCAAGAAGTTCTCGACATAACCTAGATCATCTCTGGAATAGACAAATGGATGACCAACAGAATGTTTATAACAATGAGCCGCCAAAATAGGCATCTTGGCAATAACACGAATGGCCGTTAATTCACGGTCAACCGGATCATGAATATCCATTGCTTCGTGATAATAAGATGACAAGGCCCCAGTAACACCGATCAACATCGACATGGGATGCGCGTCATAACGATATCCTGCATAGAAACGTTCTAGGTGCTCATTTACCATGTTTCGTTTATGTAAATTCGAACGAAAACCATCAAACTGTTCCTGTGTTGGAAGCTCACCATATAACATCAAATAGCACACTTCGAGATAAGAGCTATTCGTTGCAAGTTGATCGATAGAATAACCTCGATGAAGCAGCACGCCTTTTTCGCCATCCAAATAGGTAATCGAACTCTTACATGCCGCTGTAGTCGTAAAACCCGGGTCAAAAGTGAACATTTCCAATTCTTTATAAAGCGTTTTTGTGTCAATCACGGGGGCACCATATACCCCAGTCAAAATCGGGCATTCCACCTGTTTTCCAGTGCGATTATCAGTGATAGTGACCGTATCAGCCATTAAACTTCTCCCTTAACTATTTCTTATTATTTGTAATGATGATTTAAAAATTTGCGTAAGCATACAGGCGTTTATGGCATTGCAGCAAGATCAGTTGTAATATTGCGGTTCGATTTGTGCATGAATATTGTGCTGATTTATTGATAAAGTAGTCTAAAATTATAGGAATTAGTTTCAGGAAATCTTATAGTTAGGCGTGATATCTATTTTAATTACACAAATTGATATAGAGCGCTGGATTTTTCCTGTTTTTTTGCGTAAACATCACTTTGATCCAGAGTGAAATATAATAAAAATTTTAAGGAATAAATGATGAAGAACACGATACCCTCGTGCTTATACAGTGGGAATGCTTGGTTTGTGGAGGATTTATACGAGGTTTACCTGAGCAACCCTGACAGCATCGAGCCAGAGTGGCGAATTTATTTTGATTCCCTGCAAAATGATACGGCAGGCAAAGATGTTGCCCATAGTTCAATACAGCAAGCCTATGCCAACCTGGCATTACAGCCTCGCCATAGTACACAAACGCAGGCACCACCTGCAGCCGATGCTGTATCTCACCAAAAACAAACTGCTGTTTTACAATTAATTAATGCGCATCGCTTTAATGGTCATCGTCAAAGCGATCTTGACCCGCTAAAACAATACCAACGGCCTGATATACCTGAGCTTGACCCTGCTTACCATGGTCTCACTGAAGAAGACATGGACAAGACTTTTAATACAGGCTCGCTCTTCGCTGCTGATGAAATCACACTGCGCGAAATAGTTCATATTATTAAAACAACGTATTGTGAATCAATTGGTGCTGAATACATGCACATCAATGAAACTGAACAAAAACGTTGGATACAAAAACGCCTCGAAGAACCACTTGCTACTCCGAGTTTCGATAAAGAACAACGCATACGCATTTTGGATCGTGTTATTGATGCGAATGCGCTAGAAGAATATTTACATACAAGATACGTAGGCCAGAAACGATTCTCAATAGAAGGCGGCGAATCACTCATTCCATTATTAGACGAGGTTATTCAGTCCGGTGGTGCACAGCATATAGAGGAAATGGTCATTGGCATGGCTCATCGTGGGCGTCTTAATGTGCTGGTCAATACTATCGGTAAAAAACCAAGTGAATTGTTTGATGAGTTCGAAGGCAAAACTATAGATTCCATAAAAGGTTCAGGCGATGTGAAATATCACATGGGCTACTCATCGGATATTAGTACGCCCGGTGGTAGTGTCCACTTGACACTATCATTTAATCCTTCGCATCTGGAAATCATCGATCCCGTAGTTGAAGGTTCAGTCAGAGCCAGGCAAGACAGGCGTAAAGATCATGTTCACAATCAAGTATTGCCTATCTTAATACATGGCGATGCTGCCTTTGCAGGTCAAGGTGTCATCATGGAAACCTTTAACCTCTCACAGACGCGCGGTTATGCTACGGGCGGCACCGTGCATATTATTATCAACAATCAGATCGGCTTTACCACCAGTGACCCGCTAGATTCACGTTCATCTTTGTATTGCACTGATGTCGCGAAGATGGTCCAGGCACCCATCTTTCATGTGAACGGTGATGATCCAGAGGCTGTCGTATTTGTCACCAAACTCGCACTTGATTACAGAATGGAATTTAATAAAGACGTTGTGATCGACATGGTCTGTTACCGTAAACATGGTCACAGTGAAGCTGATGAACCCATGTCAACACAACCGGTTATGTATAAACAAGTTCGCCAGCACCCTGGTGTACGTAAATTACATACAGATAAATTGATAGCAGAAGGTGTCGTTACCCAGGAAGAAGCCGATGCTATTGCCAAAAACTACATTGACTCGCTAGAGAGTAATGAAGGTGTTGCGGGCACTCATACCGAACATGCAAACCCAAAATATTTGCTCAACTTCACGCGCTTTATTGGAACTGAATGGACTGACGCAGTAGATACGACTATCTCACAAGATGATGTCGAAAAATTAACTGCATCAATCACAAATATTCCTGATGATTTCGAATTAAGCCCGGCAGTCGATAAAATCATAGCCTCTCGTAAAAAAATGGGTGCTGGCGAAGTGCTCATGGATTGGGGCTTTGCTGAAACCATGGCCTATGCAGCATTAATTGATGATGGCTACCCGATTCGCATATCAGGACAAGATAGTGGTCGTGGTACTTTCTTTCACCGACATGCCATCATACATAATATGAAAGATGGTCGAACCCATATACCTCTACAACATATTAAAGATGGTCAACCAAATTTTCTGGTCATTAACTCAACGCTTTCAGAAGAGGCCGTCCTCGCTTATGAATATGGTTACAGTAGTGCTGAGCCAAACGCATTAGTTTTATGGGAAGCTCAGTTTGGTGATTTTGCCAATGGAGCACAGGTTGTATTCGATCAATTTATCAGTTCTTGTGAAGCTAAGTGGGAACGCTTTTGTGGGTTAACCGTATTCTTGCCACATAGTTATGATGGTCAAGGGCCAGAACATTCATCGGCAAGGCTTGAACGTTTTCTGCAACTTTGCGCAGAACAAAACATGCAGGTCTGCTTTCCCAGTACACCAGCACAAATGTTTCATATGCTACGCAGACAAATGATACGTCCCTATCGGAAACCATTAATCGTGATGAGTCCGAAAAGCTTGTTGAGAAGAAAGTCATCCACTTCACCAGTAGATGATTTGGTCAACGGAAAATTTCAAACAGTGATCGATGAGATTGACGACCTGGATAAAGATAAAGTCACACGCTTACTTATGTGTAGCGGAAAAGTTTATTTTGATTTACTAGAACAGCGCCGTGAAAGTGATCTTAATAATATTGCTATTGCTCGTATAGAACAGCTTTACCCATTTCCTAGAGAAGAGGTAAGAGCACTAATAAGCCAATATCCAAATTTGAAAGAAGTCGTGTGGGTGCAAGAAGAACCTAAGAATCAGGGAAGTTGGTACTATATGCAATCTCGAGGAACAATGATTGGTTGCTTAAAAGATCAGCATGCCTTTGGTTATGCGGGTCGTTTCTACTCAGCGTCACCGGCTACCGGTTTAATGCCTATTCATCTTGCTCAACAAAAAGAATTGATATCTGATGCTTTGCAAATTGATAAGCTAGAAGTAACAACACATAAACAAGTTAACGCTGTATTGCGTAGATAAACCAAGGAGAAAATCGTGTTAGTTGATATCAAAGTACCTGTATTAGCGGAATCTGTCGCAGAAGCAACACTAATAAGTTGGCAAAAACGTGTTGGCGAGCAGGTAAAGCGTGGCGATAACCTGATAGATATTGAAACCGATAAAGTGACTCTCGAAGTAGCTGCTTTAAATGATGGTGTTATTTCTGAAATTTTACGAGATGACGGTGAAACAGTAGGTAGCGATGAAGTGATTGCTCGTATTGATACAGAAGCTAAAGGTGACAGTCCTAAATCAGCAACACCTGTGGCAGAGCCAACTCAACAATCTTTACCCGAAATGGATACAAAGGCTACGGAAGTTTCTGAAACCGACTTGCCGAAACTAAGCCCTGCCGTTCGCAACATGGTTGCAGAGCACAAATTAGATGTGACAGAAATTGCCACAAACACCGACCGAGTTACAAAAGAAGATGTCCTACGACATATTGAAGGCAGCCCAGT
>JBLHKL010000055.1:0-14524 GCA_047618295.1 Gammaproteobacteria bacterium | reverse complement strand
GGCAAGTTCCTATAGACCCTTTTTTACATATTTTCCCATCGATCCAAATAGTATTATCAAATTTCACGTTAGATAGATTAGCCCCTGCTAATAAAACGTTACTAAGATCAGCAAAAGAAAGATCAGCATTTTTTAAATTCGCATATCGTAAATCAGACGATTGTAAGTTGGCTCCTATTAAACGAGCATTCTCAAGATTCGCATAACTAAAATCACTTTTAGTAATTTCCGCGTACGCCATATCAGCCCCTGAAAGGTTGGCGCCTAACAAATTCGATTCGTTTAATATTGCATCTGTAAAAAGTGAAAACTGAAGATTCTGGTTCTCGACGTTTAGATTTATAAAAGTACAATTACTCCAGTTTACTTTCGTGCCCGGGGGTAACGCACAGTCAGCTGATAAACTTTGATTTTCAGGTTTTAATATCAAACCAAAACCTGTTATCACAATGACAATTAATAAAACAGATAAAAACGGCATTTTCGGGCGCTTAATACTATTTCTACAGGCATCATCTATTTCTTTTCTGTGTTGACGATGAACTAATACTGCATCAGATTCAGTTGCTCGCCGTTCTCTAGTTCGCCGCCGCTCTTGTTCCATGTTTTTTTTGCACGTCGTTGATCTGCTACACGCTCATCTGCCTCTTTCCCAAATAGAGCAGTATCGACAAATTTACCCCAATGGATGCTTGGGCAAGTATTGAATGCCACTGTGTCAGGCCGAAAATCAGCCGACACGTTGTTATTGCAAATCAATAATCAAGCGATTGAAGCCAAAACAAATTCAAATAAACCCATATATATAGGTGCACAATTGAAGCTTGTCGTAGAACAACAAGGTTCACCTGTGGTTCTTCGTGTACTACAACAAAAATCTCCAAAAATAATACAGGAAACCAAACAACAACTGCTTCGAGAAAATATCCCCAAACAGGCCAGTATGGAAAAATTAACCTCTATACTAAATCAGACAACAAAAAACCCCAGTGGGATAATTAAAGGTATAACCGCGCCAATAGAACAACAAATTAAAAAACTTATTGACCAGTTACCAACACAAATAAACTTAAAAAATGTACTTGGATTAAAATCGGCAATAAAAAACTCAGGTATTTTTTTCGAATCAAAATTACTGGCTGAAGTCACGAAGAAACAAAACACCAGGAATCAAGCACAAACGATAGCCCAGTCAAATAGCCCGAATATCGCGAAAGATCTAAAGACGAATCTGTTACAACTTTCTGAATTAATCACTAAATACAAACAAGACACACATAAACCTGTTCCCCAGCTTATAAAACCAGCACAAATTATGTCATTGTTTGAAGATGTAAAACGCCCAAATACGAACACTAAACCTGATGTTAGAAATACAGCCGTTTTAATCGACATTGACTCTAAAGTTGATATTGAAATTATTAGTAAACAACTTGAATCATCTATAGCAAGAATCGAGGTAAACCAATCAAAAGCAGTCGTCACAAATGATAATCAACTCCCTGCATGGTCAATTGAACTACCCGTTAAAGACAAACAGGATATTGATTTAATGAAACTCGATATTCAGCATGATAGAAATTCAAAACCTGAAAGTGAGAAAGATCAAATATGGACGGTAAATCTGAAAATTAATTTTAAAGATAAAGGCGCTGTGTCTGCACGACTATCAATAGTGGACAAACAAGTGAGTGCCACTCTTTGGTCAGAAGACCAAAGATTAAATGATCTTATCGATAACAATTTGTCTCTACTCAGCAAACGAATAGAAAATTGCGATTTATCTATGGGTAAGATTGAATGTCTAACTGGAAGCCCTGCCAGCCCAGATGAGCATATGAGTGCTGATAACCTGATAAATGTCAGCGTATGAACAATTCTCCAGAAATCCCTAAGAAAGCAGTCGCACTATTCTACGATGGCGTGACAGCACCAACACTGTCCGCGAAAGGGACTAGTGAATTAGCCGAAGATATCATTGCCTTGGCTAAAAAACATAATATCCCGATACACGAAGAACCTGAGTTGGTTAACCTGTTGGCAACATTAAAACTGGGTGAAGAAATTCCAAGAGAACTCTATGTCGCTTTAGCAGAGGTGATCGCCTTCGCATATATAATCAAAGGCAAACTGTCAGACACTCAGCTCTGATTAGTTTGTTTATTTCTTGCCTCATTGGCTTTGCGTTTATCACCTAATTTGTCGTATGCCTTAGCAATCAGTCCCCAATTATCTGATTTCAAGCGACTATTATTCCCTGCTAAAGCGATCGATTTTCTTGCCATAGCAATTGTTTGTTGCCATTGTTGTTGTTGAAAACGTACTCCGGACAAACGATGCCACAACAAGGCATTCCTCGGCTCTATACGCAATGCACGTTCTATCGTTGCTGCTGCTTTCGCGCTCTGCCCTTGTCCAGAAAATTTATCTGCATCTTTAAGTAATGCAATTATAACTGGTTCTTGTTGCTGATTGGCCTCTTTACTTGTCTCTTTATGGATTGATGCTGGTTTGTTCTTAATGGTCGTTGGAGCGTTGCGTTCTTCTACAGGAACCAACACTACAGATTTCGTTGATTGTTCTGCACATGCCATCAAACACGAAATTATAGCTAGTAAATATATATTTTGTTTATTCATAGTGTGATTATAATCTATATCAATTAGCCACAGAGAAAGGCAAGAAAACCAAACAAAATTGCCACAGACGACTCCATGGATGGAGGATGTAGAGTAATGTCTGGAACAATTACCGAGGACACAGAGAAAAGCATTAAATATTAAAAACTGGGCAGAGCATTCATAAATGCAGACTTATATACATATGATTAACTGATTTAGTTTTTATCTCTTCTCTGTGTCCTCTGTGCTCTCGGTGGCTATATTTTTTGTTTAAAAATCCGTTGATATCAAAAACAAGCAATAGACCTAGGTGCGTATTTCTTTATAAACGGATAGGATTTGGCTTGAGCACAAGAGCTCATTGGATTGCTCATGTCTGGATAATCTCGCCATTCTACTTCTTCAGGTTCTATCAATAATAAAGGTTCCGGTTTTATTTTTTTCATCATATCGATCCATATCTGCATCGCGCCAGTCGACCCCGTGAGTTTAGCGGTCTGGTTATTGTCACGTCCAACCCAGACGACAGACAATATCCTGTCACCGAAACCTGCAAACCAACTGTCGCGTAAGCCATTAGTCGTTCCAGTTTTTCCTGCTAGCGGTATCAATGAGGGTAATTCACGCGTCAATCGTCGGGCTGTACCATTCTGAACAACTTCAGTTAATAAATATTGTGTCAAAAATGCTGTTTCTGGTTTTATATATTCGCGCACTGCCAGATCATACCTTCTTAGTGGCTGACCATTACTGTCAAGGACCGATCGAATTGTCCTTAATGGTATTTGTAAGCCGCCACTGGCAATTGTTTGATACATTTGTGTCACTTCATAAGGTGAGAGATTGAGGGCGCCAAGTAATATTGAAGGTAGTCGAGGTATAGCTGTAGTCACACCTAAGTTTTTTAATGTCTGAATGACATTTTCAAGACCCAATGCCATACCTAGTCTTACAGTCGAGATGTTATATGATTTTGCTATTGATCTTACTAAGGGAACATTCCCATGTGTTCTTTTATCATAATTATTAGGTTCCCAACGCTTACCGTTTTTCTGTTGTAACACTAGATGAGAATCATCAAGCGATGACAGAACATTATATTTATCAGGACGATTCAATGCGGTCATGTATATAGCAGGCTTTATCAAGGATCCTATCGGGCGTTTTGCATCCAAAGCACGGTTGAATGCATTTTTATCTTTATTCCTGTCTCCGACCAAGGCAAGTACCTCGCCACTATGTTGTTCTACAATTACCAGCGCCGATTGTAGTGTGCCAAAATTAAATCCCTTTCCTTTTTCTAATTTAGAAAGACTACGCGTAACACTGTTTTGCGATATTTCCTGCTTCTCAACATCTAGAGTGGTATGTATTTGTAAACCTTCATTTCGGAGGTCATCAATACGATAATCACGCTTCAAATGACGTCTTACTAAATCAATATACGCAGGATACTTTGCACTACTCCAACGAGGTTTTGCTGATACACCCAAGGGCTTAGATGTTGCGCGTTTTAATTCTGCAGCACTGATAAAATCCTGCTCGTGCAATAAATTAAGCACTAGATTTCGACGCTTCAAAGCTCTTTCAGCTTGTCTGCGTGGATTATAGTAAGAGGCTCCTTTTACCATTCCGACTAACAAGGCAATTTCAGCATTATCTAATTCAGAGAGTGGTTTAGAAAAATAAAATTCTGCAGCCGTACCAAAACCATGAATGCTACGCTGTCCATTTTGGCCCAAATATATTTCATTGACGTAAGCACTTAATATATTCTCTTTTGTATAATGATATTCCAGCATCAATGCCATTAACATCTCGTTAATCTTGCGTGTATACGTCCGTTCATGGGTTAAAAACATATTTTTAATTAATTGCTGCGTTAAGGTACTGCCTCCTTGTGTAAGCTTCCCCCTTATTACATTGACATAGATTGATCGCAAAATACCGAAGGGATCTAGCCCAAAATGTTCAAAATAATGTCTATCTTCTACTGCAATTAATGCATCTATTAACGTTTCGGGAATTTCCTTATAAGTGATGAGAACACGATCTTCATCGTGCAACGGGAACACTTTTCCAATTAAAGTCGGCGTCAACCTTATGATTGAAACATTTTGACCGCTTATCAATTCAGTAATATCTGTGATTTGTTGGCCGTTGAATCGTATTTTTAATTTCTTTGCTGATTCAATGCCATCCCAATAATGAAATTGACGCGTATAGACTTCAATCGTAGAGCCTCGTAATCGAAACTGTCCGGGACCTGTTAATGTAGAAACATTTTGATATGATGCATTTTTTAGCCTTTCAATCACCAATCTTTGTTCATAGCGCCGACCTGCATAGAGTTCCAATGGCTGCGCATAGACTCTAGCGGGAACAGACCAACGTTTTCCATCAAATTCTTTTCTAATTTGGAAATCGAGTAAGACACAATAAGACAAGAAGATACAGCCCAGAATTACTATTAATTGCAGCATCCACTTCTTCAACAAGGACGTGTTCTTCTTTTTCTTTGGCTGTGTTTTACGTTTTCGAGAAGTTTTGCGTTTTTTGGGCATGTGATAATGCTACTGAGTGATGATTTTCGATAATAATTACATTTATAGATTTACACGACATTGTGCTTCTCGACTCTGTCTCCTGATTCGTTCTAACTCCCGCATCCATGCAGTCGTGCACAATCATTCATAATGTTTATCTAATACGATATTACCTGCAAGTTTGGAAGGGCGCAGATAATAATGATATGCCTGAAGTACTTATTGTTGCTGTATGGAACATAAATCCTCTGATTAAGTAGTCAAGCTCATCGTTTCGGACTCTTCAGTAAATTTTCATTCTTTGTCTAAAACGTCTACGTTTGGTGCGCTGCCGCATAAATTCATGTAGACAATAAAAAAGGCCCCGCAAAAACGGGGCCTATCAGTATTTTAGAGAGTCTCGCTCTCAGCCTGTGTTAGACAGACTTTAGCAAGTGCTCAACTAACGCCTTTCGACGTTTTTTCCTAGCATCGATGACTGCCCTGGCCTTTACTCTGCGTTCTTTATCGCGCTGACCAGGCGCCATCTTTTTCTTATCTTTTGCTTCTAGATTTTTTTTTGGCTTTCTTTTTAGCCTTTTTCTTAGCTACTTTCTTTTTAGCTTTTTTCTTGCCGGCTTTCTTTTTAGCCTTTTTCTTAGCTACTTTCTTTTTAGCTTTTTTCTTGCCGGCTTTTTTCTTAGCCTTTTTCTTAGCTACTTTCTTTTTAGCTTTTTTCTTGCCGGTTTTTTTCTTAGCTACTTTCTTTTTAGCTTTTTTCTTGCCGGCTTTTTTCTTAGCCTTTTTCTTAGCTACTTTCTTCTTAGCTGATCTTTTTGCGACTTTCTTTTTCGCAGTCTTCTTCTTTGCTTTTTTCTTGGCCATGTTTAGAGACTCCCCTAGAAACTGAATATTTTGTTAACAAAATGAATATATACATTACATTAAACCTACACGCAAACGATTATAGTCTTGTTTTATCTTTTTTCTCTAATTTTTTTTAAATTAATGTTTATAGAACACAAAATAAATACTTTTCTATCCTTATTTACACATCAATTGATGTTGAATAAATCGTTAACATTAAGATTATGTTAGTTGTGAAAGTATATCGTTCATTACATCATTCACTTCATTCATACCATTTACACTAATGTATTTTGTTTTAGATCCATCTTGGTTTGATAAGTCTGTGTAATATTTTACTAATGGAGATGTTTGTTCGTGATAAACATCTAAACGCTTTTTAACAGTATCTTCTTTATCATCATCTCTTTGTACAATATCTTCACCGGTAACATCATCCTTGCCTTCAACTTTCGGTGGATTAAACTTAACATGATAGGTTCTACCAGAAGCTAAATGCGCTCTGCGGCCGCTCATCCGGCTAACAATAGCGCTATCTTTTACTTTAATTTCAACAACATAATCAACATCTATGCCTAGGCTAACCATTCCGTCAGCTTGTGCTATTGTTCTAGGAAAACCATCAAGTAGATAACCGTTTTCGCAATCATCGTCATTAACACGTTCCTTTACCAAACCAAGAATTAATTCATCAGAGACTAAGCCACCAGCATCCATAACTTTCTTTGCTTCAAGTCCTAATGCTGTTCCAGCACTCACTGCTGCACGTAACATGTCGCCTGTTGAGATCTGTGGGATGTTAAATTTTTCTTTTATTAAGTTTGCTTGTGTACCTTTGCCTGCACCTGGTGGTCCCAATAATATAACTTTCACTTTTTCTTACCTCCCGATTAATATTAATTATTTTTTTAATTACTACAATATAATGATTATCATGTTAAAAATAAGGCCAAAAGACCTATGAAGATCGAACTTGATAGCGAATTTACTACATCAAACAAAATTATTTCCTATTCTAATGACTTTTTTAAATTAAAAGACACGCTTCTAGAAACAAATATTGTTATCTCAAAGGATCGTCTAATTGAAAACTGGTCCGTAGATTCTTATCAGAATCTTGCAACGCAACATCTAGATCAAATCATTTTATGGCAACCTGAACTAATAATAATTGGTAGCGGTAAGAGTCCAAGTTTTCCAAACCCTGAATTAATCGCTTATGCTGCCTCTAAAAACACCGGTCTGGAAATCATGGACACGGGTGCCGCGTGCCGAAGTTATAACTTATTGCTTGATGAAGGCAGAGATGTCGTTGCCTGCTTGTTTCTATCTAATAATTAGTTCTCCATATTTAAGGTTTCTAGTGAGAATCCTTCTCTTTGTAATATCTGCCGCAAACGCTTGAGCGCCTCAATCTGAATTTGTCTGACCCGCTCTCGGGTGACCCCTAATTCATTCCCAATTTCTTCCAATGTGGACACATCACTGCCATGCAAACCAAAGCGCCGTTCAACAACTGCGCATTGTTTATCAGTAAGCAGATTCAACCAAGTATCAATATGCTCTTTAACATCATTATTTTGCAATAATCTCGATGGATCCAGATTTTGTTCGTCTGGCAGTGTATCTAGCAAAGTTTTATCCGAATCATAGGGGCTAGGACTATCAACAGAGGTTATTCGCTCATTTAATCCCAGCATGCGCTTCACTACATCTATCGGTTGATCGAGCATTTCAGCAACATCTTCCGGACTCGGTTCACGATCCAGAGTTTGTGCAAGCTTTCGTGCTGCTCGTAAATAAATATTAATCTCTTTTACAACATGAATTGGTAAACGTACCGTTCGGGTCTGATTCATTAACCCTCGCTCGATTGTTTGTCTTATCCACCATGTTGCATATGTTGAAAAACGAAACCCTCTTTCCGGATCAAATTTCTCAACAGCACGAATCAAACCTAGATTGCCTTCTTCTATTAAATCGAGAAGCGCAAGACCACGATTCATGTATCGACGTGCAATTTTTACAACGAGACGCAAATTACTTTCAATCATGCGTTTTCTGGCAGCTTCATCACCCTTTAATAACTTTCGTGAGAAATAAACTTCTTCTTCAGCAGTCAATAAGGGAGAAAAACCAATTTCATTCAAATACAAACGCGTTGCATCCAAGTCGCCAGATGTAACGGGTACTGCTTCAGTAATTAATTTTTTAGTGTTTTTTTCATTGTCCTTTTCATCAATTTCGCCGATATCTTTCAACCCTTCAATGCTCACGGAAGCGTCATCGCTCTTATTATCTTTTAATTTTTGCTCTGATTTTGAGTTTGTCGTATCGTCTTTCATACAATCACCGTTACGATGAATACTTATGCACGTTTTTTAGGCAGGTGTTTGGTAGGCGTAATTGGTTTGCCATTCTTACGAATTTCAAAATGAAGCACAGTACGGCCGGTATGGTCTTGTCCCATTTCAGAGATTTGCTGACCAGCGTTAACTCTATCTCCTTCTTTGACCAAAAGTTTGCTGTTATATGCATAGGCACTCAGATACGTTTCATTATGTTTTATGATAATAAGCTTACCATAACCGAGAAGTCCACTCCCACTGTATACAACTTCACCAGCAGCCGCGGCTTTTATACGCTGTCCAGATTTGCCAGAGATATCTATCCCTTTTTTTGATGTCGGTGAATTAGATTTGACTAATCTTCCTGTTGTCGGCCATGACCATTTAATGGGGCCTTTTGGTAATGCCGCCTTAGGCTTATTTTTTTGCGCAGCAACACTTGGTTTTTTAACTGACTTTTTAGGTATTGTTTTAGCTACTGGCTTTGCTGGTGAAGGGGGTACTTTTTTTACAATTACCTTTGGTTTTATTGGAACAGCTTTCTTTTGAAGAGCGGATTTTAAACGTATAAGTTGTCCTGGATAAATCGTATAGGGGGCATTGATCTTATTCCAGCTTGCTACCGCTTTATAATCATAGCTATAACGCCAAGCAATTGAATATAAAGTGTCACCTTTACCAACTATATGGTAACCCGATTTATTTTGTATGGTTGATTTAGCTTTTGGTGCTGGCTTTGATTGTGTGGCTGTACCGCGTTGAGTTGTTGTCGGCGCTGCTTCTTTAACTTCACCACGATTTGCGACCGGAGCTACACCAACTCCAGAACATGCCTGCAGCAAGATAATAATTAGCAAATAAATTACATTCTTATAACAAAATATCATCCTATCCCTTTTAAGTTGTATCAATGCCACCAAGCATGGGTACAAAACTTACCGAATCAATAATTTCTTTCTCAAACCCATCTTCTTTACGGGTAATCAATAATAATTTCTGATCGCCTGACTTGCCAACAGGAATAATCAATCGACCCTCAATAGCTAATTGTTCCAATAATGCTTCAGGGACACCAATAGGTGCTGCTGCGACAATAATGCCATCAAAAGGGGCATGTGTCGGCCAGCCAATATTACCATCTGCATGTTTGCTACGAATATTGGTACAAGCCAATTTTTGAAAACGTTCACGCGCTCGTATTAATAGACCATTGATTCGTTCAACGGTATAAATGCGTTTGGCAAATTGCGCCATGATGACGGTTTGATATCCGCAACCGGTACCCACTTCCAAGACATTTTCCAAGTTTCTATCTTTTATCAGCGCTTCCGTCATTTTTGCAACGATATAGGGTTGTGAAATTGTTTGGCTAAACCCGATAGGCAATGCGGTATTTTCATAGGCGCGACTCGCCAGGGCTTCATCAACAAAAAGATGCCGTGGTGTATTACGTATAGCATTAAGTACAACTTCTGATTTAATCCCCATTTTCACCAATGTCTCTGCAAGTCGATCACGTGTGCGTTGAGACGTCATGCCGATACCACTATGTTCAGCCATCATCAATCTAGACCTTCTATCCAGGTAGATAAGGATTTCAAAGACTGATGCCGCGTTAAATCAATTTGCAAGGGTGTAATGGAAACTTGACCAGAGCGAATGGCATGAAAATCCGTGCCTTCACCCGCATCTTGTTCAGAACCAACTGGCCCTACCCAATATACTTTTCTACCGCGTGGATCAAATGCCTCAAGAGCAGGTTCAGATTTATGTCGGTTACCCAACCGCGTTACCGCCATGCCTTTTATTTGCTCAAAATCAATATCAGGAATATTCACATTTAATAACACATCATCTAAAGGTTTTTGCATGAGTGATTCAATAATTTTCTTGGCGATTTTTACTGCAGGTTTGTAGTCAGACTGTCTTTCTCCAGCTAGAGAAAATGCGATGGCAGGACATCCCAAAAAGCGTCCCTCCATTGCTGCTGCTACTGTCCCTGAATAAAGCACGTCATCACCCAGGTTTGCCCCGGTATTGATACCACTGATAACCATATCAGGTTCTTCCTCTAACATGCCGGTAATAGCTAAATGCACGCAGTCAGTCGGTGTGCCGTTTACATAATGGAAACCACGGCTATCTTGTTTAACATGTAGTGGTGCATCTAATGTCAGAGAGTTACTCGCGCCACTACGGTCTCTATCAGGCGCAACAACGGTTACTTTTCCGAGTTCGGCCAACATATCCGCTAACGCGGCCAAGGCCGGCGATTGGTAACCATCATCGTTACTCAATAAAAAATGCATTGTCATTAATAGAAACTATTGCTAAAAAAAATAGAGATGAATATAAACATATCAGAAACAGAATGAGAAATTGTCAGGATGATGTTCAAAACTAACAGAGCAAAAATTCCAATAAGGCCTTTTGTGAGTGCAAACGGTTGCCCGCCTCCTCCCAAACAACGCTTTGTGGTCCTTCCAAAACCGCTGCAGAAACTTCTTCGCCTCGGTGTGCAGGCAAACAATGCATAAATAAGGCATCGCCATTAGCACATTCCATTAAATCGGTATTAACCTGATAAGGCCCAAATTGTTCAATTCTTTGATTCTGTTCTTCTTCCTGTCCCATACTGGCCCAAACATCTGTCACTACCAGATCCGCATTCTTAACTGCGGTCATCGGATCACGTTCTATCGACACAAATTGTTTTGTGGAATCTAATAAACCGGCATCAGGATCATAGCCTTCAGGGCAAGCTACGGTTAACTGAAAATTAAAGATCTTTGCTGCATTCATATAGGAGTGGCACATATTATTGCCATCACCTAGCCAAACGACCTTTTTATCTTCAATCGAGCCGCGTTTTTCATAATAAGTTAATAAATCTGCCAACAACTGACACGGATGGAAACTATCCGACAAGCCATTGATGACCGGCACATCGGAATAAGAGGCAAATGTTTCAAGTCGTTCATGCTCAAATGTTCTTAACATAATGCAATCAACCATTCTTGATAATACACGTGCCGTATCTTCTATCGGTTCACCACGACCGATTTGAGAGCCTGTAGGTGATAGATAGATAGCATGGCCACCCAGCTGTGCCATACCCGCTTCAAATGAAACACGTGTGCGCGTAGATGATTTTTCAAAGATCATCCCTAAAACGCGATTATTCAATGTCGTATCGTAGTTTTTTTCTTCAAACTGTTTTTTTAAAACAGACGCACGATTTATAATCGCTAACAACTCATCTCGCGTTAAACTGTTTAGTGTTAAAAAATGTCTTGGTTGCATAACTTCACCTTCAATCTAGATAGGCTTTGAGTAATTTACTCAATGTAGATACGATTTGATCTGCTTCGGAATCACTCATCACTAACACCGGTAGCAAGCGAATAACATTACCCGCAGTTACATTGATCAATAATTTTTCTTTTAATGCTAAAGCGACTAAATCAGGTGCATCATTATCTAATTCAATACCCAGCATTAATCCAATACCACGAATCTCTTTTATGCCTTGAACACCTTTCAACGCCTGTTTAAAGCCGTCTAACAATCGATTTCCAAGCACTTCTGCACGTTGAGCAAGATTTTCTTCTTCTAGAGTTTTAATCACCGCTAATGCAGCTCTAGAGGCCAATGGGTTGCCGCCAAAAGTAGAGCCATGATTTCCTGGTTGAAATAAGTTTGCCGCTTCACCTTTTGCAAGACAGGCCCCGATCGGAACACCATTACCCAAGGCCTTAGCCAAGGTCATAACGTCTGGCAATACATCCTCATGTTGAAAGGCAAACCATTTTCCGGTACGACACATCCCGGTTTGAATCTCATCAACCATCATTAAACAATCGTGTTGATCACAGAATCTTCTTACCGCTTTCAAATAACCTGCAGCAGGAATAACTACACCGCCCTCACCCAATATCGGTTCAACCATCACTGCGACGATATTTAAATCCTCATTCGCAAGTGCATTTAAAGCATCAACATCGTTATAGGGAATATGTTTAAAACCTTCGACTAAAGGATCGAAACCTTTATGTACTTTTGCATTACCCGTTGCACTTAAAGTCGCCATGGTTCGGCCATGAAAACTTTTATCCATGACAACAATGACAGGATCAGAAATTTTCTTATTACTCGCATACAGACGTGCCAACTTGATTGCGGCCTCATTTGCTTCCGCACCAGAGTTGCCAAAAAAGACCTTCTCCATAGCAGAATGTTGAACCAGTTTTTCAGCCAGCTTCTCTTGCAAGGGAATACGATAAAGATTAGAGGTATGGATTAATTTAGCCGCTTGATCGGCAATGGCCTCTTGCACAGATGGATGCGCATGCCCTAAACCACAAACAGCAATCCCGCTGAGTGCATCCAGATAGCGTTCTCCTTGAGCATCGGTAAGCCAGGCGCCTGACCCTTTTGTAAACTCAATCGACAACGGTTGATAATTTGACATTAACGCACTGCTCATAAACTTAAATTCCAAACATACCGAGATTTACTCGGCGCCATAAATAACAAGCCCGGCCATGAGCCGGGCTCAAACACATAAATTGAAGACTAAATGCTATAAAGGCAGACCATGCCCAAAACCCACCATGCACATCAACATAGGGATAGAAAGAAAGGTATTGGTTCGTGACGCCATTAGTGCGACAAATTTGCCTTTAGCAATCTCATCTGCCGTGGCTTCAACAATACCCAAAATCTTCTTCTGATTAGGCCAGATCAATACCCAAACATTGAAGAGCATGATTGTGCCCATCCAGGCACCTAAACCAATAACCAAACCACCTTCTTGTAACAAGAAAGCATTCTTGAGACCAACACCCAATGATTCCAGTGCAGATGCCCCAGTTAGCCAGGTACCTAATGCGCCCCAACGAAACCACCACAACGCACGGGGTGCGACATATTTATTAATCGCTGCCGGACCAGGTCCACCCTCATCAGCTAAAGCCTCACCAACCGCTGGGACTTGTACGAAATTGAAGTAATAAAGCAGACCAATCCAGATAACGCCAAAAAAGACATGTAACCAGACCGTTAAAGACAAGAGATTGAACTCAGGCTTGCCGCCAACCAAAAACATAACAACTATAGCTGTTATAAAACCAAGCGCTAACGTGCCATGCACTGACTTGAGTGGATTCATACTAATTACTCCCGGGATAAAAAATAAGTGTTTCTTAAAGACACAGTAAAATGATGGCTAGGATTATACTGATGTCAGTGTTCCCTTCCACCCCTTTCACAACAGAATAACCTTAAAGGACAGGAATAGTCGCTATCAGTATAAAAACAAGCCTTAAACGAGCATTCCTAGCTAAAACAAGGATTTGCAGAAAAAATACTGCTACTTGAAATCTGCATTACTGCCCACATCTAAAACAACTACTTATGAGTAGTCCAACTTATAGTGATTGCTTGACTCTTTCGCGTATAATCCGCCACAAAGCAAAACAAGATACTAACCCGAGGTAAATGTAATGGATCCAATAGAACAAATTAAAGCGAAACTAGCAGAAAACCCCGTCGTCCTTTTCATGAAAGGCTCACCCGACTTTCCACAATGCGGCTTTTCAATGAAAACCGTTCAAGCACTAAAAGAATGTGATGTCGAATTCGGTTTCGTCGATGTACTGGCACAACCAGAAATGCGTCAAAACCTACCACAATATTCAAACTGGCCAACCTTCCCACAAGTTTTCATCAACGGCGAACTCGTCGGCGGCTGTGATATCGTTATGGATCTACACGAGAAAGGCGAATTGCAGAAGATGACAAAAGAGGCAGTAGGTAGTTAATAGTTTTATCTGAGGATGGGTTAAGGTCTTAGCCCATCTTTTAGTTTCTTCTTCGTCATTCCTGTTCTTCTCGTGTGTCATTCCCGCGCACGACTACACGGATGTAGTCGGTAGAGCGACTCATGGAGACAAAGCCGAGGACGATAGCCATGGATGGCGGAAGTGTCGTTTATGCAGGAGCAATAATCGACTGAACGTATGCGCGTGCCGTTGAAATAATACAACGCTGAGGGTACCCGCTAGGGCAAGACATTAGGGCGGCCTTTTTCTTCGTTAGTTCTTTTTGGCCGCGCAAATGAAAGTTTTGCACATGAATGTGCTTATGCTGCGATCGCATGGAT
>JBLHKL010000054.1:0-14638 GCA_047618295.1 Gammaproteobacteria bacterium | reverse complement strand
CCATACTAGTAAAAATTGCTGATCTGGATCTATCGGGTAAAACAGTACTTATCCGCGAGGATTATAATGTCCCGATAAAAGAGGGGGTGGTTACCAGTGACGTTCGTATTCGGGCAACATTACCTACTTTAACTCAGGTATTAGAAGCGGGGGCGAAGATAATATTAGTCTCCCATCTGGGTCGTCCCATTGCCGGCGAATACGACGAAGCGTTTTCACTTGCACCGGTTGCAAAATCCTTAAGTGATTTTCTTGAAATGGATGTCCCTCTTATAAAAGACTGGATCAATGGCATTGATATGACGGATCACCAGGTCGTTCTTTGTGAGAATGTTCGTTTTGAAAAAGGCGAGACAGAAAATGATGATGAGCTTGCTCGAAAGATGGGCCAACTTTGTCAGGTCTTTATTAACGATGCCTTTGCAACTGCGCATCGCGCACAAGCCTCAACACACGGCGTTGCAAAATATGCCGCAGTATCTGCTGCAGGACCATTACTCATAAATGAATTGAAGGCATTGACTAAAGCACTCAGAGAGCCTGCTACTCCAGTTCTTGCTATCGTCGGTGGCGCAAAAGTTTCAAGCAAACTCACCATACTGGAAACACTGTCAGAAAAAGTTGACCAATTGATCGTTGGTGGTGGAATAGTAAATACATTTTTAAAAGCAGCTGGCTATGAAGTGGGCAAATCTCTTTATGAAGCTGATCTGGTTGAAGTCGCAAGCAAATTAATGAAACAAGCCGAAGCTAATGGCTGTCAAATTCCGCTACCGATCGATGTCATCTGTGGAAAAGAATTTGATGAGAATACTGCTGCCGTAACAAAATCTATTAGTGATGTAGAAACTGACGACATGATTATGGATATAGGTCCGGAAACATCCAAACAACTTAATGCACTTATAGCAAAAGCAAATACTATTGTCTGGAATGGTCCTCTTGGTGTATTTGAGTTTGATCAATTTAGCCAGGGCACAAAAAATTTAGCAGAAGCTATCGCCAAGAGTAACGCATATTCGATTGCTGGCGGTGGCGATACCATTGCGGCAATTTCTACATTCAACATTGAAGATAAAATTTCTTATATCTCAACTGGTGGCGGTGCTTTTCTTGAATTCCTGGAAGGCAAAAAACTTCCTGCTATAGACATATTGGAAGAAGCAGCTCGCGCTTGGGAAGCTATGGAGCGCGCAAGAGAACTGTAAACGACATTGTTTTCTAAATCGGCGAAATACATTAATGCCTCCTGATCACAAAAACAGATAAAACACTACGGACAACCATATCTTAATGAGAAGAACTAAAATTATTGCAACCCTTGGACCCGCAACAGATCAACCGGGCATGTTGGAAAAACTGCTTGTTGCCGGGGTTGATGTCTTTAGGCTCAATTACTCTCATCAAACGCACGTTGAACATGAAAAGCGAATGAAGGAAATTCGTCGTCTTTCACAACAACATAAACATGCCGTTGCTGTCATAGCAGATTTGCAAGGTCCGAAGATACGCGTTGAACGTTTCAAAGACGGAAAAGTACAGCTACGCGAAGGCGCTAACTTTAAAATCAATACAGCCCTGGCTGAAGATGCCGGCGATGAATCTCAAGTTGGTGTGACCTATAAAGAACTCTCCAATGATGTGAAAGCCGGAGATAAATTAATGGTCGATGATGGCAGGATCGTATTACAGGTTAATTCTGTTGATGCACACATTATTGATTGCGAAGTTATCACTGGAGGAATACTCAGCAATAGCAAGGGCATTAATCTACAAGGCGGCGGCTTATCAGCAAGCGCTGTTACAGAAAAAGATTTCGAAGACATGAAGCATGCGACCAAAGTAAAGGTCGACTATATCGCCATCTCCTTTCCAAGAGATGCCGACGATATCAGAATGGCGCGCAAGATGATGGCCGAGTGCGGCTGTAAAGCACAATTAATATCAAAGATTGAACGTGCCGAAGCACTCAATCATATGGAAGAGATGATTGAAGCCTCTGACGCAATCATGATTGCTCGCGGAGATCTCGGTGTAGAGATTGGCGATGCGGCCCTACCACCTGTGCAAAAAACTCTCATAAAAATGGCGAGAGATATGGATCGCGCGGTCATCACCGCGACACAGATGATGGAATCCATGATCGAAAATAAAATACCGACACGTGCTGAAGTATTTGATGTCGCTAATGCCGTCATTGATGGAACTGATGCAGTAATGCTATCTGGAGAAACAAGTGTTGGCCGCTATCCGGATAAAGTAGTCGAAGCTATGTCGAGTATTTGCGAAGAAGCAGAAAAACAACGCAGTGTTCGTGTATCCGACCATCGCATTAACCAACGTTTTGAAACTATTTCTGAAGCCATCGCCATGTCCAGTATGTATTCAGCTAACCACATCGGCGCCAAGGCGATCTGCACCCTGACAGAAACCGGCAGCACTTGCTTATGGATGTCGCGTATTAGCTCCGGTATTCCTATTTTTGCCTTTGCCAGACATACCTCTACACGTAGACGTGTTGCCTTATATCGTGGCGTCTACCCAATGAAGTTTGACATTACCCATACCGATCCACTGGAAGCTAATAAACAAATGATAGATCAGCTCATCGCCGAAGGTGCCGTCAAAGAAGGTGACTTTGTAATTATTACTAAAGGCGATCTGCGCGGCAGACGTGGCGGCACCAACAATATGAAGATTATTCAAGTGGGACAAGCACTGGAACACACACTTTAATTATTTAATTAATAAATACATCTAAATAAATCCATTAGCGTTAACGAGGGAAATAAAATGAGCGCAGTAGAACTTGAAGCAACAGCAAAGGCAATGGTTGCACAAGGCAAGGGCATACTTGCTATTGACGAAAGCACACCGACTATTAAAAAACGATTCGATACGATTGATTTTGAATCAACAGAAGAAAATCGTCGAGCATACCGGGATTTACTAATCACTAATCCGGGCGGTAATGAATTTATTAGCGGCATGATTCTTTATGACGAAACCATTCGTCAAGCTACTAGCGATGGCACACCATTCGCCAAGACATTAATTGATCATGGCATCATGCCAGGCATAAAAGTGGACACTGGTGCGAAGGACTTTGCTCTACATTCAGGTGAGAAAGTAACAGAAGGACTTGATGGCTTACGTGACAGATTAGCTGAATACAAATCGCTTGGTGCAAAATTTGCCAAATGGCGTGCAGTTATCACCATCGGCGAAAACATTCCTAGTAAAGCGTGTATTGAAGCAAACGTTCATGCGCTTGCCCGTTACGCGGGACTTTGTCAGGAAGCCGGAATTGTACCGATGGTAGAACCTGAGGTTCTAATGGATGCAGATAACACCATTGAACGTTGTTATGAAGTTACTGAGATGACATTGTCGGCATTGTTTAGTGCGCTTAAAAGTCAGGATGTGAGTATCGAACACACCATACTCAAAACTAATATGGTTATTTCTGGAAAGCAGTGTTCAACACAAGCTAATGTTCAGGAAGTCGCTGATCAAACCGTTCGTTGCTTGGTAAAGAATGTCCCTGCTGAATTACCAGGTATTGTCTTCCTTTCAGGCGGACAGAGTGCCGAACTGGCAACCGCTCATCTAAATGCCATGAATGCAAGCAACCCGGACTTAGCATGGCCACTTAGCTTTTCATACGGACGCGCACTACAAGGTCCATGCATTAATGCATGGGGAGGCAAAGAATCAAATCTAGAAGCCGCCCAGAAGGCATTATTGCACCGTTCAAAATGCAATAGCCTCGCTTGCACGGGCACATATAACGCTGAAATGGAAAGTGCCGCGTAATTTACAACATTACTAATTAGAGTTTATTCATGTCTGTTGACGACTTAACTAAAGAGGCGAAAGTGGCATATCAAGTATTTCAGGATATGGGCGTAAGCAAGGAAGCTTATTTTCATTTTCTGCAAGACATCGATATAAAATATAAACAAGGTGGCGCAGCAAGCATTGCTGAAAACCTGCAACTGGAAAAATTACTTGGCGTACATGATAAGAATGTCATCGCATTCAATACAGCAATGAGCGCTGTCGAAGGTGTTGAAGCAAGAAACGCGTTGATAAAGGTGATGTCTTAGAAAAGACAACGGCCATCACCTGAACGTTATTCAGGTGATGGCCTGTTTAGTCAAATAGACTTAGCGTCGAAAGCCATATTCAAGAACATAATACTCCGGGTTTAAATCAGCTAAAGGTCCCCGCAGTTTTGCCAGTTCTCCCTCAGGACCATGAACCTCAAGTCGCGCAATTTCACAAATTTTTAATGCTTCGCCAAGTAAGGCGCCTGCATTATCAAGATGTGCCAAGACAGCTTCTGCATTCGCATAACCTTCTCGACAATAAACAACATCGTCTTTGATACTGAATCCATAATAGAGACAGTTCGGTTCATTCTTCTCAGTTATTTCCATAAACTGTTCACATAAACCTCTAAACTCATCAAGTTTTCCTTCTGCAACCTTAAAATAAGGCACCAGCGTACAACATGTATCTTGTGTCGCCATCATTCACTCCTAACTAATTTAGTCGTTGTTAAATTCATTCACTTTGACCCTGTCTTTACCAAAAAATTCTGGTGCCTGTACAGAAATAATTTTAAGGGGAATTGACGAAAGTACTTTTACAGAATGCGGTGTTCCCTTTGGCACTCTTATATAATCGCCGGCAATAATTTCCATGCTTTGATCGCCTAATTGAAAAAGTCCTTTTCCTTCGAGCACATAAATCATTTCTGAATGCTCAACATGTTTATGTAGTGGAACCTTATTTTTTACAAAAATCACAAAGTCTGTTGAATAAGAATCACTAGCAAGCTTAACAACGTGAATATTTTCAAGATCATCTGGCGGCATTATGTCTGACAACACCAGTCTTTCAGCATAAACTTGCACGGACAAAACCAAGCTGACTAAAAATAACAAGTAATTTAATCTCATACTAATTTCTCCTCTATAGCGTGAAGAGAGACGCTTTTAACCTTCTGGATATAGCACCAGTAAAACGCAGCCTGATTCTGATTTTGGCGCGTGCGATGTTCCCGTTGGAAGATGCAGAAAACTACCCGCATGAAAATCTTCTCGTCCGTCACTGAATACACCAGAGATGACGTATATTTGTTCTGGACCAGTCTCATGAACATCTATTCCAGGAAACACAGCCCCAGCTTTAAATTCATAGACCAGGGCTCTTTTGCCATTTTCACCTTCCCAAAGAACACGTTCAGTTATACCGTCGGCACATTCCATCGCTTCGACATTATTCCAATTACTTGCCAGTGCGCCTTCAAAATTCAATTCATTCTCCATTAGCCAGCTCCTTTAATATTTTTTAAACACTTATTATCGTTTTTGTGAAGTTGCGATTATGACAACTGAGCTACGTGACCTCAACCTCTTTACATAAATCGTGTTGATTTAATCTAGTTCACCATTATCTTGTATATTTGGTTAATAATTTATCCAGATTATTAGCAAAAGTCTGCCTGTCACTTTTGTTTAATGCTGCCGGGCCGCCGGTCTGAACACCGCTACTCCGCAAAGAATCCATAAAGTCTCTCATGCTCAACCGTGCTTTTATATTATCTGTCGTATAAAGCTCACCGCGAGGATTAAGCGCAAGTCCACCTTTTTCGATTACTTCTGCTGCTAATGGGATGTCGGCGGTGATAACCAGATCACCAACATCAAGCCTTTTAACGATCTCATTGTCCGCAACATCAAAGCCAGATGAGACGAGCACAAACTTGATATTCGGTGATGATGGTATTTGCATAGATTGATTAGCAACCAATGTTACCAATACACCAGCACGATCTGCTGCCTTAAACAGAATGTCTTTTACCACCACTGGACAGGCATCAGCGTCGACCCATATTTTCATTTAATTTGTTTTCCATTGAATATTTATCGATCTGACAATCGCTCTGATCAACTTTATTATAGATGAATTACACGCATTCTCTTTAACCAAAGGTCTATGCATGCAGCAATAACAACCGCGCCATATTCCAGAACGATGACCCAAAGAGGTATTTCAAAAAATGCGACTTCTGTAGAATTGAGGTTAATTCCAACTGAATAAGACAACAAAACAGTCACTGAGAATGTCCAACTCCATAATGCCGGAAACAGTACAGCAAATGGCAGCAACCAGATCAGGTACCAAGCATTGACTACCGGCGCAACTAATAGAAAAAGACCAAAGATGATATCACCTCGCGGCATCTTCCAAGTCGGTGCTTTTTGATGTTGCCAAAATAATGCTGTGTATACCAAAACAAAAACTAAGCCTAATATAAACTTCACTGACAGTGGATCAAGCCACTGCCGTAACAAAGCATAGACTGAGCTATTGAATTGCCATTCGCGCGCGAATACAAGCAAGCCGGCCAGATCCGATCCTCCTTGCCATAGAAAAGGCCCATACAAAGCTAATAATACCAATCCAAATATGCACCAATAACGAAAAGCCAAACGCCACAAGACAAATGGCACCATTAACAACGCAAAAACTTTGGCACCCACACTCAATGCCAACACACTGACTGCCACAGCAAGCTTATTTTTTTGACGAAGATACAATGCCAACATCATTAACACTGCCCCGACAACATCAGGATGCGCAGTAAAGGCTAATTCTTTAATGACCAGTGGCGACCATGCATAGAACAATACCCAACGAATATTAGTCAAGCGTAACAACAGTAGGATCATCGCCATGTCAGCCAATGAATAGAGGATTTGCAACACCCAAACCTTAGATGAAGCTAAAACATGAGCCAACAAAAAAGTATATTGTAATGTGGGCCCGTAAATCGTGGGGACATCAGGATAGTTGACCTGTGCTAACAGAGCATAATATTTAGCTGGAATATTGGCGTCACCAAAAAAAGTCGAAGGCGCTAAGCCATAGGGGGAACCTGTTTCATAGAAACGATAGCCATCCCAGAGATAACGAAAAAAATCATCTTCCCATAAGGGATCGCCAAAAACACCAATCAACCTAAAACAAGCCGCCCAACATAATAACTTCAGCGGCGTTATGATCTTCTCATCGGCGCCTTGAAAGGCAATAAGCGTTGCAATCAGGCAAGAGCCAAGCAATGCATAGTAAACTGATAAAGTAAGTGACTCCGGATGCAATGAGAACCAGGCCAGAACACTGTATGCAATTGCGCAAACTAGTCCTGAACCATCCAGCTGCCAAGACAGCGGCACATGTCTACTGCCTGAATTAAAGGCTATATTCATATCCAATCCATTATATTACACACAGAACGCAATAATATTCTCGGCAAACCATCTGGAAACAACAAAGGGCGACGTTACTTAATTCTCACATTAAAATTCGTAATAACATGGTTACAGAACCTTTTCATTAAACCACACTCTATAATTAAACATAATAATACGGGTCACCACCCAAAAATTAACACTACGGAGAGAACTATGATGCCAACCCGAGCCTACGGAATCCTGGCTACGCTTATAATAAGCTCATTCATCTTTAGTTCACCGGTGTCATTTGCATCTATGAATTTTCCTGAAGATGATGCTAACGATCCCTATCATGTTGGCAAAATCATCTATCATCGCAAACTAGCCTGTCCCAACTGCCCCATGTCAAAAACTATTATCGACCCATCAATGTATAAATCAGTTATTGAACGACTCAATACCGACAAAGAACTGATGACAGCGTTAAATGAGAAAGAACGTACCGCAGTGGTATATTATTTAGAAACACTATTCACTCCACGCTAAAAGGTACGCTTTTGTACCAAAATAAACGCATCGCCGTCATTATCCCCGCTAGAGACGAAGCGCAGGCGATTAAAAAAGTCATCAACGGGCTTTGGGCTTTAAAAGATACAAAGGGTATCAATATTATCGACGATATCGTGGTCTGTGATAATGGATCTACTGACAATACAGCTGAAATTTCCCAAGAAGCAGGCGCACAAGTAGTAAGTCAAACGCGCCCCGGATACGGCATTGCCTGTTTAACTGCTCTCGCAGAAACCAAAAAGGCAGATATTCTATTATTCATAGATGGTGATAATGCATTTCGTGCGCATCAAGCTATACCACTTATAAACAGCATTGCCAAAGGCGCTGATCTGTCCATAGGTTCACGTAAACTAGGTTCCGTAGAAAGACATGCGCTGACTATTCCCCAGCGTTTTGGTAATTGCTTGGCCAGTAATCTAATCCGTATTATATGGGGTGAAACCGTAACCGATTTGGGTCCGTTTCGTGCTGTATCACAAGCAGCATTACGACGACTGGCTATGGAAGATGAAACATATGGCTGGACCATTGAGATGCAAATTAAGGCAATTCAATTAGGTATGGTCATAGAAGAACATCCGGTGAACACTTATCGGCGCCTAGGTCACTCAAAGATTAGTGGCACAATAAAAGGCAGTATTGGTGCAGGCATTGGTATTCTTTCAATGATTGCTCTACTTCGCTGGCGCCAATTTATACAGTCTGCCAAACACGTAAATTATTCAGCTTCAACAGAAAACCACCCGTTTCAACTTAAATAAGACTTGATAAAACCACACTTCACTTTCAGGAACATGAATGAACGTAAAAGATCCCAAGCAATTTAATAGCAACATTATGTCCGCAATATGTTTATTGCTATTCACTTTATTGCCATCACTGGCTGTTGCCGCTCCTGAAAACAAGCCGTTGGCATTTTGGTCAGGCAGCAATGAAAACAACAAGGCTATAGTTGACCACACAGTTTGGCAAAACCTTCTCGACACTTATCTTGATAGTAAACACCCAAGCGGAATCAACCGTTTCAACTACGCGGCGGTAAATACAAAAGATAAAAAAGCCCTAAACAATTACATAAAACAATTACAAAAGCTTGACCCGCGCGATCTTAATCGGGCGGAACAAAAAGCATTTTGGATCAATTTCTACAATGCCCTCACCGTAGAATTAATTGTTAAGGACTACCCCATTAAATCTATTACTAAATTAGGCAAGAGTATTTTTGCATTTGGACCATGGGACGATATATTGATTGATATACAAGGTCAGGAACTGACGCTTAACAATATCGAACACGGAATATTAAGGCCCTTTTTTAACGACAACCGTATTCACTATGCCGTTAACTGTGCCAGCATAAGCTGCCCCAACTTATCCGCCACAGCCTATACAGCTGATAACACGGATCAACTTCTTGAACAGGGTGCCAAGCAATATGTTAATAACAGCCGTGGGGTAAGCTTTGAGAAAGAAAAGCTTAAAGTGTCCAGTATTTACCATTGGTACAAAGACGATTTTGGCGGCACTGATAAATCCTTGATTGAACACTTAATTCATTACGCCGAAACCGATTTAGCAAAACAATTAAGCAACTATCAAGGTGACGTAGATCACGATTACGACTGGAACCTTAACAAACCCTAAGCATGATTCAGGATGCTAACTAAATTAAGCCCTTACATTTAAATGGAATAACGCAATGAAACTTATCACGTCAATTCTCGCGACATTAACACTGTTATCATTAAATGCATGGGCGGAATCACCAAACGAGGCCACAATTAATTGGAAATTAGTAAAAGAAGTTAAAAGCTTGGTCGTATTAAAGCTTGATCCGCAACTGGGTGAGGTTACCTATGGACCTAATTTTGCGCGTTCAGACGAAGCACTCTTAGCAAAATATTCTGAAATTTATCTAACCATGTCAATGAACCCGAAGAATGAAGAATTCTATACCCTGTTTATTACCGCCCATCATAATGATAAGGACTGGCATTCGTATGATACGGCGAAAAGGAAAGACGGTGATAAACTAGACCTGCAGACATTCGCGAAGAATGAGAATGTCTCTGTCAATAATGTTGATTACA
Source organism: Gammaproteobacteria bacterium (assembly GCA_047618295.1). GTDB lineage: Bacteria > Pseudomonadota > Gammaproteobacteria > Eutrophobiales > Eutrophobiaceae > UBA7359. The sequence goes on along the minus strand of JBLHKL010000054.1, from coordinate 4,728 downwards.
AATACGAAGAACGATTGGCTATAAGCATGTCTTTCATAGATTTTGCTGACGGCTTCGACTTTGGCCTAGAGTTAACCATTAGCGGCTATCAAACAGATACCCTTATGATCCCTGCTACATACTTCCGCGCAATGATGCAAAGCATGCCGCAATGATGCAGAACATGTAATGAAATCTACTGGTTTCGAAGCCAGAACAGAATAATTTTAATTATTCACTCTCTTCATCAATAAGTTTTCTGGTCGCTGCTGCTGACTCCATCATCATGCCTTCAACTTCTTTAGCTTTATCGATCGTATCTGTTTGTTCCTTCCAGACATGATCTTTCTTAGCATCTGCACTGCTGTTACTTTCATCAGAACATGCTACAAAAATTGAGCATGAAACTAACATTAAAAATACTTTTATAAAATTATTCATCACACACACCTCTTGTTAATATTGAATTTAATTAATTAGTGATCGTCATTTCATTAACCGGTATAAATTCATTGCCCTGTTTTCCTAACAAACTACCGCTATCGATATCAAAATACCATCCGTGGATAAATAGCTCTCCCGCATCATAACGCTCTTTTATCCAGGGAAAGGTCGTTAGGTTATTAAGCGATATTTGTATCGATGCCTTTTCACACCTTACGCATTGAGCATCAAAGTCCTCATCAGCGTGATCATTAACAACCTCTTCCCTTGCGGCCTTGGCAATCCCCATCCATGGGTCAATGAATCCATATTCATGACAAAGGTGATCACCTTCCATTAAACTTTTTATACCACCGCACTGGCTATGACCAAGAACAATAATGTGTTTTACATCCAGATGTTTTACTGCAAACTCCATTGCCGCACTGGTACCGTGAGACTTACCATCGACTTCGTTAACCGGAACCAGATTTGCAACATTACGAATTACAAATATATCACCAGGCACAGTATCCATAACCTGTGCGGGGTGTACCCGTGAATCACAACAAGAAATAACTAAAAACTTTGGTGATTGACCTTGCTCAAATAGACTGTTGTATATTTCAGGTTGTTCCTGAAAATATTTTTTATGAAACCGTTGATAACCTTCAATTAGTTTTGTTACTTCTTGCATTTCATGAACCTCTATAGGTACTACGAAATAAGTTTATCACGCGCTTCTTCATATTTTGCAGCGGTGTTTCTTATAACCTCATCAGATAAACTCGGTCCAGGCGCAGTTTTATTCCAATCCAGTGTTTCCAAATAGTCGCGGATGTATTGCTTATCAAAACTGGGCGGACTGGTCCCAATCTTATATGACTCTTCCGGCCAAAAACGAGATGAATCTGGCGTTAACACTTCATCGATTAAAATGAGCTGATTATTTTCATCAACCCCAAACTCAAACTTGGTGTCAGCAATAATAATATTTCTTTCTCGCGCATACTCAGCAGCTTCGGAATAAATTTTTAAACTAACATCACGTACTTGTTCTGCCAGATCTCTGCCTATCAATTCTACCGTCTTCTCAAAATCAATATTCTCATCATGCTCACCAACATCTGCTTTAGTTGCTGGCGTAAAAATTGGTTCGGGTAATTTTTGTGCTTGCTGCAAACCTGATGGCAAACATATCCCGCAAACTTCACCGGTAGACTGATAATCCTTCCAGCCAGAACCAATCAAATAACCACGAATGACTGCTTCTACGGGTAAGGCCTTTAGCTTTCGAACCACGATAGATCGTGGCTCTAATATATCAAGATCTTCATTTTCTTTAATAACATCCTTTACGGCAATACCAGTAAGATGGTTAGGAATGATATCTTTACAACGATCAAACCAAAAATTGGAGACCTCGGTCAAAATACGCCCCTTACCTGGGATCGGATCGGGCAAAATAACATCGAAGGCTGAAAGCCGATCGCTGGTAACAATCAACATATGCTGATCGTCGATGCCGTAAATATCCCTGACTTTGCCATTACTGATAAGAGGCAAGCTTTTAATATGGGAACGATAAAGTACGTCTGAATTAGGCTTCATATCTAGATTGATTGATTCACTGTAAAAGAGATCTATTCTCCCATACTCCTTCTATTTCGGCTATTGCTTGCCATAACAAGTGGTGTATCGAAGAAATTTTTAGAAAGTAATTTCTGTCTTATTTTCGTTTCGCCCAGGAATCACGCAAGGTTACGGTTCTATTAAAAACCGGTTTGCCATCAAGGGCATCCTTGCTATCAACACAGAAATAACCGGTTCGTTCAAATTGAAATATTTCTTCTTTTTGTGCCTCTGCTAATGAAGGCTCAAGATAGGCTTCTTTTATAAGCTTTATAGAATCTATGTTAAGAAATTCTTTCCAGTCTTGATCATGTTTATTGCTATCCGGTTTAGGATCGTTGAATAAACGATCATACAGACGCACTTCAGTTTGCAAGGAGTGCTCAACGGATACCCAGTGGATAGTTCCCTTAACCTTACGACCGTCGGGGGCGTTACCGCCTTTGGTCTCGGGGTCATAGGCACAACGTAGCTCAACAACATTTCCGGCATCATCTTTAATGACTTCAGTACAAGTTATAAAGTAAGCATAGCGCAGCCGTACTTCACGACCAGGGCCCAGGCGAAAGAATTTTTTAGGCGGGTCTTCCATAAAGTCACTCTGCTCTATGTAAAGAACTTTTGAAAAGGGCAATTGGCGCTGACCCATATCTGGATTATTTGGATGATAAGGTGCGTCCAGATATTCTGTTTCATCTTCAGGGTAATTTTCAATCACAACCTTAAGCGGATCTAAAACCCCTAGTACACGTCGAGTTCGTTTATCAAGATCTTCACGTACACAATTCTCCAACACACCGACATCGATGTCAGTATCTGTTTTGGTTACACCAATACGACCACAAAAGTCACGAATTGATTCAGGCGTATAACCACGCCGACGCATCCCGGCTATGGTAGGCATACGCGGGTCATCCCAACCAGACACATAACCGTCTGTTACCAATTCATTTAATTTACGCTTACTAGTAACCGTATAATTTAAATTCAAACGGGCAAACTCAATCTGTTGTGGATGACGTAGCTCAGGCAGTTGATCAAGAAACCAATCATATAAAGGACGATGATCTTCAAACTCCAGTGTGCATAGAGAATGCGTGATACCTTCCAACGCATCAGAGACACAATGTGTGTAATCGTACATTGGGTAAATACACCATTCACTCCCGGTACGATGGTGCGCAACTTTTCTGATTCTATATATAGCTGGATCACGCATATTCATATTCGGTGATTCCATATCAATCTTTGCTCGCAATAGACATTCACCTTCTTCAAACTCACCAGCACGCATTCGGTCAAACAAACCGAGGTTCTCTTCAACGGTTCTATTACGGTGTGGACTCGGCGTTCCGGGTACAGTCAAGGTTCCACGGTATTCTCGTGTTTCATCCGCACTTAAATGACAAATATAGGCCTTGTCATCACGAATGAGCTGTTTTGCAAACTCAAATAATTTTTCATAATAATCGGAGGCATAATAAAGACGATCCTCCCAGTCAAAACCCAGCCACTTAACATCATTTTGAATTGAGTCTGCATATTCAACATCTTCTTTCTCAGGATTGGTGTCATCAAAACGAAGATTACAAATACCTCCCTCATAGTCTTTAGCGATACCAAAGTTCAAGCAGATCGATTTTGCATGACCGATATGCAGATAACCGTTAGGTTCCGGTGGAAATCGTGTATGTACGCGACTATCATTTTTATTATTCTTTAAATCATCATTGATGATATTACGAATAAAATTACTTGGCTCTGGATTAGAATTTTCAGACATGAACTATCCTGTCGTTATACGATTTATTATTAATGTGTTAAGCACTCACGAAAAAAGTGCATTTTTAGAAGTGCCCTCGTGCGATTTCTGGTAAGTCGCCAGCTAAACCCATTGCTCGTTTTAAGATAGCGTGTTTTACAACAGGCATGCTATCGACGGCATCCAAACCAAAATTACGCAGCCATTGTACAGATTGATGCTGATTTTCAAAGAGGTGTTTGAAGCTATCCATTAAATACATCATATTTCTATTTTCGCCTTTACGTCTTCGCTCATATCGACGTAACACCTGCAAACGACCTGGGTCTCTACCACGCTGACAAGTATCAATTATTTCTTCTGCCAGACTCGCCGCATCCAACAGGCCCAGATTGGCACCTAAACCTGCCAAAGGATGAACGGTATGGGCGCTATCGCCAATCAGTGCAAGCCTGGGTTTAGTGTAACTATCTGCCTGCGCACGACTCAATGGAAACACTGCTCTCTCAGTACTTTCCTTTATATCGCCTAACTCATGAGCAAAGGCTTCTGCCAATTCAAAATGGAATGCTGATTTATCAAGCTCCCTAAGGCGCTGGATATGTTCAGGGCTGCTAGACCAAACGATGGCAGACTGATGTGGTTCACGCATTGGCAAGAATGCCAAGGGACCACGCTTTAAAAACCGTTGCCGCGCGATCTCACTATGCTCAAATTCTGTTGTAACAATGCAACCTAACGCAGATTGCTTATAATCATGCTTTTGATAATGAATATTCGCCAGGCTTCTTAATTTTGAGTTATACCCATCGGCGGCAACAACAAGCCTCGAACTAAACTGAAGGCCATCTTCTGTATCCAAAACAATTGTATCCGCCTCTTCTTTTACATGGGCTGGAGATACAGACCATAGACAACGCACGTTATCCAGT
>JBLHKL010000053.1:0-14683 GCA_047618295.1 Gammaproteobacteria bacterium | reverse complement strand
GTTGCTGATGATCGCCCAGACGACATATCTCACCTTCCTGTAGAACACGCAAAAAATTAGCCTGAATATCTAATGGCAATTCACCAATCTCGTCCAGAAAAAGAGTGCCTCCGTCTGCTGCTTCTATCTTACCCTTCTTCCCACCTCGAACCGCGCCGGTAAAAGCGCCTTCGACATAACCAAATAACTCACTGGTGATCAAATCTCGTGACAATCCACCGCAGTTCAATGTTATCAGTGGTCCTTTACTGTTAACTCCTGCTGCATGGATCGCTTTAGCAAACATCTCTTTACCAACACCTGTTTCTCCCTGTATTAAAATTGGTACTGGAAGACCCGCTAGACGTTGTGCTTTGTCGATCGTTTTTTTCAATGCATCACTTGAACCAACAATATCCTCAAAATAACCCTCATCACTTAGTGGTGAACTGTTACTAATCGTAGTTTTTGATGACCCTACATAGACAGCATGTGGCGATGGGATTATTAGCATACTACCGAGTTGATCCTGCCCTTCCATAACAGGTTCAATCCATTCATTTCGCAGCCATTCCGCCTCTAGCATTTTTGACTCGCTATTATTGATATCGTGAATAAAATTCTTCCCATTATTCTTTAAATCAACGCCCCGCATTGCGAGGTTTGAAGCAACATTCTCGTTTGCTTTAACCAAATAACCGTAATTATCCAATAGCATCAATGCATCATTTGTCGGTGAAGAGAAAATCGAGACTGCCGCATTTAACAAACGATTTTTTTCCTCTAATTTTATACCTACGAGTCTACTTTCTATCCTACTGGCAGCTTCTACTACTAATGCTTGAGTGTGATAATTAAAATCACTTGTTAAGCCAGATAGATCCAAGGCACCTATTATTTCCTGGGTTCCAGGATCTCTGATCACCATTGCAGTGCAAGTCCAGGACTTTATTCCTTCGCAAAAGTGTTCTGAGGTATTAATTTGTATTGGCATTCCAACGGATAGAACGGTGCCTATTGCATTTGTGCCAGCGGCACGTTCGCTCCAGTTTGCCCTGACTGCCAGTCGAATATCATGTCCATCTTCAACCGTTTTGCGATCACCTTCGACATGTAGACAAATACCATTTCTATCGGCCAAAATCATCATAGATCCAGAACCTGCGAGTAAGTCACGCGCATGCTCCATAACCGGTTTAGCCGCTTCCACTAATTGTGCATTGTCTTTAAGTAGCGCTTGATAAGTTCTGTCGTTAACGCTTAAACGAGTTTTACTGCTTGAGGGGTCTACACCATCTTCCAGACACCTTGCCCATGAATCACTTATAATTTTACGAATCGAATTTTTGGGGAGTTCGCCGCAATTAACATATCTATCCCAAGCTAAGTCTACTTTTCCAGGGTTTATATTAAATGGCGTAGCTTTATAAAAATTCTTCATGAGAAATTTGCCTTAATTTACTGGTTTATTGCGCGCTTTAAACCATAGTAACTTGATATCGAGTCATTTAGATTTCTGAAACATTGATTGTGCTTCTTCCATGCAGCTCTTTGTCTGCTCAACAATATTTCAAAACGTTCGATTATCGTACACCCAGAAATGACGTTTATCAAGCACACTCCTACCTATTCTGTGTCTTCAAAGGTTTGATTGTCTGATAAAGTTTATTAACTACTTTTGCGGGTAATTACTCAGTTTGAATCTTTCTGGCAGGACATTACATCTCTCGCTGGTTCAGTCATGTCTGAGATACTATGCGTGCGCCTCATATAATCTCAGACACATGCCAATATAAATGTAATTAAGCATTATCTATGTCGACCAGATAGATATTAAATATCATCTAACGACCAGTAGACCAGTAACTCTACTCCTGCGGGTAATTTATTATTGCTGCAGGTATGTGATAACTAGCGCCGTGCTTGTTAAAAATTTTCTTAATTGTGCCATCAAGGATCAATTTATCCATCGCGACCTTAATTGATTTTGTTAAATCTTCATTGGTCGCTTTAACAGCCATACCCAGATCCCATGATGCTGTTGCTATCCCTGGCATTGCCATAAGACCAATTTGATAGTTCTCTTTGGCCTCTCCCAACGCTGCTTCAATTTCAGTTCGAGTACCCATAACCGCTGTCAATTCTTTATTGACCAAGGCCTGAATCGCTTCACCTATGGAGTAAAAATGTACAACGCTGTTCCGCATCTGCCCTCGAAATGCACCTAATAAATACCCATCGGCCATTGTGACGCGTTCAACACCAATTTTATTGGAGAAAAAAGCGGTTATTTGTGGGTTATTGCCAAGTTGATCTGGGTCCGCAGCCACAACCACCTGCTCTTCAGAATAAGGTGCAATAATGTTGACCTTATCTTCCTGTTTAATAAGATTTTCATCGTAAGGAACATGCAGCATAACATCAGATGGTGGGCCCGTAACATGATGCCCTTTCCATACATACACTCTCAAGTCATCTCCCAATGACTCATCAGCAAATACGAGTCGAATATTTGCCTTAACTCCAAGTTCTTCGGCTAAGGCCCTAGCAATATCGACATCAATGCCTTCTGCTTTGCCATTCTCGGCTTGATATGAATATGGAGGAAAATTGTCGTAGACAGCAAACTTAAGAATGCCACTGGTTATTTTTGCATTCGTATCCGCAAAAGCTTGAATTGATAAAAGAGATAATCCAAAAACAATTATTGACAGTAAACGTTTAATATTTAGCCTGAACATATCTGTTTAATCCTCTATTGCTATTGTCTCAATCCATGCCCATATTGCCCATAATGCTTCTTGGCTAAATGGCCCACCATCGGTTTCTGCAAATATTGGCATATAAGTAATACCATTTCTCACAGCACCTTTACGAACTCGCATGACATACCAGGCGTCGTCTTCAGCATCATGTTTCATTTTCCTTAGGTCAGGATTTATGCCACCTGACATACCGCCAAGGCCATGACAGCGTGCGCAATTCTGACCATAGGCAGCTTCGCCTACTTTTATAGCCGTTTCATTGCCTGAATACGGATTTCTCTCCAGCCATTCATCACCAAGATCTTCCAGTCCGTCAATGTTAACCGGCTGTGGTGCTATATCACCATGCGCAAAAACATTAACTGAAAAGAATGTAATTAAACTGATAAAGACGATAGAAAAAGAAGTGTTATTAATAGGTTTCATAAGTTGCGATTCTCTTAATTTTGTAATGGTAATACATTAGTTGACCGTACTCACTATCTTGAGTTCACTGTACAAAACGATGATAGATAGCATTCTAATTGGAGTTTTAAGATTAAACAGGTCAAATTTCAATTATTAAACTTATAAAATAATGAGGCCAACTGTTACGTTGGCCTCATCATCGATACATTTATCAGGCAGAAAATACCTAATAATTACTACAAGAAAATATTAATAGAGCTTAAAGACTACTAAGCTTGCGCCCTGGTTAATACCTTCGATTTGCTTGGCAACTTCGCCACCCCATAGAGGAACAGCTGCACCCCAACCAGATGGAACTGCGATGAACTGCTCGCCACCTTGTTCCCAGGTAATTGGAGAGCCGACGATGCCTGATCCGGTGTTGTACTGCCAAACTTCTTTACCAGTTTTGGCATTAACAGCCTTGAAATAGCCTTCTGGCGTACCGTAGAACACAAGATTACCACCAGTTGACATTGTACCACCCCAAAGCGGACCTTTGTTCTTGACTTCCCAGACCTTCTTACCGGTCATAGGATCATAGGCACGCAGTGCACCGATGTAGTCATCAAACAATGGCTTGATGCTGAAACCAGCACCCATATAAGCAGCACCCTTCTTATAGGTAACAGGCTCATTCCAGAGATCCATTCCCATTTCGTTAGTCGGTACATAGAACAGACCCGTATCTGAGCTATAGGTCATACCCATCCAATTAGTACCACCGAGGAATGAAGGAGAAACAGTAGTAACTGTACCTTTCTTACCATCAGCACTGTCTGCTGGGTTGCCTGGGCGTTTGCCCGCTTCTATAGGACGACCTGTTTTCAGATCAATAGAAGTAGCCCAACTATGTCCTTCAACAAATGGAAAAGCATTTACCAGCTTTCCGTTAGTTCTGTCGAGTACATAGAAGAAACCATTTCTGTCAGCATGCGCAGCCAGTTTTTGTTTGCCTTTATTGAATGCGATTGTGTAGTTGGTGCCATCATAATCCCAGGCTTCGTTTGGCGTGTACTGGAAATGCCATTTGATCTTGCCAGTAGCTGGGTCAAGCGCAATGGTAGAAACACCATAAAGATTGTCACCAGGACGCATATGCGAGTTCCATGGCGCTGGATTACCGACACCAAACATAATGGTATTGGTTTCTTTATCATAGGTACCACCATTCCATGGCGCACCGCCGCCTACTTTCCAAAGGTCACCAGGCCATGATGCATTTAATGTACCCGTCATGCCGTTAGGCTTACCGTTTAAAGTACCAACGTGGCCTTCAATGGTAGGACGTTCCCAAATCAACTTACCGGTCTTGGCATCGAATGCTCTAACCATACCGACAATACCAAACTCACCACCGCTAACTCCGGTGATAGCCATGCCGTCAATAATAAGTGGTGCTTGAGTAGCAGAATGACCCGCTTTAAAATCACCCAGTGATTGTTTCCAGACGACTTTACCGGTAGCTGTATCCAGAGCAACGATTAATGAATCAAGCGTAGTCATGATAAAGAGGTTGTCATATAAAGCACCACCTCGGTTGATAACATCACAACATGGGAGAATGCCTTCTGGAAGACGATGCTCATAACTCCAGATTTGCATACCTGTTTCAGCATTGATTGCGAACGCACGATTGTATGATGCTGTTGTGTAAATAACGCCATTATGGACTAGAGGTTGTGCCTCTTGACCACGCATTTTTTCTCCACCAAAAGAAAATGTATATGCTGGAGCTAATGTTTTAATGGTCTTTTCATTAATTTTAGCTAATGGACTATAGCGTTGACCCTGATTACCGATACCATGAGTTACAACGTCGCCAACAGTTGTAGCATCATTGTCAATATCAGCCATGGTGACACCAGCAGCAGAGCTACTCATAGGCAGAGCAATTAATGCGCCCGCTATTGTTATAGTTTTAAGAAAGCCTGACTCACAGGCACCTGATATATACTTCATATTTACACCCCTTCATTTGTGTTGTAATTAACTGACTGTTATCCCCAGCCATGGGTAAAGCATTAAAACGTTTTAGTTTAGTAATCATCTTAAGTTCATACTCTAATTTCTAAGACTATAAACCAATCTGGTTACATGCAATACATGCACCAATACAGCAACAATATAATTACCTGATACAATTATCAATAATTACAGCGAGTTATATAGCTCTATTAAAGCTATACATAAACGCAAAAAACCGTTCGAATTTAAAACGTTTAATCACAATCGTACGGTTTATTTTAGGACTGCTGATAACTTCTAAAATTATCACTTATTTGAAGATCAAACAATATAAATAACTTGTTAAATCACATTAATTTATTGATTAAAATTAACATGTTGCAAAATGCATCAGAATTAAAATCCGTCACAATTAATCTCAAAAAAGTATACGTTGAACAGATATAGAGGTGTTCAATTCAGAGGCGAGAACTTCAGAAATACAAATAAAAAAGGCCACCTGTAATTAAACAGGTGGCCTTAAGATTGTCACTAAACTGTTTCTTGTTAGTAGTGGTGGATCAAGCAGCTATTCCCTTAGGAGCTTTTAATCCTACCCATTTGTAGAACTCTGCAATATTAGGTTCAAAATCATGCATTACTGGATACCAAGGTGTTGGCGCTTCAACATCATGTTGACATGCACACTCTGGACAATAGTACTCACGATAAACCTGCCATTCAGCATCAGGAGACATCAATTTAGGATAAACCTGGTTAAATTTTTCGACACTATCACGAACATAGATAAGTGCATTTAACTTCCAGTTTTCTTGATACGGACCGAATACATAACCACAGTCACATTTATTGACAACATCACCGTTTTTATCTTCGACGATGTACAAGTGTGGCGCTAATGGTAGAACAATTTTATCATCCCATTTTGCTCGATCTTGCAGAACCTCAATGTACATAGAGAATCGCAGTGGATCCTTCGGCATGAATAACATGCGTCGGACTGTTTCCCAATCAAGGACACCGTCGATTAACTCGGCAACCTGTTTCTTTGTATATGTTGTAGACATTTTAAAAACCTCTAATTATTTAATGTTCAAGCATGTGGGCGTATCTAAACGCCCACAAACACAGAATGTTTTATTCCTCGACCAAGACAACCGTCTTAACGTCTGGCATTTGACTCAAGTCCATATGATGCTTGGCGCCAAAAGCTGGAACACCCAACTCTTTCTCTGTCACCAACCAATCATTTGGCAGACTCCAGAATGCTCTGAACTTATCCAGAAAAGGTTGTGACAACTCAAAAGATGAGGCAAACATTTGCTGAACTTGAACTGATGCTTTCTTGTCAATGATGTTCTGGCGTTCGCCTTTCATCCATTCCTTCACTGGAGTACCACGAGAAAGACGCTCTTTGCGCATTTCTGCTTGGCGAGCTCTAGTCGCATCAGCATCAACAGTGTAATACTCTTCAGCATCCTTCGTGAAAACAGCACCATAGATTTTTATTGCGTATTCTTCTAAGAGAACCTTATCATCCAAATCTTTCTGAATGTTTTCTATGGTACGGTCTAATGGGTCACCAAAACCTGGTCCACCACGGAGGTAGTTCAAGTAGAGATCACCATTTTCGAAGATTGCTTCGGTGGTAATACATTGACTGTCTCGTTTAACCTCTGCACCTGGCTCCAGATGATTCTCATAATCTGGTTCGTCAGGATTCCAGTCATGGCCCATTGGCAATGATTTACCTTCAGCAATACGCTTGTGTAAGCCAGTCTTGTGAGCTTCAAAACGATAACCGGTTGCAGATGGATAACCACCATGTAGCCCCCAGTCACTGTTCATGTAGCCGTTACCCATGAAGAACATACACCAGTCAGCAGAGTTATGTACCATACGCAGGGTTTCAAAACCCATACCGCCACGATACTTACCATAACCACCCGTGTTAGATTTGATAGCACGACCCATATACAGTAATGGTTCAGCTAATTCCCAAATCTCACAGTCACCCATGTCGCCTTCTGGATTCCAGATGGCAGCAGCGTGGTTAAGACCATCTTTCATAGCACAAGCGCCGGTACCACAAGCTGCAGTTTCGAAGCTATTCACAGCGTGAATTTCTTCTTCCTGATTGAAACCACCACCCTGCATCCAGTTACATGGATTAGAGTTACCTGCGTTCACTTCTTCTAAGTAACCGCGTGAGAAATAACCACGGCTAACCGCTCTCCATAAAGAGCTCCAAGAAGAAACCAAGAAATGCCAAGCATCAGCGTGAGCTGTTCTTCGATCGTTTGGATTGGTCCAAGTACCTTTAGGTAGACGGAATTCAGAAGCGAAGAGAGAACCATCATTGATGCGTTCTGTTGGTACAATGGTCTGCGTCATCATTACCCAGATACCACTGGTAAATGCAGTTGGGTTTGCGTTATACGTATGCCAACCCCAACGACTACAACCTTCAAAATCAAGGCGCCATGTTGCTTCTGGCTTAACCGTGATGGTACAAGGTGCGTGCATGATGGTGTCGACCTTTGCAAATGGAGATGGCACATGTACATCTTCATGCATGTAAGGTACGTCAACAAATGCAACGGTATGGTACTTACCAGGGATAAGAATATCGTTGATACGTTTAACCAAGCCAATACGACCATCTTCGATAATTTCATGTGAGAACTGTAAGAACAGATCAACACCTACGTCGTCAATAACTTCTTCAACGATGTCACGAATCATATGATCTCCCGCAATACGGGTTCTTTCATCAAGAATCCAGTATTTTGGTGTACGTACGTTTCGTTGTACTTCATGCTGCCAATCACGCATCGGTTTATCGTTGATGCCTGTTTTACGGCAGGTGATTTGGACACCATCACCAAAACGTTGGACTTGACCGTTAGACATAGAACCAGGGCCAGCAGCACCGGTATCGATTACGTGAGTCACACCACCCACCCAAGCTACCAAGTTACCTTCGTGGAAGATAGGTACGATAGTCGCGATATCACATGGATGTACGTTACCAATCTGACAGTCGTTGTTGGTGAACATATCACCCTCGTTGACTGTAGGATCTTCTTCCCAGTTATTTTCAATCATGTACTTGATGGCCATTCCCATCGTGCCCACATGAATGATGATACCTGTAGAAGTACAGATACAATCACCTGCCGTATTGTACAGAGTGAAACAAAGTTCACCCTCTTGCTCAACGATAGGCGATGCCGCAATTTTCTTAGCTGTTTCACGTGCGTTTACAACACCTGCACGTAGTTTAGAAAAGATCTTCTCGTAAGTAATCGGATCAGATTTCTTCAGTTTAAGCTCTGTCAAACCGTTGTAATGTCCGGTTTCTTTAGATGTGTTATAGACATCAGCACGATTCTGCATAAGGGTTTTACCATTATTCAGCATGGATTTCCTCGTTGTAGAACCGCCTGATATTGATTCTGGTTTATTCATATTTTATTCCTCTTGCTTAAATTCAATTAAGTATTAAAACTTGAACCTATACTTCGATCAGATGGAAAAGTCTGTGCTCATCCATAAACGTTTCGAAACCAGGCGGTACCACAAAAGTTGTTGCATCGGACTCAATAACACAGGGTCCAGGCATTTTATTTCCAGGCATAATTGCTTCCATTAGAAACAAATTAGCTTCATGCCATTCTTTCTTGAAGTAGAATTTACGTTTACCCAACTTAGCTTCATCAGAAGGTTCAGGACCTGCATCTGGCTGAGAAGGAATAGCCGGTTTCATAACTTCAACGGTACCGTGCATGACTGCTGTGGTAACACCGTAGCCTAACTCAGGTGATTGTGCCGCTTTTGCATACACTCGACCAAAGGTTTCTTCGAAAGCTTCGGTTAATGCAGGCCAATCTTTAGCACCACTGATTTTTTTCAATGGCGATACAATTTCAAGATCGTTCAACTGACCCATGTATTGCATACTAAAACCAGGATCTAGCGTTACTTGATCTTCGCCATAGCCATTGATCTTGAACTCTTCTAGAACCTTAACCTTCAATTCATCCCAAGCTGCCTGTAACGTTTGACAAGCTTCATCTTTCGCAGCGTCTTCACTATCAGGTGGCATTGCGATATCAACACTCATATCATAGCGATATTCAAATTCTGCAGCAGCACAACCAAATGCTGAGAAACCAGCCGCCCATGCAGGCACGATTGTTTCTTGGAAACCTAAACCTTGTGTATAACCATAAGCGTGAACTGGACCAGCACCACCGTATGAGAAACAGACAAAATCAGCAGGTGAATAACCTTTACTTGAGATCATGTCAGCAAGATGTTGTTTTAGAGACGCGTCGAGTAACTCGATAACACCAGCAGAGGCATCTTCAACAGTCATGCCTAACTTATCTGAGATTTGATCTTTAATGCACTGACGTGCTTTATCGACATTAAGCTCTAATGCACCGCCTAAGAAGTTGTCTTTATTTAAATAACCCAGCATAAGGTGACAATCGGTTACAGATACGGTTTCAACACCGCCCTCTTCCCAACAAGTACCTACTCTATAACCAGCACTGTCTGGACCAAGCTTAATAGCGTCTGAATAGGGGTCAATACGGACATAACTACCTGCGCCTGCACCAACGGTATCCATGCCTACAAGCGGCAATGACAATACCAATCGAGCCATATCTTTATCACGACCAATTGCAAAGGCACCCTTTACAATCAATGCCATATCGAAACTTGTTCCACCAATATCAGAACAGGCAATGTTTTCATAACCGAGTTGCTTACCAAGATAAGCTGAACCGATTACACCACCGATTGGGCCAGAAACTAGCGTACGTGCCAATTCTTTTGCTTTCCAGCTGATGGTACCACCATGACTCGCCATTACGCGGACATCAAACTTACCACCTAAACCTTTCATCTTATCGCTTAAGTTCTTCAACGTGATACGTGAAGGCTCAGCAGCGTAAGCTTCGAGGATGGTTGTGTTGGTGCGATGACTCTCTTTACGACTTGGATAATAGTCACAAGACGCAAATACAGGGATGTCTTTTCCAGAAGCTTTAACCTCTGCAATAACAACATCTCTTACAGCTCGCTCATGTGCATGGTTAGCATGTGAGTTTAAGAAACTGATTACGATAGCTTTAATATCAGTACCAAGCAGTTCTTGTGCAGCAATCTTAGCCTCTTCCAAACGAACTGGAATCACAATTGTACCTTGGCAATCTATACGTTCGGTAACACCACGGGTGTCTTGAATTGCTACCAATGGGTCATCATAACGATGCGAGTTCAAATGAAGACGATCTTCAAATGCATACCCAAGATAACATTGTAGAGCACGGCCCATACGATGGTTATCTTCAAAACCTTTACTACAAATCAATGCAGTACGGATACCTGTGCGTGAAACCACCCTGTTCAGCATAGCTGTACCAGAATAGACACATGTGGACATTTGTCCGTAGACTTCTTCAAGACTACGGCCTGACCCTTCAAGGCCATCCTTGCTTGATTCAACAACAGCTGTAGCTTCATCAATACTACTTTGCGCCTTGCCTACAATGAATTGGCCATCGGCCGCTACGAAAAAAGTATCTGTCATGGTGCCGCCGGCATCAATTCCCAGTACTTCTATAGGATTATCTGAACTCAAAATTTCTTCCTCCTAGACATTGGTTTGCAAGCCATCTTGGCCATACGAACCAGGTTATTTATTATGTTTCCGCGTTAGTATGAGCAAGAGTTGTGCCTAAATTAAAAAGCACCTTAAAAAAGAGCTATCTTATTGTATTTTATATGAATACCTGAAAAAGATATTTTAAATAGCGGCACTAATAAACGTATGATTTTCATCCGGTCGGTCGGTGACCGGTCAATTCTTAGTCTGACAACATTAAATTTTATTAGACTTAATTTTGTATATCTCGTGAAATCATATTTAAAGCGATTTTGAAGTAGAAGTAGATGTTAAATATAGTATTCGTCATACAGAAAGAGGCTATTATGTGATGATAAAAGTAATAGCCGAGCGCTTGGAACCAAAAAAAAGCATTGAAATAATATTATCTAGTCTTTATTGTTGTCTTAAATATCTATTCAATAATAATTATAAAAGTACTCGTCTTCACTACAATTATCTAGGTCTCCTGAATCAGCCATGCTTACAAAAACCTATAAATCGCGATTGATATTGCAATGGACTATCTATACCGGGGTTATGATATTTCTGCTTTGGTTCAGTTGGCAGCTTCATATCCTAATTCAAATATTTATCAATGACCCAACAAAAATTACATTTTTGATCGCATTATTTTTTATTGGCGGAACAATTCATTGTGGAATACGGGCAAATTATTTATCCGATCAACTCAATGCGATTGCAGATATAGAAAACAAATTAATATCCTGGGAAAGCGATGATTCATTGCCCTCTCAATTCTTGAAAACCATTACTAAGAGCCTGGAAGGGCAAACATTGAATGGCGAACAGTCTGCTGATAACGCTTTACTCGCGGATGTCTTTGCAGATCAAGCTCACGCTCAGCACGAGATAGGTTGGTTTTTTACCAGTTTGCTGGTGAAACTGGGTTTATTAGGTACTGTGATTGGTTTTGTACTCATGCTCGGTCCCCTATCTACATTAAAGTCTTTTGATATTGCCGATGTTCAAGGCATTCTCACTTCTATGACTGCAGGTATGGGGGTTGCCCTTAACACAACGCTTGTTGGCTTACTGGGAAGTATGTTACTCAGCTTTCAATATTTACTATTAGATCGAGGCGCTGACGAAGTCGTAGCGAGAACGGTGCATTACATGGAGACTGAACTAATACCCGAGCAACATAAAAAGGCTTAATACGTGGGTATAAGACGCTCATCTCGACAATTCGAGCAAGATCCGTTTACGGATCTATTGTTTAATTCATTATTAGCATTCACTCTGCTTTTTTTGATCACGATATTATTTTTAAACCCACCGGCCAAGAAGGGTATTATTGATCCCAAAGCAGAGTTTATTGTTACCATCAAATGGGATGATAGTAGTCCTGATGATGTGGACACTTGGGTCAAAGGCCCCAAAGGTGGCATTGTTTGGTTTCGAAATTCTGAGGTTGGATTAATACATCTCGACCGTGATGATCGCGGTATTGCTAAAGATAGTATTGTGGTTAATGGCGTTGAAATAATTAACCCTCTAAATCAGGAAGTGGTAACCATACGCGGCAATGTCCCTGGAGAATATATATTTAATGTCCATTACTACAACAGTAAGTCATTAAGACAAGCAAATGTTGAGGTCCGTGCCGTAAAAGTCAACCCACAGTTAGAAGTTGTATATTACGGCACACTTATATTAGAAAATAAAGGCGATGAAAAAACAGCAGTGCGTTTCACCATCGATGCAGATGGCAACGTATCTAATGTTAATACATTATTTAAATCCATTGTTGAGGTTAACAAATTATGAATCAGGCTGTATTAGGGCTCACACTAACGTATGTCGCATTAGCGGCTTTAGTGTTAGCAATATTTTTACTTACCCGTCTACCTGTATGGATAAAGTTTGCCTTTATACTTACAGTCAGTGGTTTTTACTACCTCACTTTCTACAGCCTTCAAGGTATGCTTGGTTGGCCTACCCAGCAAACCTTACCGGATCAATTTCAATTGATGGCTTCATCAATCACTGAGCCCGATGAAGAAGAAGGCACGGCTGGTCGTATCCATATATGGGCCACGTCATTTGTTGATAATGGCCCAGCTGCAGAACCACGTGCCTATGAACTACCATACGATCTTGACTTACACTCCGCTCTAGACGCCGCTTTAAAAGAACAACGACGTGGCAATATACAGCTCGGCAAGAAAGTAGAAGCCGAAACAACAGATGAAATTGCAAAAGACTTATCAAAATATGGCGAAACACGTGAAGAAATTGAGTTTTTTGACCTGCCTGATCCTGAAGTTCCTGAGAAGTAATAGCATACCAATACAACAGGTCTGAATTATGAATAATTTTAACTACATACTATTAGCTCTACTGTTAGTTTTTTTAGCGGGTTGTTCTGAGAAACCAATAGGCAGTGAATATTTTCCGCTAAATAAAGGTATGAGTTGGACATACAAACTACATACTGATTATGGTGACGATATTGAGTCTACAAAAAGACAGTTAACAATTTCAAATCTAGGGTCAAAAAAGTTTGGCAAAAAAACTTATTTTGTTCGCCGTACGAGCTCAGGTATAGATTACTATCTCAACTATGATGATACAGGGGTTTTCAGGGAAGCCTTACGGACTGTAGTTGAATCAAAACCACGACTGGATAGAGATAGACGTTATGTTCTAAAGCAACCTTTGTCTATTGGATCTGAGTGGCGAGAAATAAGCAGACCGTTATTAATACTGCGTGTTTATCCGTTTAGAGTCCGCGTTGGCAAAGATGCGCAAGTACCAATGATTTATCGTATAGAGTCATTGACTGAGACGGTAACTGTCCCAGCAGGCACATTTGAGAACTGTATCAAGGTTGTTGCTGAAGGTAGCTTCAGTACGTATACAGACGCAGTGAGTGGACATACGGAGATCCCTATGCGAGTTGAAGAGTGGTATGCAGCGGGAGTAGGATTAGTAAAACAAGTCCGCCAAGAACTTGATGGCGACATTATCGATGTATTTAATACACCCGTATTTGTTGGTGGGAATTCAATTCTGGCACTTGAATCATTCGAAGACTAGGTACCGAGCTGATTCTTGCTTATATTGGCAAGCATAACATTTAGAACTTAACCACCGCCCTTTTGGAAGGTTATATCAAACTTTTGTATATACCTCTGCATTTCATCCTTGCTTAGGTTCATGAACCTGAAGTTCATCGGCGTATGATCAATCTTCATAGAAGCTATCTGTCTAATTTTTTGTTTTTCTAAAGAGATGTTTATTTCACCGTTTGAGAACGGGAAACTGACTGATGAATTAATTTTGTCGAAATTTAAAAGGTCACTATTATTTATCGTTTTAGTTATTAATCGATAAAACTCATCATGAGTTACCGCCATATCACGTTTCAATTCAATCAAATCCGTCATTACATTCATACCCTACAATTGTGGTTTAACGGATCTCATGTTTTTGAATGATAAAACGAGAAACAATTAAGTTTGATTTTAACCGCCGGCTACAGGAGGCCATACTGCGAGCGTATCACCTTCGCTAAATGTCGAACTTCCTCTTTCATTAGAGTCAAGATAAACACCGTTTAGTAACACAAGATGTGCCGACTCTTTAGGAACGTTAAATTTCTCAAGAATTGAAAATGCCGTTGATGAAGCAGGAATATCTAGTTTCGTAGCATGTTTTACTGCGTCTTCTGGCAAATACTGGCTTAACCCTGCATATAACTTTAATGTAATTTCCATTAACGAGTTAAATAACGCCAGCGTTATGACCTATTGCTTGGGTATTTGCCAGATAGGCTTCCATTATTCTGGTCGGATCTTTTATTAAATGGTCCTTCCAC
>JBLHKL010000052.1:0-15178 GCA_047618295.1 Gammaproteobacteria bacterium | reverse complement strand
TAAAACGCCCTGCGGGAACAATAACTACATCGTCTAATGATTCTATCCTTGCTTCTAGATCTACCTTCGCAAAAATTTCAAATACTGTTTTCTGTGGAGGTCCTGTCTTCTTCAATAATTTTGTTATTGTTGTTTGTTCCCATTTTGTATTCGCGACATGTGGCTCAGGAATAACAAGTTGTTTATCTTTATAAAATTCTGGCTTAATCTTCTTGTCATTTATACTGCCTAGATAATAAATACCTTCATTAGAATCTAAATAGTACAGAACGGTGCCATCGAGTGATTCTCGTAGATATACCTGCGTTCCGTCTAATTCACTTTCACCAAGATTATTGAGAATATATTTTTGTCTCTGCACACCATCACGTGTTTCTAACAAGACATCGTAACGCCATTTATATCCATTGCTGAGCGGAAAGTAGGATTGTTCTTTTTTTGAACATCCTGAAAAGATTAATAATATGAATAAAAAAACAAAGCTACGATTTCTAAAAGAATTAATAAGCGAAGAACATTGATTAATCATGTTTTTGTAGCATCAATTGAACCTGCCTTATTGTTTGACCAAATAACGGCCATGACTGAACCACTGATATTATGCCAGATACTAAAAAGCGCGCCGGGCAATGCAGCCAAAATTGTAAAATATTGATTTGCTAATACCACTGCTAATCCCGAGTTTTGCATTCCAACCTCAATCGAAATCGTTTTACATATTGCCTCATCATAGCCCATCAACTTTGGAATACTATAGCCTGTGATTAAGCCCAGAAGATTGTGTAAAACAACTGCCACAAATAACAATACGCCGAGCTCAGTTATATGCATCTGATTTTTTGCAACAA
Source organism: Gammaproteobacteria bacterium (assembly GCA_047618295.1). Classification (GTDB taxonomy): domain Bacteria; phylum Pseudomonadota; class Gammaproteobacteria; order Eutrophobiales; family Eutrophobiaceae; genus UBA7359. The sequence goes on along the minus strand of JBLHKL010000052.1, from coordinate 14,330 downwards.
TCACACCTATAATAAAAATGATAAATGATACAGAAAGCAGTGGTAAAAATAATTTAACACTCTGAATTCGTTGTTGGAATAAAGAATTGATCAAGACACCTGATAAAACCGGCACAACTACAATTAGCAATAGATTCTTCATCATATTAAGAACGGGGACATCAATACTTTGATCGGCATAAAATAGCATAATCAACGGCGTTAATAGCGCTGCTAGCAAGGTAGAAACTGCTGTTAATGATATTGAGAGTGCAACATTACCCCGCGCCAGAAAACATATAACATTTGAAGCGGTTCCTCCTGGGCAAGCACCCACCAGAATCAAGCCCGTTGCTAATAAAACAGGTAAATCTAACAATAGTGACAACGACCATGCTATCAATGGCATCAGGATATATTGTAAACAGACACCAATGACGATTAATGCAGGTTGTTCGAATATACGTTTGAAGTCAGCCGGTTTAAGCGTCATTCCCATCGTAAACATAACGATACCTAACATCGGAACAATGGCCTTGCCATAATCAGCTAATAACCATGGATAATTTATGGCAATAACGGAAATTATAATTGCACCTATAGGTAATAACAAAATACTACGAGTTTGCATATTCAGTGTTCATAATTTAATTTACGTTAAATGATCGGTCATCCTACTTGTTAAACCGTCCTGCACTATATAACGAATGTACTAATGTTATCTAAGATAAATAATGGCTTTTGCTTAGCTATTCAAAATGATTATAAGCGATAAAATAGAAATTAAGATTTTCTCATTTAAACAAGGTAAATTATAATCCTCTATGACTGATAAACTTCATCAAATCAATGCTCAATATTCAAATAAGGAAGACCGAATACTAATACGTACTTCAACAGAAAATAATAATGAATATTCAATCTGGCTAACGCGTCGCTTTACAAAACTGTTACTTGATATTTTGGATAAAGAAATCGAAAAACGTGGTGGAACAACATCATTAAGCTCCAAGAAAGAAACAAAAAAACTTTATACAGACGGCGCCTTTGAAAAACCCTATGCCGAAGAAAAACCGAAAACTCGTCCATTAGGCGAACATGGTGTTTTAGCCTTTGGTATAAAGGCGGGAATCGACGATAGTGGCAACCTGATTCTTGAACTTCAATCAGAAACAAAACAAGGTATTACCTTAACCTTGAATGACACCTTGCTCTATATGTTTTATTCGTTACTGATGCAAAGTATCGAACGGTCAGAATGGCAGATCGGCCAATTCGGTGAACGAGCCCCGAACAGTCAACTGCATTAGAAACATCCATAGATAGTTTTCTACTATCAAGCCTATAAACAGAATCAAATTCATAAGCTTATCGCTTTAATTTAGTATACTCACAGTAAAACTTTAACCACTTATAGGAGCTTATTCATGTTAGAAAATAAAGAAGGTCAAACCATACCTGATGTCACTTTCAGAGTAATCGAAGATGGCGAATGGAAAAACATGGTGACCGACGATTTGTTTGCTGGCAAGACCGTAATTGTCTTTTCTTTGCCTGGCGCATTTACACCAACTTGCTCGGGTACTCATCTACCACGTTTTAACGAGCTGGCACCCGTATTTAAACAAAATGGCGTAGATGAAATCATTTGCATGTCCGTTAATGACACCTTTGTTATGAATGCCTGGAAAGAAAACCAGGAATCAAACAATGTCACCGTACTTCCTGATGGAAATGGTGAATTTACCGAGGGCATGGGTATGTTGGTAGGTAAAAAAGACCTGGGCTTTGGTGACCGTTCATGGCGCTACTCAATGCTGGTTAAAGATAAAAAAATCGAAAAGATGTTTATCGAACCAGAAGTCGAAGGCGACCCGTTCGAAGTTTCTGATGCGGATACGATGCTTGACTACATCAATGCAAATGCAGTTAAACCTGAATTTGTATCACTGATTTCACGTAAAGGCTGTATTCATTGTGAACGTGCCAGAAAAGCACTGGAAGCAAACGACATGCCTTACGAAGAAGTCGTATTAGGTCAAGGCATTACCAGTCGTACGCTTAGAGCTATCTCTGGTGCAACGACAACACCACAAGTGTTCATCGGTGGAAAACTGATCGGCACAGCAAATGATCTTGATGCTTACTTGAAAGAGAAGTCAAAAAAGTAGCATAAAGCCTTAGCATATTCCCCCTACTCTTATATTTTAAACATTAGAGCCATACTCCCCGTATGGCTCTTTTTTTTGCGTTATTATTCAGTATCATTTAATTAATCCAAACAGTTCTGCTCCGATTATTTCCTCAATAGCGTCATTCGAATAGCCCGGATATTTTCTTATAAATTCTTTGTACAATCCTTTTGATTCTTCAATTTTTCCTTCAAGCAATAAGTTTTTAATCTCCAATATTCCTTCTTCTTGTAAAGTCCTTTGGGGATCCTGCTTATTCTCCATAACCACATTAACATCTGCTTCCATTGGCGCTGATTGAAGCAATTGTTCTTTAGCAAAGACTCTTTTCTCAACCTCTTTGGATCGTTCTTTTTGTTTTAACAATGCTTTATTTACAGGTTGAACAGTAGCTTCGTCTTTCATTACATCTGCATTGCTCTCAGCATGGTAGCCTCCAACTGTGCCTAAGGCAGCCGGAGCAACAACACGCTCATCATTACTTTGTCTTAACTCTACTTCATCAAGCACGAACATATCATCAGCAGTAACAGTTTGTGGCATAACTATCTCTTCTGATAATACTGTTGAATTATACGGTTCAACACTTGAACCAGGCGCACTCATTAACGGCTGCCCCGATTCTTGTTGCATCGTCACAACCAAGCTGACACTCAAGGTAATCATTGCTGCGATTGAGACAGGCCTAACCCAGGGTGATTTATGAAATAGAACCTTTGATTTCTGTTTAGGTGCAGCAGCATCTTTTGCCGCTGCTAATATTTTTTCATTCAGACGCTCAGAAGGCTCTGCCATAGCAGTGCTATGATATTGTTTTGACAACTCCGAGTTGCCCTCAAGATAGTCGTCTATTTCTTTATCATCGTTTACCATAACTTACTCACTACTCAAGCCTGAACGCAATTTTGCGATGGCATAACGTAAGCGACTCTTCGCCGCTTCAGCATTGATCCCTACTATCTCAGCAATTTCGGAAACAGTCATGCCTGCTTCTTCTCTCAACAAAAATACTTCCCGTTGTTCATTAGGCAAAGTTTCTAATAAGGAAGTCAATTTATCCATTGTCTGATGGGTCTGAGTCAAGTATTCAGGATTATTAGCTGATTCTTGTTCTTGTCCATGTTCAATATCATCTACTTCAACTGACAGGTCTTCAACTATTCTGACCGTTTGTTTTCGATAATGATCAATGAAAAGATTATGTGCTAATTTATAAAGATAGGTCGTGAATTTTGCTGAAGCAACATAATTATCTTTGGCTTTTATGAGCTTCATCCAGACTTCCTGAAACAATTCTTCTGCAACAGCTTCATTCCGACAAAGTCTTAACATATAGCGATACACAGGACCTTTATGCCGCAGATACAAAATCTCGAATGCTGCAGCATTACCTGTAGCATAGCTCAGCATTAGTTCTTCATCTGGCGTATCTTTATCCATTTCATAATAGTGTATCTCCTGAAACATTCATTTGACTAGCAACTACTTACATCAAAAGTATTAACGTATAAGACACTTCAAAGGGCTATTAAATCTCAGGCATAAAAAAAGGGGCTAAAAAAGCCCCTTTAGTGTTAACTCTAAGGTATTTATTCTATTCGCTAGTGCTAAGCCTCGGCTTCATGTACAGCCTTCATGCTGAGTCGTACACGACCTTGGCGGTCAACTTCAAGTACCTTGACCTGTACCATATCGCCTTCACTAAGCTTATCACTGACATTTTCAACACGTTCTTCACAAATTTGTGAAATATGTACCAGACCATCTTTACCAGGCAATATATTCACAAAGGCGCCAAAGTCCATTAACTTAGCTACTTTGCCTTCGTAAATCTTACCAACTTCGATATCGGCTGTAATTTGTTCAACACGTTTTAATGCTGCATCGCCGGCGGCTTTATCTGTTGCTGCAATCTTGACCGTACCATCATCATCAATATCAATCGTAGCGCCTGTTTCTTCAGTGATTGCTCGAATGGTTGCGCCACCTTTACCAATGACGTCACGAATTTTATCTGGATGAATCTTTATGGTGGTGATACGAGGTGCAAACTCTGACATTTCTTCATTATGTACTTTTAGTACATCATTCATTTTACCTAGAATATGCAAACGCCCTTCTTTTGCCTGAGTCAGAGCTACTTCCATAATTTCTTTAGTTATACCGTTAATCTTGATGTCCATTTGCAGGGCAGTAATACCATTTTCAGATCCAGCTACCTTGAAGTCCATATCGCCTAAGTGATCTTCATCACCCATAATGTCAGAAAGCACAACAAACTTGTCAGCGTCTTTAATCAGTCCCATCGCAATACCTGCTACAGGCGCCTTCAATTCTACACCGGCATCCATTAACGCCAGACTACTACCACAAACTGAGGCCATAGAACTTGAACCATTAGATTCGGTAATCTCTGAAACAACACGAATAGAATATGGAAATTCTTCCATATCAGGCATGACACCTAAAATACCGCGTTTGGCTAAACGACCATGACCAATTTCACGACGTTTTGGTGTACCAACACGACCGGTTTCATTCACGCAAAATGGAGGAAAATTGTAATGGAACATAAAAGGGTCTTTATAAGAGCCTTCAATAGCATCAATAATTTGTGAATCACGTTGTGTACCTAAAGTGACAACAACAATAGCCTGTGTTTCACCACGAGTGAATAATGCTGAACCATGTGTGCGGGGTAGAATGCCCGTTTCAATGGTAATCGGACGTATCGTTTTTGAATCACGTCCATCGATACGGTTTTCACCAGATAATACACTGCTACGAACAATATGGCTTTCTAGTGCTTCTATTGAACCCGCTACCACACCGGCTGACCATTGCGCGTCTTCGCCTTCAGTCATTCCTTCAACCACTTCTTTCTTAATTTCACGCAGACGTTCTTGACGTTCAAGCTTGTCTTGAATGCTATAGGCTTCACGAACTAAATCACCCGCACGCGATTGAACTTCATTTTCAAGTGCTTCGTCTTTTTCCTTTGCTGTCCAATTCCAAGATTTCGTGTTTGCATCTGCAGCCATGGCCTTGATGTTTTCAATAACGACTTGAAACTGTTCATGACCATACATAACAGCGCCTAACATAATATCTTCTGACAATTGCTTCGCTTCAGATTCAACCATAAGTACTGATGTATCAGTACCGGCAACTACCAATTCCAGCTGCGAATCTTCTAATGCTGTATATGACGGATTAAGTACGTACTCTCCATCAATATAACCAACACGTGCAGCACCTACAGGACCACTAAAAGGTGCTCCAGTAAGACTGATTGCTGCCGAGGCACCAATAATAGCCGGGATATCAGGGTTAATATCAGGGTCGAGTGACATGACCGTCACAATGATCTGTACTTCATTTTTAAATCCTTTCGGAAATAACGGTCTAATAGGTCGATCGATCAAGCGACAGGTTAATGTCTCTTTTTCCGAAGGACGTCCTTCTCGTTTGAAAAAACCACCTGGTATTTTACCTGCGGCATAGGTCTTTTCCTGATAATCGACGGTTAAAGGAAAAAAGTCTTGTCCTTCTCTCGCTTCCTTTTTAGCAACACAGGTGACCAGTAAAACTGTATCTCCCATGCTAACCATGACAGCACCGGATGCTTGTCTGGCGATTCTGCCTGTTTCTAGAGTGACTTTATGATTACCGAATTGAAATTCTTTTGTTACCACGCTCATGGATTTTCCCTAACAACAAATGTTGATGTTGATTTTAAAATGATTTTTAAATTATAAAAACGTTAAAACCCGCAGTAGCGGGTTTATTGATATCGTTTCTTCATTGGCAAATACGCCAGCGAGAATATTATTTACGCAGACCAAGACGGTCTATCAAATCGCGATAGCGATTCAGGTCTTTATCTTTTAGATAATCAAGCAATTTGCGTCGCTGATTAATCATGCGTAGCAGACCTTGTCTTGAATGATGGTCTTTACTGTGATCTTTGAAATGCCCTGATAGATCAGTAATGCGAGAGGTCAGCAATGCCACCTGTACTTCTGGAGAACCGGTGTCTTTTGTACCACGCTGATAATCTTTGACTATTCCTGCTTTCTGCTCACAACTAATTGCCATTTTCTATATGCTCCCGCAAACTTTACTGATATCAAAATTCGCGCGTATTGTAACCGCGCATTTCCTCTCTAACAAGCGAAACATCAATTTGTTTCAACTCAGTCCCTTCTTACTGTTTCTAGTCTATTAATCAATCGCTTAGGTGCAATCCGTCCATCCTCTGTAACTTCGCCCAAACCAAGAAAATTAGCAGAATGATCATAAAGTCTTAATCGACCTGATTTAGGTAGACCTGAAGCCGTAACCGTTTGCCCCTGACAGAGATAAAATGCCACATCTTCAGATAAACGAATCTCGGGCATATCTGTCAATGCGCTATCCATAGGTAAAAGCAGTTTGTCGAGTTGTTCGATGCCCTCTTCTGCAACTATTTGTAATTGCGCCTGTGTCACCATCTGTGATTCATGGAAAGGGCCTGCTCCCAATCTACGCAAGGATAGGATATGGGCCCCACAAGCGAGTTCATTACCAATATCTTCTGCCAAAGTTCTAATATAGGTTCCTTTCGTACAGAACACCTCTATCTCGAACTCGTTATTCTTAAAATCAAACAGGTCTATTCTATGAATAGTGATTTTTCTTGCTTTTCGTTCTACTTCAATACCTTTGTAAGCAAGTTCATAGAGTCGTGTTCCATTCTGCTTTAGCGCCGAATACATTGGCGGGACTTGCTCTATTTCACCTGTAAATTTAGTACAGGCCTGTCTTATATCAGCCTCAGTCAATTCAGGCACTGGTTTTTCTACGAGTATTTCACCATCTGCATCGCCGGTTGTGGTTGTTGCGCCTAATCGACACCTTGCACGATATGTTTTACTCGAATCTAATAGATAAGCCGAAACTTTAGTTGCTTCGCCCAGGCATATAGGCAATAAACCTGTCGCAGGCATATCAAGATTGCCAGTATGTCCTGCTTTATTAGCGTTATAAAGTCGTTTTACATGCTGCAAAGCACCGTTGGAACTCATGCCTGCCGGTTTATCCAGCACTAAAATACCATTGATATCTCGACCACGTTTTTTTGGAGATCTACCCATCTGATTCATCTTCATCGCTATGACTAACGGAATTAATAATGTCAGTAAGTCGCTGTGCACGCTCGATTGATTCATCATATTTGAAGCGTATCGATGGCACGCTTCTTGTGGTCAGCATACGTGACAGCTCATGCCGAAATTGACCGGCGTGATCATTCATTTCTTTAACCAATTCTTCGTGCGAATCTTTATTGTTAAACGAAGTAATATAAATAGTGGCATTATTTAAGTCTGGACTAACATCCACATTAGCCAGCGTAATCATGCCATGTTCGTTCAATGGAAAATCGCGTTGTATAAGGACGGAGAGTTCTTCTTTAATAAACTGGGCTACGCGTTGGTGACGCCCAAATTCTTTTGGCATGGCTAATGACTAGATCTTACGTTCAACGCTAATTCGTTCGAACACTTCGATCTGATCGCCCGCTTGTACATCGCTGTAATTTTTAACGCCGATACCACAATCCATCCCTGACTTGACTTCATTAACGTCGTCTTTGAATCGACGCAAGGATTCGAGTTCTCCTTCATAAATAACAACATTGTCGCGTAAAACACGAATAGGATTATTTCGATTAACACGGCCTGTTGTCACCATACAACCGGCTATATCGCCAAATTTTGGAGATGTAAATGTTTCTCTAACTTCTGCAACACCGGTAATCTGTTCTCGGATCTCTGGGGATAGCATGCCACTAAGCGCGGCTTTAACATCGTCAATAAGATCGTAAATAATACTGTAATATCGCAGGTCAATACCTTCAGCATCGATTAACTTACGTGCGCTTGCATCTGCCCGTACATTAAAGCCCATGACGACAGCACTAGATGCCATAGCAAGGTTGATATCAGACTCTGTGATACCACCAACACCACTGCTAATAATATTTACTTTTACTTCGTCATTGCTCAATCGTGTTAATGCATCGACCAACGCTTCTGATGAACCTTGCACATCGGCTTTGATCAGCAGGTTTAGTAAAGAAACTTCACCTTGCTCCATCTGATTCATCACATTTTCAAGTTTAGATGCATGTTGTTGAGCCATCTTCGTTTCACGATATTTCCCTTGTCTGAAGAGTGCAATTTCCCGAGCTTTCTTTTCATCTGGTACTACCAGCATTTCATCACCCGCATTAGGTGTACCTGACAAACCCAACACTTCAACTGGTGTAGAGGGTCCTGCTGAAGTCACTTCAGTGCCACTATCATCAATCATCGCCCTGACTCGACCAAACTCATGGCCACTTAAAATAACATCACCTTTTTTGAGCACCCCGTTTTGAACAAGAATACTCGCAATAGGCCCACGGCCTTTATCCAATCGAGACTCAATAACAGCACCTGAAGCCGGGCCCGTGTCTATCGCCTTTAATTCAAGAATCTCAGTTTGTAATAAAATACTTTCTAATAAAGCATCAACACCTTCGCCAGTCAGTGCAGAGACAGGCATAAATTGCGTGTCGCCACCCCAACTTTCCGGAATAACTTCAAATTTCGATAATTCTTGTTTAACTCGTTCTGGATCTGAATTTTCTTTATCCATCTTATTAACAGCAATGATGATAGGAACACCAGCTGCTTTAGCATGTTTAACAGCTTCCTCAGTCTGAGGCATCACGCCATCATCTCCCGCGACGACAATAATAACCAGGTCAGTTACTTTTGCACCACGTGCTCGCATAGCGGTGAACGCTTCATGTCCAGGCGTATCCAGAAAGGTGATGTCACCATTATCTGTCGTCACCCGATAAGCACCGATATGTTGAGTAATTCCGCCAGCTTCGCCTGCAGCTACCTTGGTACGGCGAATATAATCTAGTAATGATGTCTTACCATGATCAACATGACCCATGATAGTTACAACCGGTGCACGAGTAACTTGATCGCCACCTTGTTGGGCAGCCTGAATCATTTCTTCTTCTAGTGCATTATCCTTTTGGAATTTAGGCTTATGCCCCATCTCTTCAACAACAATACCCGCTGTATCCTGGTCAATGGTTTGGTTGATCGTTGCCATAGTGCCCAGACCCATCATTACTTTTACTACTTCAGAACCTTTGACAGACATGCGTTGAGCGAGCTCAGCGACCGTTATACTTTCAGGAATTTCAATTTCCTTAGTAACCGGTGCTGTTGGCTTTTCGAATCCGTGTTGATTATCCCCTGATTGATGAATTACTGGCGAATGCCTAGCCTTTTTACGTCTTCTGCCAGAACCTTTGCTAGCAACATGTAATTCTTGTCGCCCGTGCCGAGCTTTTTCTTTACGTGCCTTTTCTTTATTACTTGGCGGTTTAGTGGCTTCTTTTACTACTGGCGGCTTAACAACGGGTGGTGTTACAACGACTTCTGGTGCTTTAGCAACTTGCTCCTCTACAGGGGCTTCGTTCTTCGCTTGAATACTTGTTTCTACTTCAATACTTTCAATCGGCGCATCGACTACAGGCTCAGATTCTGCTATTCCTTCTGCTGCAATTGTTTCTTCAACAACAGGGGCTTCATTCTGGTCTTCAGTAATTTTTGCCTCAGCATCAGCCGTTTGCTTTTGTTCAAGTTCAGCTGCTGCTTGTGCTTCGACTAATATTGCAGCATCTTCTTCCTGCTTTAAGGTTTCAGCAACATCGCCACGTTTTGCATACGTACGACGTTTGCGAAATTCAATGTTTACTGTTTTTGAGCGTGGCTTTGCCCTACCCTGAGTTGCAACAGGCACTGTAAGTTCACTTACAGTTTTACGGCGTAAGGTAATCTTGCGTGGTTCAGAATCTTCATCTTTCCCATGCTTTTTCCTTAAAAACCCCAATAACACAGACTTTTCCGAATCGGTAATAACCTCTTCAGCTTTTTTATTGGGAAGTCCCGCCTCGACTAGTTGTTCCTGTATCCGTTCAACAGACACACCCACATCGGTAGCAAACTCACTGATAGTAACTTCAGGCATTAATTAGCACTCTCACTATTAGATTCTTCTGATTCAAACCATGGTATACGTGCAGTCATGATTAATTCGCCGGCACGATCCTTATCGACACCAGTTATATCCATTAATTCATCAACGGATTGTTCTGCCAAATCTTCCATGCATATCACACCTTTACTAGCCAATTCAAAAGCCAAGGCCTCATCCATACCTTCCATCGTCAGCAAATCTTCTGCAGGCTTTTCATCACCTAACTTTTCTTCATTGGCAATTGCGCGTGTCAACATAATATCCTTGGCACGTCCACGTAGTTCATTCACTAAATCATCATCAAATTCTTCGATAGCCAACATTTCTTTCTCTGGCACATAGGCGACTTCTTCGATACTCGAGAACCCTTCTTGTACCAAAATAATGGCAACCTCTTCGTCGACACCAAGATGTTCTTTGAACATGGCCGATAAGGTCTCAGCTTCAGCTTCACTTTTTTCATCCGCTTGTGCAACGGACATGACATTTAGTTCCCATCCAGTCAATTCGCTAGCAAGCTTAACGTTCTGTCCACCTCTGCCTATCGCTTGAGATAGATTCTCTTCATCAACAGCGACATCCATGGTGTGTGCATCTTCATCCACCATTATCGAGGCAACTTCTGCTGGCGCCATGGCATTGATAACAAATTGAGCCGGATTATCATCCCAAAGAATGATATCAACGCGTTCACCACCCAGTTCATTAGATACTGCTTGCACTCGCGAGCCACGCATACCGACACAAGCACCAATAGGGTCAATTCTCGGGTCATTCGCCTTTACGGCAATCTTGGCTCTGGCGCCAGGGTCTCTTGCGCCATTAATTATATCAATCATGCCTTCATTGATTTCAGGCACTTCAATTTTAAACAATTCAATCAATAACTCAGGTGCGGTACGGCTTAGAAATAGTTGCGGCCCGCGTGTTATCTCTGGTTTGACCTCTTTCAAATAGGCTCGAATACGATCACCAGGTCGAACAGCCTCTCGTGGAATCAATTCTTCTCTAGGAATAAATGCCTCTGCATTTTTGCCCAAGTCCATTATTACGCCACTTCGTTCGGAACGTTTTACAACACCACTCACCATCTCACCAACGCGGTCCTCATAGGCATCGATAACCTGAGCACGCTCGGCTTCACGAACTTTTTGTACAATCACCTGTTTCGCTGCTTGAGCTGCAATACGACCGAATTCTACAGAAGCCATTGGTTCTTCTATAAATTGGCCTATTTCGATGTCAGCTTGTTTTTCTTTTGCCTCTTTTAAACTGACCTGTCTGGTTGGCGCCTCTAATGACTCAGGTTCATCATCGACCACTTCCCAGGAACGGAAGGTGTCATAGTCGCCCGTTTCACGGTCAATACTGACGCGTGATTCAATATCTTCTCGATTACGTTTTTTAGTTGCACTTGCGAGGGCAAGTTCGATAGCTTCAAAAATAATGTCTTTAGCGACACCTTTTTCGTTACAGACAACATCAACAACCATTAAAATTTCTTTGTTCATTTAATCTACCGTTTAAAAAATCAAAACTGTGGAACCAATCGAGCGCGTTCAATTAATCTGAATGGCACCTTGTATTCCTCATCTTCACAGTCAATGACAACTTCTTCATCATCAACTGCATTTAAAACTCCAATAAAACGTTTCCTGCCGTTATGTTTTTCATATAGCTTGACCTTAACTGTTTCACCAATGAACTTTTTATACTGTTCCATAGTAAACAATGGTCGGTCCAGTCCTGGTGACGATACTTCCAGGTCATAGTGACCAGAGATTGGGTCTTCAACATCCAGTATTCCAGTAAGCTGATGACTCACTGCTACACAATCCTCAACGACTACACCGCCTTCCTTATCGATATAGACACGTAATATTGATCCTTGACCATTTTGTGTCAGCTCAATGCCCAATAACTCGTAACCGATTGCAGCTACTTCTGGCTCAAATAAATCGAGTAAGGCTTGGTTTTGTCTATACATAAGTCGCAAACAAAAAGTGGGCTCAAGGCCCACTTATTAAAAATCTAAAAATACGTGTGATAATTATAGCCAGTTTATATCTGGTCTGCTACATGAAGAACTTATATAAACAATTATCACTTTACTACCGCAGCTCAAAATCTTGCGGTCTACAAATATCACTATCTCACATAGCAAAAAGCCCCTTAACAGGGGCCAGCTTTCTTTACCAAAATACTATGAATAATTTGGTAGCGGGGGCAGGATTTGAACCTGCGACCTTCGGGTTATGAGCCCGACGAGCTGCCAGACTGCTCCACCCCGCATCAGAGTTGGCGCATAGTACAGGGCTAGATGATCATTTTCAAGACACTTTATGCAATTGATTTAATGACTATAAGCCATGTTGGTTTAGCTGTATTGGGACCCGTTTTGAACCCCAGTTTCCATGACCTGTATCAAAGACACCGGCACAGCTTGAGTTACACGTTGGGCACTTCCCTGCTTGATCTAGAGACCACTCCTTAATCTCATACCAATCGCGAACAATTAATTCTCCACCACATTCATAACAAAATGTCGTATCACCTTCTCGATCGTGGACATTACCCGTATAGACGTATTTCAATCCGTTCATTATTGCTATCGACCTTGCCCTTTGTAAGGTCTGTAATGACGTTCGGGGTTTATCACGCATTTTCCAATCGGGGTGAAATGCAGAAAAATGTAGTGGTACATCTGGTCCTAATTCTGAAACTATCCATTCAGTCATTTGATTCAACTCTTTATCTGAATCATTTTCGTCAGGGATAACTAAATTAGTTATTTCAAGCCAGACATCCGTTTCGTGCTTTATATATGTCAATGTCTCCAATACGGCAGCAAGATGACTTCCTGTAATGCGGTGATAAAAATCTTCTGTAAATGCCTTTAAATCAATATTTACTGCATCAATACCTTTATAAAACTCTGCCCGAGGTTCTGGACAAACATATCCTGCCGAGACAGCAATGGTTTTAATCTGATGTTCATTACATGCCGCAGCGACATCAATTGCATATTCATGAAATATAACCGGATCATTGTAAGTAAAGGCAATACTTCTACAGTTCGCGTTTTTTGCAGCCAGCGCAATGGTCTCTGGACTAGCAGAATCAGCCAATGTATCCATCTCACGTGACTTACTAATGTCCCAATTTTGACAAAATTTACAGGCCAGATTACAACCCGCGGTGCCAAACGAGAGGACCGATGTACCAGGATAGAAATGGTTTAGTGGTTTTTTTTCAACTGGGTCGATACAAAAACCACTGGAACGACCATACGTCGTTAAAACAATTTGATCTTCTTCACAGGCACGGACAAAACAGAGTCCACGCTGACCATTCTTTAACTTGCATTCCCGTGGGCAAAGATCACACTGCACCCGACCATCTTCAAGAATATGCCAATATTTAGTTTTAACAGTCGATTCCATCTATTGCTGTAACACCTTTAATTTCGATAACGTTCTTTTAATATTAGTCCTATAATTTAATTATCAATATATAAATCTGGACGAAATGATCACAATCTCTACAAATCAACGTCAACTTTCTATAAGACCTCCAGCGGTTGCTGGCAGTTTCTATCCACAGAATGCGAGTGAGTTGAATGCACTGTTGGAAGACTACTTAACTAACAGTGATGTCGATATAACACCACCTAAGGCCATCATTGCGCCACATGCCGGATATATCTACTCAGGAAAAATCGCCGCCAATGTATACAAGAATATCGAAAAATTAAAGACACAAATTACCCGCGTCGTATTATTAGGTCCTGCACATCGAGTTTACGTTGAAGGTATTGCCCTGCCCTCAAATACACACTTTGCAACACCTCTTGGTAATGTGCCGATTGATACCGATGTAGTAGAAGAATTAGAGCATCATTCTTATGTGCAGTTTTCAGATGCCGCACATGAACAGGAACACAGCCTTGAAGTACAACTCCCTTTTCTACAAAAAGTATTAAATGATTTCACCCTCATTCCATTATTAATTGGTAATGCTGCACCTGATCAGGTTGCGACAATTCTGAAAGAGCTATGGGGCGGTGATGAA